>JAZUSR010000081.1:0-15994 GCA_045606765.1 Treponema sp.
TTCAAAAAATGACAAAGATGCAAAAGCAATTGCAGTTTTTGTACCTGGAATTATTGAAGATAGCCCAATTTATGCAAAAATGGTTACAGGTGTAAAAGAAGCTGTTGAAGAATTTAATATTGGAAAAACTAAATCAAAAAAAGTTGAATTGGTTGTTTTTGAAGCTGGAACTAATCAAAGTGAATGGTTTGGTCAAATAACATCACTTGCAGCTACTCAAAAATATGATGTAATTTTTTCGTCTAATCCATCGTTACCTGAATTAATAAAACCTTTGCTTACACAATTTCCTAACCAAAAATTTATTTTTGCGGATGCCTTTTTTGAAGGTTCTGAAAATATGGTTACTGTAAGTTACAAGCAAGGTGAATCTGCTTATTTAACCGGTTACATTGCAGGGCTTATGACAAAGTCAAATAAAATTGGATTAATTTCAGCACAAGAGTATCCTATTATGAATAATGAAATTTTACCAGAATTTAAGAAAGGTGCTAATGCTAGTAATTCAAATGTGACTGTAGATTTTAGAATTGTTGGAAACTGGTGGGATGCAAAAAAAGGTGCTGAATTAGCAGATGCTATGAATTTGAACGGAGTTGATGTAATTCTTCCAATTTGTGGAGGAGCAGTTCAAGGGGTGATCGCAAGTGCCAAAGAACATAATTTTTATTTATGTGGATTTGATTCGAATACGTATAAATCAGCACCAAATCTTGTAATTTCATGTGTGGTGAATCTTCAAGAAAAGTTATGCAAAGAGCTTACTTTAGATTATTTAAATAATAAAATTCAATGGGGAACTGCAAAGTCAGTTGGAATTAAAGAAGGTTATATTAAGTTTGTTGATGATGATCCTTTGTATATTCAAACCGTTCCAGAAAATGTTCGTAACGAAATTGCAGCTCAAATTAATTTGTTTAAAGGAAAATAATTTTGGCAATTATTTTAGAGCATATTTCAAAATCTTTTGAAAAAAAAGTCGCACTTGATGATATTAATTTATCTTTTTCAAATGGAAAAATTTATGCTCTATTTGGTGAAAACGGAGCTGGTAAATCTACTATTGCCAAAATTATTTCTAACCGTCTTCAACCTACAACTGGAAAAATTTTCTTTACGATTAACGAAAAAATAAAAATTGTAGAGCAACGGCCATTAATTGCTGAATCAATTTCTGTGAGGCAAAATATTTTTCTTGGGCATAAAGATAATAAAGAAAATTTTTCCAGATTATTGGAATTAAAAAAAACTTGGTGTCCGAGTCTAAAATTGGATTCGATTGCAAAAAATATTGGACCAAACGAAAGATTTTATGCATCGTTGCTAAATTGTTTATTATATGATTTTGATGTTTTGATTTTAGATGAACCTACAGCATATTTAGATGATGTTGAAAGAAAAAATCTTTATGAACAGTTAAAAAAATTAAAAGAAAAAAATATTTGTGTAATTGTAATCACTCATTCAAAAAAAGAGATTATAGAATATGTTGATGATATTTATTTACTAAAAAAAGGAAAATTGATAAATGCTTTTTGTGATATTCAAAAGTCAAATGATAAAAATAAAATTGTCGATTTAATAACAAAATCAATTTTTAGAGAAGGAGAAAATAGTTTTAAAGAAAATAAAAGCAATCTAAAAGAATCAATAAAATTGAATTCGAATTTTTTTCTTGAAGCAAAAAATCTGAACTATCGCCCAATTGATAAACCTTTAATTTCTAATATTTCATTTAAAGTTGAGTCAGGGCAAATTGTAATGATAAATGGCTTGTCAGAATCTGGATTATTGACATTGGAAGATTGTTTAACTGGTATGAATTGTAATCTTGACATCGGAGAGATTGTTTTTTACAAAGATAATAAAAAATGTGTAGTTAAAAAAGTAAACCCGTTATTTTTGCGTAAAGAATTAATTAAAAAAAATGGTTTTAAAATTGGAATTGTTCCAAGTAATAAGAATATTCGAGGTTCAAATCCAGAAATTACAATTTTCCAAACAATTTTTCCTTTTGTAGATAAGAAAGATTTTTTTAAGTTGAATTCAATTGTAAAAAAAATTATTGATAATGCAAAAATTGATGCTACCCAAAATGATAAAATAAAAAGTCTTTCTGGTGGAATGCTTCAAAGATTAATTTTGGAACGCGAGTTATTTTTTAATCCTGATTTACTTATTTTATGTGAACCTTTTGCAGGACTCGATATGGAAAAAATTAAAAATATTTCGAATAAAATTATTCAACTTAATCAAGAGGGAAAAGCTGTTTTGATTTTATCGTCTGAAAAAAATCTCTTTGAGTTGTGTCATAAAGTTTATAGATTAGAAGGTGGAAAATTTCTATGATTGATTTTTTATTTGGAGTTTTTTCATCGACTTATTATGTTGGAACTTTTTTAAGTTTGTTTACTTTGATTTTTTTTAGTAGTCTTGGAAATTGTTTTTCACTTCGTTCTGGTTTTTACAATATTGGTGGAGAAGGACAAATTTATCTTGGTGGGTTTGTTGCATCTTTGTGTCTTTCTAATTTTTCGAGTTTGCCATTTTATGTTAATTTTATTTTTTCTTTTATTGTCACGATTTTAATAACAGGTTTTTTTTCAGCATTAGCCTCGTTTGTGAATGATTATAAAAAGGTAAGTGTCTTGCTTGCAAGTTATATTTTTTCTGCTGCGCTAATTCCAATTTTAGATTCTTTAATTTCTGGAGTGTTTCGTGGTAAAACAGGGAATTTGCTTGCTACAGATTTTATTCCAGAAAATGTTCGGTTAATTTCGATATTACCGCCTTCATCTTTGAATGCTTTTATTTTTGTAGTTCCTCTTTTTTGTATTTTTTCCTGCTATGTTTTTTTTAATACGCGATATGGTTTTGAACTTGATTTATGGGGTAAGGCAGAAGAGTTTTCAAAGTTCAGTGGGCTTTCGTATCGAAAAGTATTATATTCTTCTATGTTTGTTGATGGAGCACTTCATGGGATGACAGGCTTTGTTGCAATTGTTGGTCAATATTATACTTGCCATGTTGGTTTTGTTGCAGGTCTTGGGTGGAATGCTTTAACTTGTGCATTGTTAGCTAAGAAAAACCCAGTATTATTAATTCCGTCTGCTTTATTCTTATCATGGCTTTTAACAAGTGTAAGTCGTTTTTCATTGATGAATAATTTAGGTTTTGATTTTTCAGGTATTCTACAAGGAACTATTATTTTTATAATTGCTGGAAAAAGTTTTTTTGCAAAAATTTTTTATATGTTTACTGAATTTAAGAGGAAAAAATGGAATTAGTTTTATTTATTTTCGCATCTTCTTTTCCATTGATAATTGCAACAATTGCGGCTTTATCTTCTGAATATGCAGGTCGTATGATTTTTTTTATTGATGGGCTGATTACATTAAGTGCGTTTATTTGTTTTGCTGTTACTGTTAAGTTTAATAATTTTTTACTTGGGATAATTTTTGCGATTTTTATTCCTGCGCTTTTTGTTTTTATTATTTCTTATATTGTTGAAAAATTTAATTTTGATTCTTTTATAGTTTCACTTGGCCAAAATATTTTTTTATTATCTTGCGTTTCTGTTTTATCTCAAATTATTTTTAATAACCGTGGTGTTTTGATTAGTGAAGTTTTTGTTTTTAGTCAGCAAATTTTTAGAGTAACTTCTATATGTGTAGGTTTTTTAATTTGTATAATTGCATTAATTTTTTTTAATAAAACAAAAGCGGGATTGTATTTAAAGATAACTGGAAGTGATTCTAATGTTCTTTTATCATGTGGTGTTAGTCCATCGTTTTATCGTGTTTTATCTTGGGTTATTGCAAGTGTTTTAAGTTCTATTTGTGGTATAATTTTGCTATTAAGATTATCATCGTTTGTTCCAGGTATTTCTAGTGGAATAGGTTGGGCAAGTCTAGCTCTTGTTTTTTTAGGAAAGCGTCGAATATTATGTTCTATTTTGATGGCGTTGCTATTTGGAATCTCACAGTTTGTTGCAAGTAATATTCAGAGTATTGAACTTTTTAAAAATATTTCATCTGGTGTTTTATTGAGTTTACCATATTTGTTATCAATTTTTTTTATTATATGTATTCCAGAAAAAAAATAGGTACTGCAAAAAATCTGACAAAAAGTGGTTTTATTTTTTACAGTACCTTATTAAATTTATTTGATGAATTATTTTTAGTAAACTTTTAAAATTTCTGTAAGTTTTTCTTTTCCAATAATTCGCATAAAGTTTCCAAGGCGAGGACCTTGATCTTTATTGATTAAAGCGTTGTACATTGCTGTAAACAATGCTTTTGGTTCAATTCCCATTTCTGTTGCAATATCATACATTGCTTGTTGGCATTCTTTGTCAATTTGGAAAGTATCAATTTTTGGAACAACTTCATCACGAATGCGTTTTACAGCAGTTAACAGATCACCTTGTAAATCTGCTTTGCTTCCGTCTGTTCTTAATGCAAAACAGAATTCTTCTGCACAAGAAGGAGCACTGTTTTGAATCCAGAACCAAGCACAAGCAGCACGACGACGAAGTCTTTCTTCCTGTTCAGGTTTTACATCGCCCAAAGAAGAAATTACTTTATCAATATCACCAGAATAAATCTGAAGCAATGTTGTAAGCATACGGAATGTAATTTGATATGGCATTGTTTGTGGAATTTGTCCATCAATTTGAGAAAGCATATAAATGCGTTTTTCTTTGTTGAATTGTTCGTCATTTTTTGCTTTATCAATTCCGTAAACAATGCGTTCTGTTTTATCGTAGTCTTCGTAAACTTTTAAAACATCCATATCAAAACTAATTGCAAATTCTGTATTTGGACGAGTTCCTGCAAAAAGATAACGAAGAACTTCTGCTTGGTAAACATCCAAAGCATCAGGAAGAGCAATTACTTTTCCTTTTGAAGAAGACATTTTTCCAGGAACACCTTTTAAGTTTACAAAGTCGTAGCGCATTGTAACTGGTGCATCCCAATCATAAATTCTTTTTGAAACTAATTTTGCTGTATCGTAACTTCCACCTGGACTGATGTGATCTTTTCCACCTGGTTCAAAAACAACTTTTTCTTCATTCCATCTCATTGGCCAGTCAACACGCCAACCAAGCTTTGCCCCTTTGAATTCACGAATATCTGCTGTTTCCAAGTGGCCACATTCACATTTATAAGAAATGCCATATTCGCCATCATATTCAGTAATTTCTGTAGTATCTTTGTTACATTTGCCACAGAAAATTGCAACTGGCCAATAAACATCTTCTGGCTTCATTTTGTGTGCATCATCACGATATTCATTTAAACATTCTTTAATAACATCACGATTTTGCATTGCTTTTTTCATACCTTCTGCGTATTTATTTGCACGGTATCGGCTAGCTTGGTACAAAAATTCTGGTTCAATACCAACACGAGGAAGTTGTTGTTCAATATCAACTTCGTGGTGACGAGCATAATTTTCGTTACGGCCAGTTGTGTCTGGAACCATTGTGATTGGATAACGCAAATATTTTTCCAAAGTTTCTGGTTCAGGCATATTTGCTGGAACTTTACGGAAAACATCATAATCGTCCCAAGAATATATAAAGCGAACATTTTTGCCGCGGGAACGCAAAGCTTTTACAACTAAATCTACAGTAATAATTTCGCGGAAGTTTCCAAGGTGAACTGTTCCAGAAGGTGTAATTCCGGAAGCACAAGTGTACGAATCTAAATCACCTTTTTCCCGAATAATTTTATCTGCCATTTGATCTGCCCAATGGCAAAGTAATGGGTCTCTTACATTTTCATTATTGTTACTCATAGTTTTAAAATTATATTGAAAAAAATAAACTTCGTCTATGGTGGCCAAAATTCTTTTCTTAACTTGTATTAAAGTTTTTGCATCTTTAAAATCGTTGATAATTATGTTACAATTTAAGCAATTTTTTTTTATGGAGTGAATTTATGAATTGTCAAGAAATTTTTGAAAGAGGAATTAAGTTTCATCACTATTGCAATACTGCATATCCACTTAGACCAACTTCTTTAAAGCAGTACGAATTAGAAGATACCGACGAAATTTACAAAGTAGTAAAAGAAAATATTGAATCATTAGAAGAAATTTGTCTTTATGTACATATACCATTTTGTCAAGCTAGATGTAAATTTTGTGAATATGTTGTATTAAATGAAAAACCTTCAGAAGAAATTCAAAATAAATACGTTTCGTATCTTTTAAAAGAAATAGAAATGTATAGAAAAATTATAAAAGAAAAACCTGTTGTTGGATTTGATTTGGGCGGAGGGACTCCATCATTTATCTCTATTGAAAATTTAAAATTAATTACTGATTCTATTAATAAATTCAATCTAAAAGACAATATTTATTTGAGCATAGAAACAACTCCTGTTATTGCTGCAAATGATTTTGAAAAGATTAAAGCAATTAAGGAGCTTGGATATAATCGTATTTCAATGGGATTTCAAACTGTTTCTGAAAAACTTTTAGAATCATTGGGTAGGGAAGGTTCTACATCAATTTATGAAAAAGCTGTAAAAAATATTCGCCAAGCAGGATTTGATAGATTAAACATTGATTTAATGTATGGATTTTTAAATCAATCTGATGAAGATTTTGCAAATACTATAAAATATACAATTGCATTAAATCCTGAATTTATAACATTATATAGAAACAGATATAAAGGAACCTCATTAGAAGCAGAGTCTCAAGGTGTTACATTGTATAAAATAAATCGACAATACGATATTGCTTATAGACTTTTAAAAGAAGCAGGTTATATTGCAAACAATGGGAAAAATACTTTTAGTAAAATTCCTGGAGACTTGGGAACTTCTAGCTACTTAACAAAAAGGGTTGTAGATGCTACATCATATATTGGATTTGGTTTAGGTGCACAATCTTTTGTAGGAAATTATTTAGCATATAATTTAGGTTGTGTAGATCATAAGTTAGATAAATATTTTGATTCAATTGATAAAAATATTTTACCAATTAATGATATTGCAAATATGCCTATAGAAGAAGTTCGTGCAAAAGCATTGTCTGTAATGTTCTATTTTGGTTATATTTCATTAAAATCTTATAAAAATCGATTTAACGAAGATTTTAAAGAAATTTATAAAGAACAAATTGATTTTTTGACAAAAAATTATTTGATGGAATTTATCGATGAAGACACATTTATGCTTACGGATTATGGAGCAGCCCATTTGTATGGAATAATTCCATTGTTTTATAGTCAGCGAAGTATTGTTGAAATGTTTGCAATGTCAGATAGAATTCTTGATGATAAAAAAGGTGAAGGTATTTATCTTTCAAAATATGACAGAAAGAAATTCGACGCACCGTCAGTAGCAGTTGATTTATTAATTTTCAATCAAGATTGTTCTAAAATTCTACTTATAAATCGTGCAGACCATCCTTTTGTAAATAAACTTGCTTTGCCAGGTGGTTTTTATATACCAAGTGATCAGACTATAGAAGAAGCTGCTTCAAGAGAACTTAAAGAAGAAACTTCTGTATCTTTAAAAATTACAAATAAAAATCTTGTAAAAATCACTAGTATAAAAAATCGTGATCCACGAGGTTGGGTGATAAGTATAGCTTATAAAGTTGTGGTAAACGAAAATGATGTAAAACCAATTGCAAATAGTGATGCTTTATATGCAAATTGGGTAGATGTAAATTCTATAAAAGAAGATAATATGGCATTTGATCATTTTGAGATTTTAAATTATTCATTAAATAATTAGATGACTTGAATTAGTTTTCTTTGTATAATGAACAAATGTTTGCATTATTGATAAAAATTTTTATTAAGACTCCCGAGGATGTAAAAAATCCTGAAGTAAGACAGCGCTATGGAACATTAGCTGGTGCTTATGGAATTGTGTTAAATGTATTTTTGTTTTTGATAAAACTTTTTGCTGGAATTATTTCAAAATCAATTGCGATTACAGCAGATGCGATGAATAATCTTTCTGATGCAGGTGCTTCTATTGTAACAATTTTAGGATTTAAATTATCTGGAAAAAAACCTGATAGAGATCATCCTTTTGGTCATGGGCGATTTGAATACATAACAGGTTTATTTGTTTCATTTTTAATTTTAATGATGGGATTTGAATTGCTTAAGTCTTCGATTGAATCAATTTTAAATCCCAAATTAATTAAAAGTTCGATGTTGTCAATTTGCATTTTGATGATTTCAATTTTAGTAAAAACTTATATGTATTTTTTTAATCATTCAGTTGCAAAGAAAATTAATTCTGCATCGATGGAAGCAACTGCAAAAGATAGTTTGTCAGATACAATTTCAACATTTATAGTTTTAATTTCTTCAATTATTTATATGATGAACTTTACAAAAATTCCAGTTGATGGAATTGCAGGTTTAATCGTTTCATTTTTTATTTTGAAAAGTGGAATTGATTCTGTTCGTGATACAATTCAGCCTTTACTTGGACAACCGCCGGAAAAGGAGTTCGTAACTAAGATTGAAGAATGTGTTATGTCTCATTCTATGGTAATTGGAATTCATGATTTAATTGTTCATGATTATGGACCTGGAAGAGTGATGGTTTCTTTGCATGCGGAAGTTGATGGTAAACAAAATATTTTTGAGATTCATGATGAAATTGATAATATTGAAGTAGAATTGTCAGAAAAATTTAATTGTATTGCGACAATTCATATGGATCCAATTGATGTTGATTCAAAAGAAGTTCATCAACTTAAAGACTTAATTAAAGAATTTGCATCTAAAATAGATTGTAATTTGACTATTCACGATTTAAGAATTGTTCCTGGTTTAACTCATACAAATGTTTTGTTTGATCTTGTAAAGCCTTATGAATGTAAAATTGATGATTCTTATATTATGGAACAAATTTCGTTACATGTTGCAAAATTTCATCCTAATCATAAATGTGTCATAAAAATAGAAGCACCATTTTTATAAAAAAATGATTGTAAATCTTAGAGAATAATTGTAAAAATTATTCATTAATTAGGATACCTTGAAAAGATAATTAAAAATATATTATACTAGTTTCCATGGAAACACGTTGTTTTAGTATGTTAAAACCAGGTGTCTTAAATCGACGTTTGGTAGGCGAAGTTATTTCTCGTCTTGAAAAAAAAGGCCTAAAATTAATTGGCTTAAAAATGATGAATATTGATACAGAGCTTGCAAAAAAGCATTATGCTGAGCATTCTGAAAAAACATTTTTTGGTGAACTAGTATCATATATCACAAGTGGTCCTGTAGTTGCAATGGTTTGGCAAGGTGATGATTGTGTTACTTTAGTTCGCAAGCTTTGTGGTTCAACAAAACCCTCTGAAGCTGCTCCAGGAACAATTCGCGGAGACTTTTGTATGCACACTCAGTACAATGTAATTCATGCAAGCGATAGTGATGAAAGTGCTGCTCGCGAAATTTCATTGTTTTTTAAACCTGAAGAAATTATTGATTGGAATGATACTTTAGCATCTTTATTTTAATTTTTTGCTTTTTTTGTAATATGAAAATGTATCTCAAGGTTTTGAGGTACATTTTTTTTATGTACTAGAGTTTTTATATTTTTTGTTGTATACTTAATAAATAGTTAAAAAGTTTTCATTTTTTAGAAGGAAATAAATTTATGGAAAACTATTCAATTGGAATTATCGGTGCAGGTGCTTGGGGAACTGCCTTAGGAACTGCAATTGCTCGTGGTGGTCACAAAGTTGAACTATGGGCAATGGAAGAAGATGTCGTTGAATCAATAAATAAAGAACATGAAAATAAACGTTTTTTACCAGGTTATAAATTAGAAGAATCAATTATTGCAAGTACTGATATTAAAAAAATTGCTACGGATAAAGATATCATAATTTTAGGTAGTCCATCATTATATTTGGCATCAACTATTAAAAAATTTGTTGATGTTCCAAATGTTGCAAATGGAAAAACTATAATTGCGTCTCTTACAAAAGGTTTTGTTCCAAATGAACAAGGTCTTCCAAAATTTGTTCTTGAAACTATGGAAGAAGCATTGCCGGATTGTTATAAAGATGCAACAGTTTATATTGCAGGTCCAAGTCATGCAGAAGAAGTTGCAAAAGGAAAAATTACAGGACTTATTACAGCAAGTTTGCATCATCGAAATGCAATTTTTGTAAGAGATGTGCTTCGTTGTTCTAAAGGGATTATGGCATATGCTTCTTTTGATACAATTGGTGTTCAAGTTTGTGCTGCCGTAAAAAATGTTATAGCATGTGTATATGGAATGCTTGATGCTCTTTCTGAAACAAGTGAGATTTTTGGAGATAATACAGAAAGTTTACTTATGGCTTCTGGGTTGAATGAAATTCAAAAAATTGGAATGGCTATGGGATCGACTCATCCACAGACTTTTACTTCAATCAGTGGTGTTGGAGATTTGGATGTAACTTGTAAATCTAAGTTCGGACGAAATAGACGTTTTGGTCAAGATGTAATTAAACTTGGATTATTAGATCAGTTTAACGATCTTGATGATTTGATTACAAATGTTCATAAAGTTGGATATCTACCAGAAGGGGCAATTGCTTGTAAATATGTTCATCAAATTTCTTTAATTAAAGGACTAAAACTTCCAATTTGTGATGCATTGTTTAAGATTTTAAATAAAGAAAAAACTCCTGAAGAATGTCTTGAAGAATTAATAAATTATTAATTCGTTTTTATAATAATTCAATCAAATTCGATAATAAGGAAAAATAAATGTTAGAGAAAATTACAGATACTTTTAGTAACATAATTCGTACAATTAGTGGTAAGTCAACAATTACTGAAAAAAACATTGAAGATACAGTTGAACAAATTAAAATGGCTTTACTTGAAGCCGATGTAAATCTTCGTGTTGTTAGACGATTTGTTAATTCTACAATTGAAGAAGCTAAAGGTGAAAAAGTATTAAAAGCTGTAGATCCAGGGCAACAATTTGTCAAAATTATTTATGACAAAATTGTTTCGATGCTTGGAGATGAAAAAACAGAACTTAAATTAAAAGGACCTGATACTCAATCTGTAATTTTAATGCTTGGTCTTCAAGGTTCAGGAAAGACAACTGCCAGTCATAAACTTGCAGCAAAATTAAAAAAAGAAGGTCGCCGTCCACTTTTAGTTGCTTGTGACCTTGTTCGTCCGGCTGCTATTGATCAATTGTGTGTTCTTGGGCAAAAAATTGATGTACCTGTTTACAAAGAAGATACAAAAGATGCTGTAAAAGTTGCAAAAAATTCAATTGATTATGCAAAGAAAAATGGCCTTGATGTAATTATTCTTGATACTGCTGGTCGTCTTCAAATTGATGAAGAAATGATGGCTGAACTTGTAAATATCAAAAAAGCTGTTAATCCAGATGAAGTTTTACTTGTTGCAGATTCTATGACAGGTCAGAATGCAGTTGATATTGCAAAATCTTTTGATGAACAGCTTGGCCTTTCTGGTGTAATTCTTACAAAGTTTGACTCTGATGCTCGAGGTGGTGCCGCTCTTTCTTTAAAGACAATTACTGAAAAGCCAATTTTGTATATCGGTACTGGAGAAAAAACAGAGGATTTTGAAGTATTCCATCCTGAACGAATTGCTAGCCGAATTCTTGGAATGGGTGATATTGTTTCTCTTGTAGAAAAAGCTCAAGAACAAGTTGATATTGAACAGGCGAAAAAACTAGAAGAAAAAATGGCTCGCAATGAGTTTACTCTTGATGATATGCTTGAACAATTTCAGCAAGTTAAGAAAATGGGGTCTATGCAATCATTGATGGAAATGATGCCGGGAATGGCATCTGCAATGCAAGGTCGTGATATTGACACTGCTGGAATGAAACATCAAGAAGCAATTATTCAGTCAATGACAAAAAAAGAACGAGCTAATCACTTAATTATTGGACCTAGCCGTCGAAAGCGAATTGCAAAAGGTTCTGGTACTTCTGTTGCTGAAGTAAACAAATTAATTAAACAATTTGAAAAAACAAAACTTGCAATGAAAAAACTTACTCGCAATAAAGGAATGCAGGCAAAACTTATGAATCAACTTGCAGGTGGTGCTGGTGGTATGGGTGGAGCTGGACTTGGTGGTCTTGGCTCAATGAGTGATTTATCTTCTCTTGCGTCGAAATTTAAGTTTTAATAATTTTTGATTTAGGGTTTAATACAAACCCTAAAAACGGCCGAGTCAAGGTCTTGAGCAAAGCGTGCCTTGACCGGACGTATTATTCTACAACAATCATTGATGTTTCTCTGCCTTCTTTTGACCAAGCTCTACGAGAGTTTGTTTTATCAACAAAGGACTTTGTTCCATCGTAGAAAGCATAATAATATGTTCCTTTAGGAAGAGGAAGGTATAATTCGTAATAACCATATTTTGTTTCTTTTAGTTCATAAATTGATGAATCCCAGTTTGTGAAAGTTCCTGCAAGACGAATTTTTTTCCCTGATTCACCTTGATAAATAAAATGTACTCCGTTTTCTGTTTTATTAGTTTCATTGATATGGTTGTTTTTTACATATAACTTTGAAACTTCGATACCTGTATAAGGGTTGTAGAATTTATTTTCATTAGTTGGATCAGTTGCCCAAATACCATCAACAATTATGCGATAAGAAATTTCCTCAATTCCTCGAGGTAGTTCAAGAATATAGAAGTAGCAATAATCTTTTTCTTTTCCGTTAATATCATATGAAGCTTTTTTCATATATGAGTGAATTGTCTTATAACCTTCAAAGTCGAAGGCAATTCCTATATGGCGAGGACCTTTTTCTTGAGTAAAAATAATATAGTCATCTTTTTGATATGGTTTATTAACATTTTTAATGTCATTTGAAATTAGGCGATATTCATAAGGATAATTAAAAATGATTTCTGGCTCTTTATCTGAATTTTTTGCGAATATTTCTATTGAAGTGAATGTTAATAATAAAAAAAGTGTAAATTTAAAATTAATTTTCATATATAAATTATCGGTATATTGTGGGGATTGGTTAATAGCCTCGCGTAAATTTCTTTTTAAGACTATCATCCATTGTTGCGCGAGGCACGAGTTTGCATGACAAACTCTGTGACCAAAAAGAAAAGGAAATCAGCCTCGCGTAAATTTCTTTTCCTTACAAAAATCTCTAGTTGCGCGAGGCACGAGTTTGCATGGCAAACTCTGTGTAAAAAGAGAGTAAGGGACTAGCCTCGCGTAAATTTCTTTTTAAGACTATCATCCATTGTTGCGCGAGGAGTCGTGGTTGATATAATGTCTTGTGTTTGTATAAATTGAAATAGTTGTAAAGTCATAAAATTTGTGCTAGAATCTTTTCAATAAAAATATTCAATAATTCAATCTAAGGAAAAAAATATGAAACTTTGGGAAAAAGGTGCTTATCTTTCTAATGGAAAATTAGTAGAAAATTTGGCTGGAGCAAATGCAGCTGACGGTGCAAAAAAAACAATTGCTTATTCAATTTTACAAAAACACAATACAAGCGGTGATGCTTCTAAATTAAAAATTAAATTTGACAAAATTACTTCTCACGATATTACATACGTTGGAATTATTCAAACTGCTCGTGCTTCTGGCTTAGAAAAATTCCCACTTCCTTACGTTTTAACAAACTGTCATAACTCGCTTTGTGCAGTTGGTGGAACAATCAACGAAGACGACCACATGTTCGGTTTGACTTGTGCTCAAAAATACGGTGGAATTTACGTTCCTCCACATCAAGCTGTAATTCACCAATTTGCTCGTGAAATGCTTGCAAAATGTGGCGATATGATTTTAGGTTCAGATAGCCACACTCGTTACGGTGCTTTGGGAACAATGGCAATTGGAGAAGGTGGTGGAGAACTTGCAAAACAACTTTTGGGAAAAACTTACGATGTAAATATGCCTGGTGTTGTTGCAATTTATTTAACAGGTGCGCCAGTTGCTGGTGTTGGTCCACAAGACGTTGCTTTGGCAATTATTAAAGCGGTTTTTGATAACGGTTATGTAAAAAATAAAGTAATGGAATTTGTTGGTCCTGGTGTTGCTTCTTTAAGTGCAGATTTTAGAATTGGTGTTGATGTAATGACTACAGAAACAACTTGTCTTTCTAGTATTTGGGCAACAGATGACAAAATTCGTGAATTTTATGCAATTCATGGTCGCGAAAATGATTATGCAGAACTTAATCCAACTGATGGCGCTTATTATGATGGTGCAATTGAAATTGATTTATCTGAAATTCGCCCAATGATTGCTCTTCCTTTCCACCCAAGTTGCGCATATACAATTGATGAAGTTAACAAAAATCTCTTAGACGTTCTTGCTGAAACAGAAAAACGTGCAAAAGTTAGTTTTGGCGATAAAGTTCAATATTCGTTAAAAGAAAAAGTTATTGATGGAAAACTTTACGTTGACCAAGGTGTAATTGCAGGTTGTGCTGGTGGTGGATTTGAAAACATTTGTGCTGCAGCAGACATTTTAAAAGGAAAAGACACAGGAAATGGAAAATTCTTGTTGAACGTTTATCCTGCAAGTATGCCAGTTTATATGGAATTAATGAAAAACGGTGCATTTAGTAGTCTTGTTAGTGCAGGTGCAATTATCAAAACTGCATTCTGTGGACCATGTTTTGGAGCAGGGGATACACCAGCAAACGGTGCATTTAGTATTCGTCACTCAACAAGAAACTTCCCTAACAGAGAAGGTTCAAAAATTCAAAACGGTCAGCTTTCTAGCGTTGCACTTATGGACGCTCGTTCAATTGCCGCAACAGCCGCAAACAAAGGTTTCTTAACACCAGCAACAGAATTTGATACAGAATTTAGTGGTAAAAAATATTTCTTTGATAAAGGAATTTACGAAAAACGCGTTTATGATTCAAAAGGCGTTGCACATCCAGAAGTAGAAATTCAATTTGGACCAAATATTAAAGACTGGCCAGCAATGAAAGAATTAAGCGACGACTTACTTGTAAAAGTTGTTTCAGAAATTCACGACCCAGTTACAACAACAGACGAATTAATTCCTTCTGGCGAAACTTCATCATTCCGTTCAAATCCACTAGGACTTGCAGAATTTACTTTGAGCCGTAGAGATCCTGCTTATGTTGGAAAAGCAAAAGCAGTTCGTGATTTAACAGATGATGTAAAAGCAGAAGTTGAAAATGTTGTAAAAGCATTTGACGCAAAATATGCAGATATGGCAGGTCGTGTTTCTAAAGCAGGATTTGGTTCAACAATTTTTGCTGTAAAACCAGGTGATGGTTCGGCTCGTGAACAAGCTGCAAGTTGTCAAAAAGTTTTAGGCGGATGGGCAAACATTGCAAACGAATACGCAACAAAACGCTACCGTTCAAACTTAATCAACTGGGGAATGTTGCCATTTATTTACAAAGACGGTGACAAAAATCTTCCATTTGCAAACGATGATTACGTATTTGTTCCAAACGTTAAAAAAATGATTACAGACAAACTTTCTACAACAAAAGCTTATGCAATCAAAAAAGACGGAACAATTACAGAATTTGAACTTACAATGGGCGACCTTACAGACGACGAACGCAAAATCATCCTCGCCGGCTGTTTGATTAATTATTATCGACAATAGAAAATGTTCTTTTTATTGTCGAAACGGCGTTGTCAAGACTTTAAGTGAGCTAATGCGAACGTGCCTTGACAATGACGTATCGTGGTTAGATAATTTTTTTTCTAACCACGAAACAGATGAGTCAAGACCTTGAACGTAGTGTGTCTTGACCATCTGTACAGAGGATAGATAATATTTATTTACAATCTAATTCTTCTTTTAATTTGTTAATTTCTTCTACAGAAAGTCCTGTAACTGAAGATATTTGTTCTAAAGTTCCTACTGATTGTAAAATCATATTTTTTGCAGTTTCAATTTTTGTTAGTTCAGCACCTTCTTGAAGTCCAATTTGTTTGCCTTCCGCAAGAGCGATCCATCTAATATCTCTATCGTGTAAATTCATG
>JAZUSR010000082.1:0-6097 GCA_045606765.1 Treponema sp.
ATATAAAATCTGATAATTTTTTTTCTTATAGTTTTGTAAAATTTAATGCAAAAACTAATTTTGAATTAGGTAATTTAATTTATCCAATAAACAACAATAAATTTAATGAAAAAAATGTTTCCCTTCCTCGCCACGCCGACGGTTCTTGCGATTACGACGGAAGTAAAAAGACAGTTTCAACACCAACAACAAACGTCGTCCCAAACAAAACAATGACCGCTACCGAAAACTTAAAACTCCGCTCAGCTGAGGCAACAACATCAGAGGTTATTACCGTAATGTCAGCCGGTACAAAAGTAAAAATCTTGGAACTGGGAAAAGCAGAAAATATCGACGGCATAAACAGTAACTGGGTAAAAGTAGAAGTTCAGTCAGGTGCAAAAGACCGGAACGGACGGGCAATCCGAGCTGGTACTGTCGGCTGGTGCTATGGTGGATATTTGAAATAAATAAATTGCATATGATATAATAAAAACATTGCAGATGAATAGAATGAGAAATCCGTTTAATCATAAAGAAGAATGGAAAGGAAGGTATTAAAATGAAAAAACTATTATCAAGTTTGTTAGTATTAATTTCTGGTATAATCTTGTTTGCACAAGATATACAGTTGTGGAGAACGCCATCATATCTAATAAATGTAGACTACGAAATAATAAAGGATTCTCCAGTATATGAATATAATGAGGTACAGGATAAATTAATGAAGCTAAATCTTTCTGTACATAAAGGTGAAAAGTATTCAATTGATATATATCAAGAACATTTTGGTATTAGTTTTCTTGCTGTAAATGACAATCAGTTTGTTGATAGTAAAAGTTACAAAATTTCAAATAATGATGAGTTTCCCAACGATTTTGTTTATTCAGACGTTGAAAGTAATTCTTGTCCACGTTTAATCCCAATTTGGTATTTTGACGCATTAAAAAAGCAAGACAGAGATTTGATTCTTAAAGGAGAATCTGAACGAGCAAATTGGGATGGAGATATTACTCCAGATGTATGGTATAAAGACATTCCACAAGTTTCATCTCTAGTATTATCAAATTCTGGAATGGGAATTTATACACCTTTAATTGCATTATGTATTTTTAAATTTCAATCAGTAAAAAAAGTATCAGACACAAAATACGAAGTAGTTGCATATCCAGATGTAGAAGCCTCTGACAAAGATATTACATGGGATATCTACAAAGAAAACTTGCCTCACATTGAAAATGGAAATCCTGTAAAATTCATAATAGAAATTAATGGCAAAGAAATGAAAGTATATAACGGTAAAACAAAGAAAATTTGTTTCGATTTAATCCAAGTCTCAGCAGAATGGGTAAAGCTCTATGAAAGTTTTATCCGTACAAATAATGTACCAGCTGGACTCGAGCTTCCGAAAGAATATTTAGAGCGAAGCAACAAAAAGTAATATAGGCTGGTGCTACGGGGGATATTTGAAATAAATAAATTGCATATGATATAATAAAAACATTGCAGATGAATAGAATCAGAAATCTGTTTAATCATAAAGAGGAATGGAAAGGGAGAAAATAGTATGAAAAAGAAAATTCTATTTTTGTTATATTATTTATTATTTTTATTTGCAATGTTTCCACAAAATGATTTCTCAAATATTGTAAAAAAATTTGATAATGAGAAATACATATATCCCTTTTTATTGAATGTTCTAAAATCACAAAACAAAGATACAATTCATAATTATTCTGATGTTTACAAAGATTTTTCTGTTTCAGACATGGATGGAGATAGAATAATAAATTGGGAATCAATTTTTACAATGGATGAAATAAAAGTATATTATTCAAGTTCACAAAATCAGAAAAGAATAATAATAGGAAAAGATCATATTTTTATAATAGATGATTTAGAAATTAAAAATAATAAAATTATTTTTTCAGGCTCAGAAGATACTGATTTTAATAAACAAACAGATTCTATTTGTCCAATAAACTGGAATCCAGTTCGCGAATTTAATAATTTTATATTTATTTTTGTATTTGAAGGTGATTATTTAAATATTTATTTTAATCAAGAGGATTCTAAACATTTATTTTATAGTTTTTGTAAGGTCTCGGATGAAACCTACAAACAAGTAGAAAATCTTATTACAACTAATAAATGCGATCTTTCCAAAGTCACCTGGCCTCGCCACGCCGACGGCACTTGCGACTACGAAGATGTATCTTCTGTTAAAACAGTTTCAACATCAACAACAAATGTCACTCCAAACAAAACAATGACAGTTTCCGAAAACCTAAAACTCCGCTCAGCTGAGGCAACAACATCAGAGATTATTACAGTAATGTCTGATGGCACAAAAGTAAAAATCCTTGAACTAGGCAAAGCAGAAAACATAGACGGCATAAACAGCAACTGGGTAAAAGTAGAAGTTCAGTCAGGTGCAAAAGACCGCGATGGACGGACAATCCGAGCAGGAACATTGGGCTGGTGCTATGGCGGATATTTGAAATAAACTACAGCTGCATAAAAGAATGAAATGTATGATATAATAAAAACATTGCAGATGAATAGAATGAGAGATCTGTTTAATCATAAATAGGTATCATTACTGAAAAAAAATAGTAGGAAAGTATGACAAGGAAAGAATTTGAACAAAAAGTAAAGGATGAAAACCTGAAAATGGAAAGTTATGATATTGAACTTGACCATTATTAGGAGATTAATATATGACAAAAAATGAATTCATGGAAATAGTTAATGAAGAGGGATTAAAAAATTATAATCTATATGATGAAAATAATCTTAGATCTGATGAATTAGTTTTGACAAAAAAAAATCAGAATTGGATAGTATATGCAACTAGTGAAAGAGCTTCATGTGTAACAGGTTCAGAAGTCACTTTCGATAATGAATCATCAGCTTTAGAAAACTTAATAGAACGACTACGAACTGATAAAATTCTTGCTTCATTATAGTTTTTTTTCCTCACAACACACTTATTTAATTAAAATAGAGGTATATTATGGATTATAATGAATTTAATACAATTCTTAAAAATGAAAAATTAAATAATATTTGTTTTGATGAAAATAATTTATTATGTAATACAGTATATCTTGTAAAAAAAGAGAATGATTTCCTTGTTTATACGACCGATGAGAGAGCTGCTGTATTTGGAAAGGTAAGAACTTTTCAAAATGAAGAAGAGGCTTATAATAATGTACTAAAAAGACTACGAGCATTTTAATATTATATCAACATTTTTTTGATTTAGCCTCCAGAAATAGGTGGAACCGATTACAATTTCAACATTGACCGTTTACAGGCTACTGGAGAGATGAAAATATATCGTTTTGAAATAACAAGTGATACAAAGGCACCAATTTCTATAGTTGAAATAGGTTCAGATGCAAAGAAATAACTGAAATGATTAAAAAAAAGAATGGATTATTTGGTTAATAAATACAATACGAAAAATGACGCGAACTATAAAGATTTTGAAATAGCAGAAATGAGAGATTATCGAAATATTAAAATATTCAGATTCGAAGTTGTAAATGATGTTACAGAAAAAATTAAACGAGTATATGTAAAAGAGGTAAAATAATGAGTGTAAGTTTTGAATATAGTTTTGATGAATTAGAAAATAATGAATTAGAAATTAATGCCTCAACTGATATAATGGGATTGATTAATCATTCAATAATAATTAATAAAAACTGGATTTCATGGATAATAACAACATTAAGAACCGCCACTATTGATGATTATGAAACATGGAAAAAATTTATAAAAAACAAATATAAAAATTGTGAGTTAATGTTAATTATGAATCCAAGAGAAACAGACTATTCATATTTAAAAATACTTCCATTTTGGTCAGAAGAAAAAAAAACTACTCCTGGAATAGAGATACCATATTTATCATGGAATAAAGCAAAACTAATGTCAGAATTTATTGAACCATTTTTAGTGGATTTATCAAAATTTCTGTCAGAGGAAGAAAGAAAAAAATTACCAGAGCCATGGCCAGTAAGTGAAAAAACTGAAACTGAAGAATCTGATAACGGAAGAATTTCTCTAAAACTTGTAGGTGAAATCGATCCAAAAGAATATTTTGGAAATTAAAATAACTACCAATCTCCGTACAGAAGGAGTTCTTTGACAACACAATCAAACAAATTGTTGATTTTTTACAGAACATATAATATTATAAGAAACATTATAAAAAAATGTATGGAGAGAAATATGGTAAAAAAACTAATAATCCTTTTTATTGTAGCTATTTTTATTATAATCGCTGTTTGTGCAATAAATTTTTTAATAACAAATCGAAAAAATAAAATTGAAGAATCAAAAAATATAAAAACACAAACTGATTCAAATTTTAACCAAAATACAAATATCGAAAATAATCAAATTAAAATAACGCTTCCTTTAATAAATGATGATGAAGAATTTTCTTCAAAAGACGCCTATAATGAATATGTAAATAAAATTGGGGACAATTTTGTTGCTCAAAATCCACTAAAATTAACAGATGAAGAATTACAACAAATGAGTATAACTGATGCTGTAGAAATGATTCGCCTTGAATGTTGGGCTATGGAAAAACTTTTTACAACATCACCGGAATTAAAAAATTTAATTACTGAAAGAATCAAAAAAATTCAAAATGCAATAAAGCAAAAACTTTTTAATCTTGATGAGATTTTTGTTGTATTTTCTAAAACCACAGGCTGTCCTTATTTATTTTCTAAAACATTTCAACAAAAAGACCAATATGTTTGTACACCTCCACAAATTCGCATTTATACAAAACCTTTTCTAAAAATTGTAGAAGAATCATTAGAAAAAGACGAAGATTTTGAAATTAGAAAAATCGAAAATGGAGCAGATAAAACTGGTATTCATGATTTTTTAGGACAAAGTTTTTATATGGATGGGGCTTGTGGAATTGAAATTAGCATTGAAGAATGTTCTTTTACAAATGAAGAACTTGTAGCTCCTCCAGATTTTTCAAATGTTCCAGAAGTTTCTATTCCTGTTATGAATCCAGATGTAATGAGATGGAGCTTATTGATTTCACAACTTGGATATCAAGAAACTGAAGACGGGCAGTTGATTTTTAAACTTTATTATGGTCATCTTATGAATTCTTTGCAAAACGCAAAATTCCTTATGCCTCTAAAACCTGGAGAAAATTTTCCAAAACCTACAGACAAAGCAGAAACTCTTACATTAAAAAAAGAAGCTACTTTTGCCATTGCCACAATGCCAGGTAAAAACGAAAAAAATGCTGTTATGCTTTATACTGATTGGAAACGTCTGTATGAACACTTTGGAAAAGACGAAGGATGGAATGCTAATATTACAACTATAGATGGCATAATTTCAATTTTTGACTGTGCAATAAATGTCGATAACAAATATAGAACTAGAGGATTTTACATTACACAAGAAGATTTTGAACGATTTAAAAAATAAAACTCATTCATAATTCTTAATTTTATTACCCCAACGCCACGTCTAAAATCATCATCAAAATGAATCCAATGCCAAAACCGATTGTGGAATTGTTTGAATGTTCTCCTTGGGATGCTTCGGGAATTAGTTCTTCTACAACAACAAAAATCATGGCACCTGCTGCAAAGGCTAAAAAATATGGCAAAATTGGAATTACAAGGTGAGATAAAAATATTGTAATTAATGCTGCAATTGGTTCAACAATGCCAGAGAGGGCGCCGTTTATAAAAGCTTTTCCTTTTGAACCGCCGGCATTTTTTAGTGGCAAAGAAATTATAGCTCCTTCTGGAAAGTTTTGTAGTGCAATACCAATTGAAAGGGCAAGGGCGGCTTGTAAACTCATAACTTGTTCGCCATACATCATGCTAGCTGCTACAACACCAACTGCCATTCCTTCTGGAATATTGTGCAAAGTTACAGAAAGCATAAGCATTGTATTTTTTTTCAATTTGCTTGCAGGACCATCTGGAGTGTCTGAGGTTGGGTGAAGGTGAGGAATTATCATATCAAGTAAAAACAAAAACGCCATACCCAAGGCAATTCCTATTGCGGCAGGAAGGAATGCAAATTTTCCCATAGCCTCTGAAGAATCTATAGC
>JAZUSR010000083.1:0-20786 GCA_045606765.1 Treponema sp.
ATGAAAAAAACGATTTTGCATTAATGAATATTCCAGGTGAAACTAATTCTTCGTTAGAAGATTTGTTTAATCAAGCTGTGGATTTAAATCAATGTAAAGACAATGTTTGTGCCATTGAAATGATTAATAATTTTTTGGCAGACAAAAAAGACTTATATTTTAATCAATGGGTTTTAAATTATAATTTATTGAATGAAGATTGTAAGAATACTGACAGTCTATTAAATCAATTAAAAATAGAACTTTTATCTAAAGATTCTGAAAAAGAATTAGATAGTGAAACAATTGAAAAACAATTGCAAAATCTTTCTGTTGGTTCTTATATTAAATCTGAAAACTATTTGACCAATTTATTAAAGATTTATAAAAATTCTTTGTATGATGTTTCTATAAAATACGATTTTCAAAATCAAGCCTATGTTAATTCATCGTTTGACAAAGTTTTAAATGTTTATGAAAAGATTTTGCAAAGTCAATCGAGTATTAATTTAAATCAAAAGATGAACGAGTTAAATATTTTCGCACAAAAGTTTTATAATCAATTTAATAAATGGCAATCTGACATGGATTATGTTTTGAAAGTTGCTGATTCCGAATGGATTCGTGCTGAAGAGGTTTTGCAAAATGATTTTAATCGTTGGAATAATGATTTTATTGAAAAAATGTATTCGCATATTAATGAAATTGATTCTGAATATGAAAACTTACTTTCTGAAAAATCTGAATGGATAAATAATCAATATGCTAATGCGAGCTTATCTGGCATAAAACAAATTGAAAATATTCCGTTAGAAGAAAATTATGATTTTGAAAATAAAATTAATAAATTAATTGTTCAAATGAATAATGAAAAGTCTTTTACAGATTTTATTCCTGATGAGTATTTTTCAACTTTTTTAGATGATTCATTATTTTCTAATATCTCAAATTATATTTTTAGTAAACAATCGATAAATGATTTTGCTTTGTTTGATTATTGTAAAAATAATAGGATATCAAATTCAGAAGATATTGATAAAAAAATTGAGTATTTAATTGAATATAATGATAAGAAAATGCGAAATTTTGCTTCTGTATATTCTGCACAAATTCTCCAGAATGATATTGATTTTAAAATCGCGGAAGTAAATAACTTAATCGAACAAAAAAATCAGCAGATGGAAGACTGGGAATTTGAATTAGTTAGTAAGGCCGGTTATTCTTTTGGAGATGAAATTACTCGATATGCTGTAATTGATTCAACAGTTGTGGATAATGCTATTCGGGAAAAACAAAGTGTTCATAAATATGAATGGTTTAAATCTGTTTGTCCAAATATTTCTGGTATTACAAAAAATATTTATAATTATGATTATGATAAAGTTGAATTGTTGTTAGAGAAAAGTTTAAATCAAATTAATGAATGGCAGATAGAAATTTTGGGAAATGATGGAGAAGGTGGAAAATTAAAAGAACACATTGGAGTTGCACCAGAGTGGGTTGATAATGTTGATACTTCTAAAGAACGTTTCAAAAATATTTCAAAAAATGGAAGTGGCGAAATGGGTCTTATTATGTTAGACTTTGTATGGAATTCCATACTTAATAAAGAAGGTTATGCAGCACTTCGGACTCCTTTGTATGATAAAAAAATAACAACAGATAATACTTTTTTGGGCATTGAAATTCCTACAATACGAGAAATTTCTGAAATGGTTTGTCAATGTGTTTCTAAAGCTACAGGTCAAACCTGGTTTTCTTATTTTGATGATATTGTATTTGGAGTTGCAGATTTGAATTTTGGAATGAAAAATCTCTCTGAAATTTCGATTGGTTTAGCTCAAAAGATTTCTAGTAGTTTTATCAATGATAAGCTTGGTGCAATTACTGATAAAATCGGAATGGATAGCTTTTCAGATAGAGTTTTAACTTCAATGATAAATTCTGCATCTCGTTATGGTGAATCAGTTGTAAATTCTTACATAGGAGCGATGGATTTTTCTAATGGTTTTTCAATTGATTGGGATAAAGCAAATAGTGTTTGGACAGATTCTTCTGTAATTAAACAATCACTTAGTAGTGGAGCAGTTCCTTTGGTAGAATATTTGACAAATTCAGCTTTAAGTAATTTAACATTGAGGGATGGAATTAATCATCAATTAAATTCGAATTTATTTAATATAGACGGAATTAATTCTATTAATTCAAATCTTTCAAAATTAACTTCTTCATTAGTTGAAAAAAAGATAACAGGTTCTACTACTCTAAATTTTTTGTCACTTAATGATTTTGGTTTTAAGTTAAAAAATGATATTGGTTTAGTCGGAGTAACTTTTTCAGGTGATGGGGTAAGTTCAAAATTTTCAACTAATGGAACTATGATAAATGCATCGTCTGTGTTGCAATCATTAGAAGGATTATCGGATTTTACAAAAATTGCGAGTTCAAAAATTCTTAATGAAATTGGTTTTAGTAAAGAAATGTATTTTTTAAACTCTGTAAATGCGCTTGCTAATACTAACCTTGTTTCAAATGTAGAACTTGCCAATTCAATTTGGCATAAAGATATTGATGTGGATTTTGTTGATACAGATGAGTATTTGGGAAAAGAAGAAAATGGTAAAATTTATATTTCCCAGAATGTTCTAGCAAATACTGATGAAAGTGCAGCCCAGGTTGCTTCGTTAATTGCTCATGAAAATTATCATACGAAAGGTAATGACGAAATTAAATCTCGTTTCTTTGGTTATGAAACTTATAATAGCTTAGCTAATAGTTATGAAATTTATACAAACGAATTTTCAAATGTAAGTGATGTTGCAGAATTGAGTAAGGTATATTTAGAGGAAGGTGAAAAAGCTTTGTTTTCATTATTGTATGTACTTGGTGCGTTTGATGAACAAGGTGATGGAAATTTTTATAGAGTTTACCTAACTTATGCAAAAGATGGACAAAATACAAATGTAAAACTTAAAGATACTCCACTTGGAAAATCGCTGACGAAGGAAGAAGTGGCTAAATTTAATTTAGAAAGTCTTAAAAAATCTTATGGTAGTTATCTTCAAGATGAATATAAAAAATATTTAAATTCTTGTCCTGACTCTGAATGTATGGATTTTGAGACTTTTTCACAATCAGATTTAGTTGAACATAAATCACTTGATGATTTTGAAAGTGCTTTAGAAAATGATATGAAGCAAAGTAAAAAGAATCAGGCTTATTCAAAGTATCATTATGAGAAGGTTAAATTCTACAGTATTTATAGTTACGGTTGTAAATTAGCATCTTCTGTTTATATGGCATATTCATTAACTAATAAATATGTTTCTTTGGAAGAAGCTAATAGGATTGCAATTGAAAATGATCTTTTTTCGTCTAATGGTGATGCTGCAGGTCAAATGACAATGCTTAATGGAATAGAAAGTCAAGAAAAGTTGATAAATGCAATAGCTGGGGAAACTGTTGTAGAAGCAGTAGGTTCTTATGATTCAACAAATATGAGTAAAGAAGAACGAATAGAACTTAATGAGAAAATTCTAACAGGTTGTGACAATAGTTCAGAAGGTTATATTATTCACGGACGCGTTAATGGATCTCATTCTGTTGTGGTAGATAATCAGTATACAACAACTACCCAGATACAAGATGCTTCATTAGAAAAAAAAGAAGTTATAAAAGGTGTCAAGGTTCAAAATCCTTGGCGTTTTGGAAGCCATTTAAATTATGGAAAAGATTTTTATCTTTTGGAAGAAATAACTCGATTAGATGTTTTTCGGGTTGTGAAAAAAAATAAATAAAAAGAGAGGTTTTTTATGAAAAAACAAAGTGGAAAAATGTTTGTAAAAAAACATTTAGGTACAAGAGGATTGATTCGAGGTTTTTTATGCTTTATGATGATGTTCTTTGTAACTGGTCAATTATTTGCAAAAAGTTATTATAATGACTTTGAAAAAGCTTTTACTAATAGGAATATTGCAAAAGTTGAGAAAATTTTAAAAAAATGGGAAAAAGAAAGTCCTACAGATTTAGAACTGTATTTTGCGTATTTTAATTATTATCTTTCTAAGTCTAAATCAGAAAAAATGGCTGCCGTAACAACTCCTTCTGGGAAGAATGTGAATGTCAGAATTTCTGATTATGATGATGAACTTTTAAATAAAGCTTTGAGTTATACTGAAAAAATCTTAGAGCAGCATCCAAATAGGTTGGATGTTTTTACAGGTTATGTAGATGTTTATTCAAAAAAACGAAGTTATGATAAATTGCTAGAAACTCTTGGAAGAATGTTAAAAATTTCAAAAGAATACGATAATAAATGGCTTTGGCGTTGTGGTGAATATGAAGGCGACGGAATGGAAAATTTATTAGATGTTTATAATAGTGTATTTGCTACTTTATACGAAAGACCTAAAACTGAAGAATACATCAAAACTTTTATCGATATTTCAATGCAATATTATCCAACTAATTATTGGGTTTTGTATTGCGTAGGAAACAGTTATATTAGATTAAAGGATTTTCCAAAAGCTCTTACTTGTTTTGAAAAATCTGTAGAAGATAATCCTGAATGTTATGAATCTTTAATTAATTTGGGATTCTATTACGAAACAGAAGAAGTTAATTTAGAAAAAGCATTAGAATATTTTAAATTAGTAACAAAATCACCAAACGAAAACTTAGCAAATTTTGCAAAACAAAAGATTCTTGAGTTAGAACAAAGTCTTAGGATTGGAAAATAAAAGTTAGTAATTTCAGTGTAAGGTTTTAATTAATTTTGTCATATTTTTTCTGCAAATATATTGAATATATTTGCAGAAAATTGTATATTTAATGCATAAATATACAATTTTATTGCTGAAAAGTTTTTCAGCGGGAGAATATAATGGCAAAAGATAAGGTTGTTTTAGCTTATTCAGGTGGTCTTGATACAACAGTTATCATTCCTTGGTTACAAGAAAATTATAATTACGATGTAATTGCTGTTTGTATTGACGTAGGTCAGGGTGATGATTGGGCGGCTATTAAAAATCGCGCATTAAAAACAGGGGCTGCAGCTTGTTATGTTGTTGATGCTCGTAAAGAATACATTGAAGAATATATTTGGCCAGCTGTAAAAGCAAACGCAGTTTACGAAGATGAATATCTTTTGGGAACTTCTACAGCTCGTCCTTTAATTGGAAAAATCTTAGTAGAATATGCTCGTCAAGAAGGGGCAATTGCAATTTGTCACGGAGCTACTGGTAAAGGAAATGACCAAGTTCGTTTTGAATTGGCAATTAAAGCTTTTGCTCCAGATTTAAAAGTAATTGCTGCATGGCGTGACGACAAATGGAATATGGACAGCCGCGAAGCTGAAATTAAATATCTTGAAGACCGCGGACTTGAAGTTCCAATGAAAAAAGACCAATCATATTCTCGCGACGAAAATATTTGGCACCTTTCTCACGAAGGTTTGGAACTTGAAAAAACAGAAAATGAACCAAATTACAAACACATGCTCCAAAATACAGTTGTTCCAGAAGAAGCTCCTGTAGAAGGTGAATATGTTACAATTGATTTTGAAAAAGGTATTCCAGTTGCAGTAAACGGCAAAAAAATGGACGCTCTTGAACTTCTTACTGAATTAAACAAAATTGGTGGAAGAAACGGAGTTGGTCTTGTAGATATTTGTGAAAACCGTTGTGTTGGTATGAAAAGCCGCGGTGTTTACGAAACTCCAGGTGGAGCAATTCTTTACTTTGCTCACAGAATGATGAATCACCTTACTTTGGACAGAGATACTTACCACTATAAACAGCAAGTTTCTTTAAAAGTTGCAGAACTTATTTACGACGGAAAATGGTTTACAACTTTGTTTGATTCTTGTATGGCTTTTGTTGATAAAACAGAAGAAACTTGTACAGGTTGGGCAAAAGTAAAACTTTGTAAAGGTCAAATCCGTGGAGCTGGAAGTGGTTCAAAATATAGTCTTTACAACGAAAGTTTGGCTTCTTTCACAACTGGTGAACTTTACAACCACAAAGATGCCGAAGGATTTATTACATTGTTCGGTCTTCCATTAAAAGCTCGTGCATTAATGGAACAAGAAATTGGTGAAGGACAAGCAATCTTAGATAGCAAATCTTTCAAAAAAAGACCAACAGAATAATTGATAATTAGCTGCATTCGGTGTATAGAGTGCAGCTTTTTTTGTTTTTAATTTTTATAAAAAATCTCTTTTCAGAATTTAATCTATGTGGTATAATTTATAATAATTATTATTGTTTATAAAATTCGTTCACGGGAGGGGTCAGATGAACGAATGGTTCAAAAAGCTCGTTTCTACTATAAAAGAAAAATGGGCAAAATGGTCCATAATTCAAAAGGGTATTCTTGTTGGCGTAATTATTGCTGTCATAGTTGCAATAATTTTTGCATTTAAATTTTCTTCAACACCAACAACTGTTAAATTATTTAATTCTCCTGTTTTGGGAGATGACCAACAAAAAATTCTCAATAGACTTGATAAAGAAAATATTTCGGCTGAGGTAGATGCATCTGGTTATATTCGTGTTCAAGATGAAAATACTGCAAGAAGAATGAAAGATCTTCTTATAGCAGAAGGTCTTGTTCCTCCAAATGTTGATCCTTTTGCAGGTTATTTTGATCGAGGTTGGTCTACTACAGATGCCGATCAGAACGTAAAAAAGCAATTAGCAATTACAAAAACTGTAAAACAACATTTGGAAGCTCTTGATGATATCGCAAGTGCTGATGTAAATCTTGTTTTGCCAGAGGATAAACTTTTTAAATCTCAGCAAGATCCTGTTAGTGCAAGTGTAATTTTATCCTTTACTTCTATGAGTGATATGGCAACTAATGCTCGTAAAATTAAAGGTGTTGAACGACTTTTAATGACTGCGGTTGAAGGACTTAAAAAAGAAAATATTTCTATTGCTGACCGTGAAGGAAATCTATTAAACGATGATGCTGGTCGTGCAGATATTGATAGACTTTCTTTGATTGAACGAGAGCAAAAATTAATTCAGAGACAAGAAATTTATTATCGAGCACAAATATTAAAATCTTTACAATCGATAAAAGGCGAAGATCGAATTCCTGAAATTAATATCAAAATTGATATGAATATGTCAGAAAAGAAAATCGATTCTGTTCATTATTCGCCATTTGTAAAAAAAGAAGATAATCCTGATACTCCATACGATGATTCAATTATTCAAGATTCTGTAGTTGAATCATCTCAGACCGTAACTCGAGAATGGCAAGGAACAGGTTTTAATCCTCAAGGTCCTACTGGTGTAGAAGGTCAAAATCCTCCTGTGTATTCTGATATGTCGAATGTAATTGGTAAACAAACTGAAACAGGTGTTACTCAAAATTTCTTAGTAAATACCGATAATATATCAGAGGTTGTTCATCCGACAATTGATAGAATTTCAGTTTCGGTTAACGTAGACGGTGTTTGGCAGAAAGAATATGATAAAAATCATAATGTAGTTCTTGATGATCAGGGAAAAATAAAACGAACTTATATTCCTGTTCCAAAAGTTGAATTGGAAGAAATTGCTGCTTTAGTTGAAGGAGCAATTGGATACGATAGAGCTAAAAATTATAGAGTAGTTGTACGAAGTGTTCAAATTGATAGAACAAAAGAGTTTGAAGCTGAAGATGAAGCTTTAAGAAAGGCTCGTCAGACTCGCATTACAATTATTATTGTTTTGAGCGGACTTGCAATCGTATTATTCTTATTCATTCTTTACAGATTTATCAGTCGCGAACTTGAACGAAGAAGAAGACTTAAGGCAGAAGAAGAGCGCCGTCGTCAGGAACAAGCTAGAATTAATGCTCTACAGATTGCCCAAGAAGAAGGCATGGAAGTTACTATGTCTGTTGAAGAGCGTCGTCGTGCAGAACTTCAAGAAAATGCTATTGCAATGGCAAAAGAGCATCCTGAGGATGTTGCTATGCTCATTCGCACATGGTTGATGGAGGAATAGAAAATGGCAGAAGACACAGCTAAATTAAAAAGTAATGCAAAGCCAGTTCCAAAGCCAGGAACATTGAAGCCTGTATCATCGTCGTCTTCAAAAAAAGGAAAGGATTTTAAAAGTTTAACTGGTAGACAAAAAGCTGCTATTTTCCTCGTATCTGTTGGTAGTGATGTTTCATCAGAAGTAATGAAACATTTAAGAGAAGATGAAGTAGAAACTTTAACTTTTGAAATTGCTAGATTAGAAACAGTTGATGCAGAAATAAAAGATTTAGTTTTGGAAGAATTCCAAGAATTAATGAATGCGCAAAACTTTATTACAACAGGTGGTATCGATTATGCCAGAGAACTTTTGGAAAAATCACTGGGTTCTCAAAAAGCTATCGATATTATCAATCGACTTACATCAAGTTTACAAGTCCGTCCATTTGACTTTATTCGTCGAACTGACCCAGCACATTTGTTGAACTTTATTCAGCAGGAATATCCTCAAACTATTGCTTTGATTCTCGCATATTTGGAACCTGGAAAAGCAGCTGTAATTCTTCAGAACTTGCCAGAAGAAATGCAACCTGAAGTTTCGAAACGACTTGCGACTATGGACCGAACTAGTCCTGACGTATTACGCGAAGTTGAACGAGTTCTTGAGAAAAAACTTTCTACACTTTCTTCAGAAGATTATACTGCTGCCGGTGGTGTTGAATCTATTGTTGAAATTCTTAACCTTGTTGATCGTTCTTCTGAAAAAGCAATTATTGAATCACTTGAAGAAGATGATCCAGATTTGGCAGAAGAAATCAAAAAACGAATGTTCGTATTCGAAGATATTGTTATGCTCGACGACCGATCTATCCAGAAAGTACTTCGCGAGGTCGATGGACAGGAACTTGCAAAAGCGCTTAAATCTGTTGATACAGAAGTTCAAGATAAAATCTTTAGAAATATGTCAAAACGTGCTGCAAGCATGTTAAAAGAAGATATGGAATTTATGGGACCTGTTCGTTTGAAAGATGTTGAAGAAGCTCAGCAGAAAATTGTATCTACAATTCGTCGATTTGAAGAAAAAGGTGAAATTGTTATTGCGCGTTCTGGTGAAGACGAGCTTGTTACTTGATGTATTCATTTGTAGGATAAAAAAATGGCAAAAACTGTATTTCGTCAAAATGAAATTAAAACTAAAGAAGAAAAGTTTCAGTTAAGATTACTCCATGATTATGCAGAAGTTGTGGAAGAAATTCCTGAATATGAAGGTCCTACTGCAGATGATTTGCGTCGAGAAGCTGAAGAATATAAAAAGCAATTTGAATTAGAAAAACAGCTTATGCTCAAAAAGGCAGAAGAAGAAGCTGAACAAATTGTAAAAAAAGCAGAAGATGCAGCATTTGAAGAAGTAAAAAGGCAAACTGATCAAGCTCAAATTATTAAAACTCAGGCAGAATCTGAAGCATCCCAAATAAAAACTGATGCACAAAACGAAGCAGATAGAATTATCACAGATGCAAATGAAGAGCGTTCAAAAATTGTTTCTGAAGCCCATAAAGAAGGTTATGATGTTGGCTATGAAGAAGGTTATGCTGCAGGAAATAAAGAAGCAGAGCGCCTTGTCGAAAGACTCCATAATGTTTTAGATGCTGTAATGAAACGTCGCGAAGAAATTCTTAGCGAAACAGAATATCAAATTGTTGAACTTGTTGTTTTAATGGCACGAAAAGTTGTAAAAATTATTTCAGAGAATCAACGAAATGTAATTATGAATAATGTTTTACAAGCGCTAAAAAAAGTTAAAGGGCGAGGGGATGTTACAATTCGTGTAAATCTTGCAGATGCAAAACTTACAACTGAACATGTTCAAGATTTTATTGATCGTGTTGAAGCTGTAAAAGGAATTACTGTTTTAGAAGATACGACTATTGAAAAAGGTGGTTGTATTGTTGAAACAGACTTTGGTGCAATTGATGCAAGAATTTCAAGTCAACTTACAGAACTTGAACAAAAAATTATGGAGATATCTCCTGTAAAATCAATTGCAAAATCTGATATTCCTTCTGGTTCATAATTTTACTTTAAGATTTCAAGGGTGGGAAAATGAAATCTTCTTACAATGTTGAATTTAATTTTGAAAAATATCTCAATACTGTAAAAAATACAACTACAATTCGCTATGTTGGAAAAGTTACAAGTGTAAATGGGCTTGATATTCAAAGTTCAGGTCCTCGTTGTGTAATTGGTGAAATTTGTACAATAAATGTCCCAAGTTTAAAGACTAAGGTTTTGGCAGAAGTAGTAGCACTCGAAGGAACATCGGTAAAACTTTCTGCCTTTGGAAATACTCGTGGAATTGAAGTAGGCTGCGAAGTTGTTGCTTCTGGAAATACATTACAAGTTCCTGTTGGAAAAAGTTTGCTTGGTCGAGTAATCGATGCAACTGGGGCTCCTTGTGATGGAAAAGGAGCTCTTGTTCCTGAAACTTTTTATCCTGCTGAAAAAGATTCCCCAGATCCAATGACTCGAAAGCCAATTAATAGGCGAATTACGACAGGTGTTCGTGCGATTGACACTTTGCTTACTGTTGGTCGTGGACAGCGTCTTGGAATTTTTGCAGGTTCTGGTGTTGGTAAATCAACTTTGTTAAGTATGATTGCTCGTAATACAAATGCTGATGTAAATGTTATTGCATTAATAGGGGAGCGTGGACGAGAAGTTTTAGATTTTATAAATCGTGATTTAGGTGAAGAAGGTTTAAAACGAAGTGTCGTTATTGTTGCTACCAGTGATCAACCAAGTATTTGTCGTCTTCGAGCTTCTTATGTTGCTACCGCTGTTGCTGAATATTTTAGAGACCAAGGTAAAGATGTAATGTTTATGTTTGATAATGTTACTCGATTTGCTCACGCTCAAAGAGAAATTGGTCTTGCAAAAGGTGAACCTCCGGCTCAAAAAGGTTATCCTCCTAGTGTATTTGATTTAATTCCAAAGTTATTAGAACGAGCAGGAACAAATGATAAAGGTTCAATTACTGCTTTTTATAATGTTCTTGTTGATTCTGATGATATGAATGAACCAATTACTGATAAAGTTCGTGGTACTTTAGATGGACATATTGTATTAGATAGAAAACTTGCACAAAGTTATCATTATCCTGCGATTGATGTTTTGCAAAGTATTAGTCGTTTGAGTCGTCGAGTTACTGGGGAACAGACAAAAAAAGCTTGTGCTATTATTCGAGAACTTATGGCATTGTATCAAAATAATGAATTGATGATTACAACTGGTGCATATGCAAAAGGTAGTTCTCCTTCAATTGATAAAGCTATTGATATGCATGATGCAATTGAAGAATTTTTAAAGCAAGAAGAAAATGATCATTGTACAATGAAAGATTCTTTGTTAAAACTTTCTGAACTTTCAGGAGTTGAAATTCCTGATGAAGAACTTTCGCTAGATGGTGATACTGAAGTTGACTTTTCTGTTCAGTCAGATAAAGTTCAAGTAGAAACAATTCAGCCAGAACAAAATCAAGAATCTTTAGTAAGTGAGAGTTCTTTAGATAATTAAAATAATAAAAAGATATTATGAAAAAATTTACTTTTGAACTAGAAGATTTACTTTCGCTTAGAAAATATCAGCAAGAACAAGCTCAAATTGAATTAGGAAAAGCTGTAGCAGAAGAAGTTAGAATTCAAGAAGGCTTAGAAACATTAGCAGTGCAACATTCAACAGCACAAAAAACTTTAGAAAATTCAACTGACTTTAATGCGATAGCTCAAGGGCAACAATATTTTTCATTTTTAAAATTACAAGAAGAAAAACTCTTAGAAGATCTAGCATCGGCAAAAATTGTTACTGAATCTAAACGTGAAATTTTTAAAGAAGCTTTTCAAAAAACAGAAAGTTTGAATAAATTAAAAGACCGCCAAAAACAAATCCACCAAGAACTTCTTAATAAGGAAGAAGAAGATCTGGTGGATGACATTGTTACCTCTCAATTTAATAAAGAAAACTAAATTAAGATTTTTAATTAATAATGGAATGCAGATTTTCCAATGAATTCTCTTAATATTGATCTATCTGGAACATTAGTAGGATCAATAGTTGGGAAGAAGTCTAAGAATCTTAAAAGCCTACAGGCTTCTGAATATTCTTTTTGTAAAGGTGTAATTCGTTTTAAAAGAGGTTCTGCAAATATTTTTAATACAGAAAGTTCATAGTCTAGGGCTGTATTTAAAATTGCATCTGCATTATTTTGGAATGGGAAAATATGTAAACGTTCACCTCGATGTACACTGTCCCACATACTAATTGTTTCTTCTGCTGGTTTTCCGCGGAATTGTGAATCTCGTACAATTCTTCGTATCAATCTGTTGTCACTTGTTGAAATGCGATTATGTTCATTAATATTTAGCTGGGTGAGAGCTGATAGATAAAGTTTAAATTTGTATTGAGGTTTTACTAATGGTGTAAGTTTATCGTTTAATCCGTGGATTCCTTCCATGATTAAGATGTCGTTATCTTCAAGTTTTAGTTCAGGACCAGTCATTGAACGAGTTCCTGTTTTAAAATCATATTCTGGAAGTGTAACAGTTTTTCCGTCGAATAAATCAACTAAGTTTTGATTGATTAGTTCTACATCTAAAGCCTCAAGACATTCAAAGTCATAATTTCCATTTTCGTCTTTTGGAGTTTTGTCGCGTCCAACATAGTAACAGTCAAGACTGATGATTTTTGGTTTGTATCCGATTGCTTGGAGTTCAAGTCCTAATTTTTTTGCACTAGTTGTTTTTCCAGAACTTGAAGGTCCTGCAATGAGTACAACTTTTACTTTTCCTTTGTCATGAATTTGTTGTGCAATTTCAGCAATACATTTATGTTGGAAAGTTTCTGAAATATCGATAAAATCTTCAATCTGTCGTTTGCTAACAAGTTCATTCAAAGAAGCGGCAGTTGTTACTACAATTTGTTTTCCCCATTTTTTATATTTTTCGTAAGTTTTAAACAACTGAGGAACATCTGTAAATTCTGGAAGTTCTGTTGGATTTGAAGAAGTTGGAAATCTTAAAAGGAATCCTTGCCCGTATTTTATAATTTCCCATGTTTTTAGATAACCTGTAGAAACTAGCATCGGTGCATAATACATATCAGAAAAGTTTCCTAAGTTGTTTACTTCAACACGAGGTGGACATTTGTATTTTAGTAATTCTCTAGTATTGCTCAAACCTTGTTGTTCAAAAAGTTCAATTGCATTTGCATATGAAAGTGTATAAGTTTTAATTTGCTCATTTTTTGCAATGATTTCGTTCATTTTGTTTTTAATCTTTTCGATTAGTGGTGGATGAACAGCATTGCCATCTAAAAGTGTATAGTAGTAACCATATCCAAGGCTATGACCAATTAATAGATGGTAATTTGGATCAATTTCGTGCAATGCAGCTTCCATGGTAAAACATAAAGTCCTTCGATAAACTTCAGCACCATCTTTGCTTTTTGCTAAAACTGGTTCAACAAAACAATCAGTATAAATTGATTTATTTAAAGAACATATTTGGTTATTTACACGGACTGCATAAATACTTTCTACATCGTGACTCAACGCATCGATAAAGTCTATAGCTCTGATTCCAGGAGCTGATTCTAATGTTTTTCCATTTGGAAATGATATTGTAATTCGTTCATTCATAAGTAATATTATAACATGGAATATGAATAAAGAAAAATTTTATTTTTTTAAATCTGCATTTCCAAAACCAAGTGGCATAAGATTTTTTAATTTGTATTCAATAATATCATTTTCATCTTTTGCAAGAAAAATGGAAAAAGTTTCTGGATTACAAAATTCCATCATTACTTGTCGGCAAACTCCACAAGGGGCACAATAATCTTTTATGATTCCATTTGGACCACCAACAATCATAATTCCTTCAAAACTCAATTCACCTTCTGAAATTGCTTTAAAAAATGCTGTTCTTTCGGCACAGTTAGATGGACCATAGGCAGCATTTTCTACATTACAACCTGTAAAAATTTTTCCATCTTTTGTAATGAGGACAGCGCCTACTTTGAAATTAGAATACGGTGCATATGAAAAATTAAGCATATGTTTTGCAATTGTAAAAAGTTCTTTTTTTTGTTCATCTGAAATCATAAATTTATTATAAAATGAAAAAATGACTTTGAAAAGAGATGAATTATAGTTTAGTATATTTTGACTTTCAACTTTTTCTGATTTTTACTATAATAATTAATTATGAATATAAATCAGGTTGAAGGTGAAAAAATTGTAGTTCGTGGTGCTCGCGAACATAATCTTAAAAATATTGATATTGATATTCCTCGTAATAAATTAGTTGTCGTTTCTGGTCTTTCAGGGTCTGGAAAATCAAGTTTTGCTTTTGATACTTTATTTGCTGAAGGACAACGTCGTTATGTAGAAAGTTTATCGTCTTATGCCCGTCAGTTCCTTGGAACGATGGATAAACCTGATGTTGATTTAATTGAAGGACTTTCTCCTGCAATTTCTATTGAGCAAAAAACAACTCATAAAAATCCTCGTTCAACAGTTGGTACTGTAACAGAAATTTATGATTATTACCGTCTTCTTTTTGCTCGAATTGGTACTGCTCATTGTCCTTCATGTGGTCGAGAAATTCATGAACAGTCAGTAGATCAAATTATTGATACAATTATGTCATGGCAGAGCGGTACAAAGATTCAGGTTTTGTCTCCTGTAATTCGTGGAAAAAAAGGTGAACATCAAAAGATTATTGAAGATGCAATAAAATCTGGATTTATTCGTGCACGAATCGATGGAATTATGACTGAACTTGATAATTCTATCAAACTGGATAAGCAAAAAAAGCATACAATTGAATTAATTATAGATCGAATTGTTTTAAAAGATGATTGTCGAAATCGTCTTTCTGATTCTGTTGAAACAGCATTAAAAAGTGCGAATGGAATAATTATTGTTGTTCGGCGAATTAATAAAGGTGAAGAAGGTTTTGACGAGGTTGTTTCTGAAATTGCAAAAAAAGGTGGAACTGTAGATCTTTCTAAAGATTATATTGAGCAAGAAGTTATGTTCAGTCAAAAAAATGCTTGTCCAGAATGTGGTATTTCTGTGCCTGAACTTCAGCCTCGACTATTTTCTTTTAATAATCCTTTTGGTGCTTGTCCTGAATGTACTGGACTTGGCGAAAAGATGGAATTTGATTTGGATTTAATCATTCCTGATAAATCTAAGTCATATAACGAACATGGATTCCTTCCTTATAATCCAACTTCTGCATGGAATCGTGCTCGTTTTACGGCTGTTGCTGAAGGCTATGATTTTTCTCTTGATACTCCTTTTGAAAAGTTGACAAAAAAGCAAAAGGATGTACTTTTGTACGGAAGTGATAAGATTTTACACTGGGTTTATTATAAACAAAGTGGTTCTGGTATGTCAGAATATAATGAACCTTGGGTAGGAATTTTTCATGATATGAACAGACGATATATTGAAGCTTGGGGCGACAACATGAAACAGTCTCTTGAAAAATATATGGCTCATAGAGAATGTTCATGCTGTCATGGAAAAAAACTTAGACCAGAAGCTTTGGGTGTTACAGTTGGTAAAAAAAATATTATTGAATTATGTGAATTGAGTGTAATTGAATCTATTAATTTTTTTGAAAATTTAAAATTGACTAAAACTCAAAAAGAAATTGCCTCTCAAGTTTTAAAAGAAATTAATTCTCGATTATCATTTTTAAAAAATGTTGGGTTAGATTATTTAACTCTTGATCGATCTGCAGGAACTTTATCGGGAGGTGAAGCTCAAAGAATTAGACTTGCAACTCAGATTGGTTCTGCATTAACCGGTGTAATGTACATTCTTGATGAACCTTCGATAGGATTGCATCAAAGAGATAATCAGCGACTTATTGATACACTTACTTATTTAAGAAATCTCGGAAATACTGTTATCGTCGTAGAACACGATGAACAGACTTTACGAACTGCAGATTGGATTGTTGATATTGGTCCTGGTGCTGGTGTTCATGGTGGAAAAGTTGTTGCATCAGGTTCACCAGAGCAAGTTATGAAAGTTAAAGAAAGTGTAACAGGTCAATATCTTGCAGGTTTAATAAAGATGGACATCCCTAAAAACAGACGCCAAGGAAATGGAAATGCTTTAAAACTTATAGGTGCAAGAGAACATAACCTAAAAAATATAACTGTAGAGATTCCTCTTGGAGCAATGACTTGTATTACAGGAGTTTCTGGTTCTGGAAAGTCTACATTGTTAAGTGATATTTTATATCCTGCTTGTAGTAATAAATTGATGCGCACAAAATATGAAGTTGGTCAATTTGATAAGATTGAAGGTGTTGAATTTCTTGATAAAGTGATTAGTATTGATCAAAGTCCCATTGGTAGAACTCCGCGAAGTAATCCTGCAACTTATGTAGGTGTTTTTGACGAAATTCGAGATTTGTTTGCATCTCTTCCAGATTCAAAAGCAAAAGGCTATTTAAAAGGTCGATTTAGTTTTAATGTAAAGGGAGGGCGCTGCGAAAATTGTCAAGGTGCAGGAACTATTACAATTGAAATGAATTTTTTACCTGATGTTTATATTCAATGTGATGTATGTAATGGAAAACGATTTAATCACGAAACATTGTCAATTTTATATAAAGGAAAAAGTATTACAGATGTTCTTGAAATGACAATTGAAGAAGCCTGTGATTTTTTTGAACATATTCCTCACATATCGAGAAAACTTGAAATGTTAAAATCTGTAGGACTCGGTTATATTCAACTTGGGCAATCAGCTTTAACTTTGTCTGGGGGAGAAGCTCAGCGTGTTAAACTTGCAAATGAACTTGCTAGAGTTTCTACAGGTAAAACTTTGTATATTCTTGATGAGCCAACTACAGGACTTCATTTTGCAGATGTAAAACAATTGATGAATGTTTTACAAAGACTTGTAGAACAAGGTAATACAGTTGTTATGATTGAACATAATCTTGATGTAATTTGTCAGTCTGATTACATTATTGACTTAGGACCAGAGGGTGGTTTTAGAGGTGGAACTGTTGTAGCAACTGGAACACCTGAACAAGTGTCTAAAAATAAAGAATCTTTTACAGGTCAATTTATAAAAGATATGATAAAATAATTTGGATAAAGTCGTGTTAATAAAAAGAATTAATAGTAAAAAGATTTTTTCTCTCTGTAATGCTGTAAAAAAAATTTTTATTTTATTACTGATTATTTTTTCTGCAAATTTAATTTTTGCTAAAGAAAAAAAACAAGATGTAAAATCTCAATCTTCTAGTGAATCGCAAACAAAAATTATAATTGAAAATGCATTGCGTTCAACAAATATGAAAGATGCAAAAAAAGAAGGTAAGGATAAAGAAGAATTTGATGATATAATTTTGTTTGAAGGTGATGTAAAAATTTCTGTAGAAAAAGACGGTTCTAAAACTGTAATTAGTTCTGATAAGATAATTTATAATCGAACAAGAGAAATGCTTTACGCAGAAGGTAAAGTTCTTTTAGAACAAACAGATAAAGCTGGAGCAATCTCTACAATTAATGCGACTAGTGTTTTATTTAATACTTCTACATTGGAAGGAATATTTGATGAAGGAAGAATTATTCAAACAGAAACAAATTCTTTAAATCTTCCCTCTGGATCTACTTTAGTTGTAGCATCTGATACTTTTGCTAGAAATAATTCTGGTACAATTGCTTTTAAAAAAGGTGAATTAACTTTTTGTAATAATGAAAACCCTCATTGGAAAATTAAAGCTACAAGAATATGGCTTTTACCTGGAAATGAATTTGCTTTTTTTAATGCTGTTTTGTTTGTTGGAAATATTCCATTATTATATTTACCTGCATTTTATTATCCAAAAGATGAATTAGTTTTTAATCCTGTTTTTAGTTATAAAAATAGACAAGGTTTTTCAATTCAGACAACGACATATTTAATGGGGCGCAAACCATTAGAACAAAATAATTCGACAAACTCTTCTAGTGAAGATGATATGTCAAAATATTTTAATTTTATAAAACCCTCAAAATTAATGGACCAAGAATTGCAGGGGCTTATTTTGCATAATTTGGATACTCCTTATAAAGGGGATACTTCAAATTATTTAAAATTAATTGCTGATTGGTATTCAAATTTGGGAGTTGGGATTGGAGTCTCTGCTGCATACAATTCAGGAAAAGTTTTAAAAAATGTAAAAGCCGATTTGTTACTAGGATTTGGAAATACTGTTTTTCCAACTAATTCTCCATATGTATATCTTCCTTTTGGACCTTCTGGGAAAAAATATTATGAAAAATCAAATTTTATTGGAATGGAAATTCCATTTAGATATAAAGCTGGATTTCAATTTGAAATAAATAAGCCATTTAATCTTTCATTTAAAATGCCAATTTATTCGGACCCTTTTATTAATTATGATTATGGTGATCGAAATGAATCTATGGATTGGCTTTCTTATCTTTTGAATAACCCATTAGTTGATCCTTCAGATTTGACAGAAGATGAAAAATTAAATAATTCTGAAATTGATGATTTTTCTTGGGATATTTCGGGAAATTATAATTTTAATTTACCAAGTTCTGTAAAACCGCTTATTAATAATTTGGCAATTTCTTCTTTTAGTTCATCGTTAAATTTTAAATCTAAAGTAAGTGAATCAAATTCATTATCAATGGAAGATGATTTTTATTTGTATTCGTCTCAAAGAAAATTTTTCTATCCTTCTCAAGTTAGTCCATTAAAATTTAATGCAAAAATTTCTGGAACAATTTTATCTATTGGTGAAAATTCTAAAAGTAATTTGAGTAAAATAAATTATCCTGTGGATTTGATAGTTCCTTCAGAATTTGTTAATGATACAGAGGAAAATAATTCTGAGAATTTAAATGAAGCTTTAGAATCTGAACAAATTGATAGCTCTCAAAGCCTGGTTCCAGAAAAATATGATTTTGAGACAAAAGGACTTCCAGAGTTATTTTTTAATTGTCCAAAAGTTTCTAGTGATGAGAATGACTTAAAATTTAAATTAAATTATTCACTTTCGACAGATTTTCTTTCTCAGTTGAATTATTCATCAGAAGGAATTAATATTGGTTCTGATTTTAAATGGAATCGTCTTCAATCTTCATTTGTTCAAGTTAAGATTCCAATTACAATTGATGATAATTTGTCAATCAAAGAATCTTTTTTAAATATGAAAAATTCATTTTCGTTTATTCCTCAGTATCAGGTTCATCCATTTTTATCAAAGAATCTTTCATTTGGAGGTTATACCGAAGACGAAATTGATTCGATTTTAAAATCAGATTATTCTGCAACTTCACTTGAATTAGTGAATACAAATAATTTGTCTTTCAAACCTTTAATTTATATTCCAATGTTAAAGGATTCTAGTATTGCTTATAATACGTCATTAAAATTGATGAGAACAAAATTTATTGGTGATGCAGATAATTTAGAATGGGATGTTTTAACACTTGACCCTGATGATACAAATTCTATTACAACACATACTTTGTCAGTTAATTTAGATGCAAAGCAACATGGTGGAGATTTTTCACAAACATTGATATATACATCAACTTTGCCACCTCAAAATATAAAACATTATTTGACATTGAAACTTGTTTTTCCTTATATTTCGTTGACTAATGAAATTGGAATTAGGCAAAATAATAATATTGATAAAGAATGGGTAAATGAACCTTATCGACAGTCATTTACACTATCTTTGTTTGAAAATAAATTAAAGTTTACAGAATCTTTTAATTATGATGTTGAAAAGAATAATCCAGATTCTTTAAAATTGGCTTTATCTTATTCTGGTTTGCAACTTGCTTATACAATGAAATATTCTAATACATATGATTTTGATTCTGATAGTGGTTGGATTAGAAATGATGATGAACAAAAATTTATTCCTAACAATGCAAGTTTAGCATATAGTTTATCGAATGTAAAATTTTATGCATGGAAAAATCGAATAAGTATTGCTCCTTCTTTATCAACTAGTTTGGTTGTTGATTTTATTCGTCCGACAAATAGTTATTTTATTTTTACCCCTGGAATTAAATTTAAAATTAATGATGCTCTTGATTTTACTTTTAGTGCAACTTCACGCAATGATGTTTTGTATCGATATGTTCAAAGTTCTTTGGGGTATCCGGGAAGAATTCCAGGTGAAGAAAATATTTTTGTTGATTTGATTAATTCATTTAGATTTGATGATATTAATTTACGAAAGGGAAGTGGCTTTAAACTTAAATCTTTGAATTTTACTTTTTCTCATGATTTACATGACTGGGATTTAAAAAGTGAGTTTAAATTGGAACCAAGATTGGTAAATTCTTCAGACGGTAGAAAGTATTATGATTTTAATCCTTATTTTACTCTTTCAGTTGTATGGCGACCAATGGAAAGTATGAAAACAGAAATTAAAGATGATTACGGAACTTGGAAAATTAAATAAAATTCAGTAATCATCAATAATTCAATTTTGGTAAAATTATTTTTTATTCTTTAATCTTTGAAATAATTTTCTTTTCATCGTATTTTAATAAAAGAATTCCGCCGATTAAACAGAATAATGAAGCTGTTAAAGCAATAATTCTGTAACCTGTACCTTGTTCGATTCCAATAGTTGCCATAGATGTAAAAGCTATCATTGCAATACTTTGACCTAATTTGTATGCAAAAGTTCTTGCTGCATAAAACATTCCTGAACGGTTTTCGCCTGTTTCTTCAGTTTCTGCTTGTGCAATATCAGCAACCATTGCT
>JAZUSR010000084.1:0-2473 GCA_045606765.1 Treponema sp.
GAAGTACTTATGCTTTGTATCTTTCAAAATGGTGGCAAAAAGATTTTCCAAATGTAAAAATCACAGCTTATAGTTTGCAAGAAGATGTATCTTATACTCAATTAGTATTTATTGAAGATTGTTTTTCAGAAATGTTAAATCCTTTATTTGGAAAAAAAGGTTCAAACTCAAAATAAATTTTTTTCATAAATTTTTGAATAATTATTAGACAATTAGAAAATTTGAACTATATTAATTTGTGCAAAAATCGAAGAGGTATTTTTTGAGTAATAAAATCAACACAACCAAACTTTTAAAAATTTTGGACGTAACTCCGCCAGAACAAAATATTATGCTTTGTGGAAAACACGGAATTGGAAAATCTCAAATTATTACAGAATATTTTAACAAGAAAAAAATAAAAGTTGTTACTTTATTTTTAGGACAAATGAGTGATCCTGGGGATTTAATTGGATTACCAAAATTTAATGAACAAACTGGATTAACAGATTTTATGCCTCCTTATTGGTTTCCTACAGATGACAATCCAATTGTTCTTTTTTTGGATGAATTGAATCGTGCACGTCCAGAAATTTTACAAGTAATTATGGATTTGGCACTGAATAAAAAACTTGCCGGAAAATCTTTGCCACCTGGTTCTAGAATTATTTCTGCAGTAAACAATGGTGATGAATATGAACTTACAGATTTGGATCCAGCTTTAATATCTCGTTTTAATATTTATGAATTTTGTCCAGAAGTGAAAGAATGGACTTCTTGGGCCGAAAAAAACAATATTGATGCGAGAATTATAAGATATATAAAATCAAATCCAAAGATGCTTGATTCTACAAATGGAACTACAAACGATTATGATAATCTAAAGAAATCTCCAGATCGTCGTGGTTGGGAAAAAGTTTCTAACATAATTAAGTCAGAACAAAGTCTAAAAGAGATTCATTTTACAATCATTTCCGGAATAGTTGGTGCTGATGCGGCTGCTGATTTTATTGCTTCACAAAAAATTGCAATTAATGTATCTGGGGAAGCTATTTTGAACAATGGGAAAAATTATTTCCCAAGACTTTTGGAACTTTCAATAACAGATTCTACAGAAGTAATAAATCAAATTATTTCAATGCTTTCTATGGTAAATAACGGAAGTGAAGAAGAAAAAGCTTTTTATGCAGAAAACTTTACAGATTTGGTTGAATACTTATATACAAATAAACAATTCGAAATATTAGCATATTTTGTTTCCTGTTATGGAAATTCAAAAGATGTTAATATAAAAGAATTTATTCATCAGAATTGTAAAACAGCAATTAATACAATTTCTAAATTTGTTAATGAATACAATGTAGAAGAGTATTAGAAAAAAAATAGTGAAATTTGTGCTACCAGTGTCACATAAGACTGGTCGGTTTTGGGCGAAGACCGTAAGAATAAGTGTAGATGGCTCATTTTGAGAGGGAGCTTATTCTTCGCCCGTTTTTTTTTAATATAGTTTCCTATTAAAAACAGGAGTTGCAATTGTTCAATTTTGAAGAATTATTTCATAATTTCAAAATGAATTGGTTTTTTAAAAATCCTCTATATTTTAAAATTCTTTGTCTGTTTGAAATTAAAGAATCAAAACAAATTTTTTCTGCAATTAGATGTGGTAAACAAATTATTGAATATAATCCTGATATTTTAGAAACAATGTCGGTGGCAGAAATCAGAAACCTTCTTATTGCAGAATTAAACAGAATAATTCTTCGCCATCCTTATCGAAAAAAGCCAAACAGTTGTTATGATACACTTTGGTATGAAGCAAGTGATATTACTATAAAACAAGAAAAAATCTTCAAATATAATTTTCCTGCAAATCACAACATGGAATATTATTATAATGAACTAAAAAAACTCAAAGAAGAAGATATAGAAATTAGTCCTAATGGTAATTCCTCAATGTTGGGAATGCAAACTGATACAACAAATTCAGATGATACAAATAATAATGAAAGTGGAAATAATAATATAAAAAAAGATTCAGAAGAATCAAAAAATCAAAAACAACAATCAAAAAATGAGGAATCTCAAAAAAATCAGGAAGAAAAAAACTCAAAAGAAACAAATGAAAAATCAACAGAAGATTACAGCGATAATGAAGATTCTGACAAAAATGAAAATTCTTTTAATGGCAAAGCTGATGATGAAAAAGATTTGGAACAAAATCAAACTTCTGTCAAAAATTTAAAACCTTTTGAAGATAATGAAAATTTGGAAGAAAAAGGAGTTGAAAACCAATCCGCTAGAAATACAGAAAAATCAGAAGAAGAAGAAAAATCTATAAACAAATCCTTTGGAGCTTCAGAAAATTCCGATGAAAAAACATCCGAAAACAAATCTGCTGACAATTCAGAAAAATCAAAGGAAGAAAAAATGTCCATAATTTTTTCTCTAGAAAATTCTGAAAATTCAGAAAAAGAAAGTCAAAACTCAAAAGAAA
>JAZUSR010000085.1:0-3042 GCA_045606765.1 Treponema sp.
CAACGCAAAAAAAATGAAAAAAAATCCTATTATATTGTCGGTAAAAATCATTAATGAAATAAGAAAAAAATACCGAAAAACAATATATAAATGATAAAATTAAAGAAATAATAAATAATTATATAATTTATAACAATGAAAAACTACATTTCTTCAAAAATAATATTTTTTCTCTTTCTTCTAATTATACAGCAGAATGTATTTTCTTTGGAATATGTAGATACTTTTACAAAATTTTCAGATGCTTTTTCATCATTTGTAGATGATAATGAAGGTTCAACTTCCTTTCCTTCTCTAAACATTCCTTCTGGAGGTCGAGAAGAAAGCTTAGGTTCTGCCCTAACAGCTCTTTGCGATGACATCAGTTTTTTTGAATATAATCCGGCTGCAAGTTGTATTCTCAAAAATACAGAATTTGCTTTTTTTCATAACGCATGGATTGCAGATTCTAATTTAGATTCTTTTGCAGGAACTTGGCGCAAAAATGATTTAGGGATGGGATTTAAATTAAAATGTTTTTACGTTCCTTTTACAGAATACAATGCCTTTGGCGATAAAATTGCTTCAAACTATTATTCTGAAACAACTGGAATATTTAATATTTCTTACAACTTTTTCCACGGATATTATTTTAAAGGCCTTTCTGTTGGGGCAAATGCCAAAGCTTCATGGCGTTCAATTCCTAATTACTCTGACAAAGAAACTGGTACATTAATTAAAAATTCAGGTCTTTCACAATCTGCCTTGGGTTTTATGATTGACACTGGAGTTTTAGTACGATTTAATGCTGCAAAATTTTTCTATGATAGAAATCCCAATTTAAACATTGGCTTAAGTATTTTGAACGCAGGTTTTGCTTTAACAGGATTTAAATCGGCTAATGGAATTACCTTAGATGATGCTCTACCTACTTCAATTTCACTTGGAATTTCATACAGATTTATAAAACCAGCTTTAATAACATTAGATTTTAAACAGCCAATTAATTTACAAGACTTTTCTAGAACACAAAAATGGTCTTGTGGAATTGGTTTAGATGTAAATATCACTAATTCTATAGAATTAATGGCAGGTTTTAGACTAAAAGGTGCAAATCCTAGAATAAGTTTAGGAACTCAATTTGATGTAAAAAAGTTTACAGTTGACTTTAATTACACATTTGATTTAACTTCTTCAATAAATCCTGTAAACCATTTTAGTATTGGAGCTCGAGTAAACCTAGGGGACAGAGGTCGCTATTCAAAAGAAATAAAAGCAGAAAAACATTATAACCAAGGATTAGTTTATTATGCTAATGGTCAAATGTCAGAAGCTGTAAAATCATGGGAAGAATGTCTAAAACTAAATCCAGCTTTTACTCCTGCAAAAAATAATATAAATTTAGTAAAAAACTCACAAAATCTATTTGATAGAGTTATTAACATTCAAAATCTTGAATAAATTAATTACTTACAGAAAACAAATCTACAGTAAACAAATTCAAATACATCCGGTCAAGGCACGCTTTGCTCAAGGCCTTGACTCGGCTGTTTTTAGGGTTTGTATTAAACCCTAAATCAAAATAAAACGCAATAAGAAAAATGTTAATAACAACAATGAGAAATTTGAAAAATAAAAATTTAATTATTTTTTCTTACAAAAGATTCTAAAGTTCATCCAAGGAAAAATAGGATGTTCTTTTTCTAGATTACAAAGCCATTCAGTACTAACAGTATTAGAACCAAGTGCATCAAATACATTAGTAAATGCAATTATACTATCTTTAAATGTTTTTTCTGCATACTCAGAATAAACATTCGATTCAATCATTTTAGCCCATTCACTACTTTGAGCAAGCATTAATTCTTTTGCACCAAGATTTAATAATCGAACCTTAAGACCTGTGTCATCTGGAAAACGCCCCGCAAGATCTACAAGAATTTGAGATGATTTTCTTAAATATCTAATTAACCAACTATTTTTTCCAGATAAAAATTCCTCTCCGTAACTTCCAAGAACAGAAGCCCCGTAATACGGTGTAATTTTTTGTAATGAAAATTTATCAAACAATAAATCAGAAAAACTTGTAACATTTACACCAAGTTCATTAAATTTACGAATAACATTTTCATACCAAATCAATCCTTCGTCCCAAGAATTAAAAAGCATTTCTTCATCAAAAACACAAGTTAATGAAACATCTGTATCTTTTAGAATTAAAGAAGCTTCATTCAATTTATTAGAATATTTTGAAGCAAAATCATCAGCATCTAAAATAATTTGATTTGCAGCATTTTCAAAATTATAAATGTATTCACTTTTTTTACTATTTTTTGATTCAATTTCTGAATCATTAAAAGATTTATTCCAATAGCAAAATCCAGAACTTGTTCTAGCTTCACCTTGTTTTACTAAAGGATTTAAATTAGAAAGTTCAAGTTCCCAAGCAATATCAATATTACGATTTTTATAAACAGGATTTTGATTATATTCAATTTCCATTTGGTCACTAGCAAATAATGATAAACAATTGTAACATCTTGCAGGAGCAAAAATTCCTTTTTCAGAACTTGGTGAACCAAGTAAAAAACTCTGAGATGAGAGAATTGTATAATTTACTCCATACATGCGAAGAACTTTTTCAATTCCAGGAGCATAACCTAATTCAGGAAGGAAAAATCCCTCTGCAGAAATTCCAAAAAAATATCGAACAGCATACAACCCTGTTTCAATTTGTGCATTTAAAATTTCAGGGATATCCGAATAATGTGGCATAAACATATAAGTTCCACAAGTTGCAAGAATTTCAATAAGTCCTTTTTTGGCATACTTTGAAAAATATTTTAACAAATTCTGTTCGTAGACTTCTGTAAAATATCTTTTTGTTTCTAAAGTTTTTTCAAAATATAAAGTAGCATTTCGATTTATTTCTTTTACATTTTTAGTTCGTAAAATTTCTTTTTTTCCAAATTCAATTAAATTATCTAAATAATTTACATATTTTTCTTTAATTATTGAATCAGAAAGCAATGTACATAATGTACTTGAAAACACAATCGGAAT
>JAZUSR010000086.1:0-9675 GCA_045606765.1 Treponema sp.
TCGGCCGTTTTTAGGGTTTGTATTAAACCCTAAATCAAAACTAATATATTTTCCTTAGCTTTTACAGGAACGGTAATGAAAGAACATTCAGAATCACTTAATACACAAGCAATTTCTCTAGCCGCAAACGGTGAATATAAAGAAGCAATTGCATGTTTTAAACGGGCAATTGTTGTAGAACAATCAAATTACCTTCTTTGGTTTAACCTCGGTGTTACTTATCGAAGTGCAGGTCAATTAGAATCAGCAAAAGATTGTTTATTAAAAGCATATGATATTAATCCTACAGACCACGATGTTTTAGACACATTGGCAATTGTATGTCTTTCTCTCAAAGAAATTGACCAAGCAATTTATTTTTGTCAAGAAGGTTTAGACTATTTTCCAACAGATGCTCACTTATGGAATACACTGGGTGTCATCTACTTTAACCAAGGAAACTATTCTGAAGCTTCTGCTAATTTTGAAATTGCTATTTCAATAAATCCTTATTATTATGATGCTCTTTACAATCTCCGAGATACATATGATGAATTAGGTAATAAAATTGGAAAGCAAGAATGTATCGAAAAAATGAAAAGCATAAAATATATACAAGGTGAATAAATGAATAAAAACGCAATCGTCCGAAGTATCGAGTCCCCTTTTGCTGATAAGAACAACATTGTAATTGTTGAACCAATTGCATTTACACAATGTTCAACATGCACTCAAACTTGCTCAAAAAGAAGTGTTACTTTACCTGCAGTAAATAAAAATAATTTTCCCTTAAAAGTTGGTTCATTAGTAATTATTTCAACTTCTAAAATTCAAGAGGGAATTGAAAGCTTTATTTCTTTGGTATTTCCAATTATGATGGCAATTTTAGGTTATATTTGCTCTAATCCGATTTTTTTACAATTAAAAAAATTTTTTGTAACAGGAATATTTTCTAACCAAAATTGCCCAGAAGGATTTAAAGCCCTTTGTGTAATACTATTTTTTGCAATTGCAACTTTTATTGTATTACGAGGCTTCAAATCTAAAGTTCACTTTGTTTATCCAGAAATTACAAATGTTCTCGAGACAAACTACTAATTTCATCTGCCATCTGTCTAAGAGAAACTTGTTTTTGAACAGCACCCATTTCATATGCTACTCTTGGCATTCCGTAAACAATTGATGATTTTTCATCTTGTCCCAATGTCCAAGCACCTTCTTTTCGCATCTTAACAAGTTCGGCAGCTCCATCTCGTCCCATTCCTGTCATAATTACGCCCAAAGCATTATTTTTATAAACTTGAGCAATAGATTCAAACAAGACATCAGCTGAAGGACGATGTCCATTTCTTTGTGCTTCTTGAGAAAGTTTTAATACATTTCCAAAAGGACTTTTTTGAACATAAATATGATAATTTCCAGGAGCAATATAAACATAACCGGATTTTAATTGTTCACCATCTTCGGCCTCTTTTACTGTTAAAGGACAAATCTTGTCTAAACTTGCTGCAAACTCTTTTGTAAAGCCAGCAGGCATATGCTGAACAACAATAATTGGCTGTTTTAAATGTGGATCTATCATTTTAAACACTTCTCTCAATGCATTTGGTCCACCTGTAGAAATTCCAATTGCAATTACTTCTATTTTTCCAGGGTTTCGAACAGATTCTAAAACTGCTGGCGCGTTTTTTTCTAAAGGTTTCCATTCAAACTTTTTAGCAATTGGTACAATTTTATCTGTAAGTTTTTCAACATTTTGCTCTTGAAGTTGTTCAAGCTTTTCACGTTTTTGCTCAAATACAAATCTTTCTGCTTCTCTAAGCTTAATTTGTCGTACAAAAAAATCTGGCTCGTAAACATCTTTCCCATGCATAATTGCATATGCAAATCCATAAGAAGAAAGAAGTTCTACAAGCCTATCTGCAACAGATGACAAATCAGCAGAAACAGAACCGTTTGGTTTTGTCAAAAAATCACTTGCCCCTAATTCAAGTGCTTCCATAGTAACCGAAGCACCTTCAGTTGCAATACTTGATAATACAATTACAGGAATATCAATATGACGTTTTTTTCGTTCTCTTAAAAAGTCAATTCCTGACATAACTGGCATTTCAACATCTAAAACAATAACATCAGGTTTTGCTTCATCAATTTTATCAAGAGCCATTTGCCCATTCATTGCACGAGCACAAACACTAAGTCCTTGTGTATTTTCTATAATTCTTGAAATAAGATTTCGCATTAACGCAGAATCATCACATACCAATACGGAAATATCGTCTTTATTCATTTTATTCATCCAAGTTATTTTTCATTCTTTTGATATAAACAAGCCCAATCTGTTTTTAAAAATTCAAACTTTGTATTCATTCCAAAAAGTGACTCAGAATGACCAATAAACAGATAGGAATGAGGCGCCATAGCACGATAAAACTTATCAATTACAGCACATTGAGCAGGTTCATCAAAATATATAAGTACATTTCGACAAAAAATAATATCGAGATTTTTAGCACCAGATTCATTTTTTAAATTATGATAGTCAAAATTAATTTTTTCCATCAAAGATTTAGAAACTTGATAACCACCATCGACTTTTACAAAATATTTATCCAAATAATTTTGTGGAATTCCTGCAATGCGAGACTCAGGATAAAACCCCTGTTTTCCAACCATCAACGATTTTAACGAAATATCCGAAGCTGTAATTTGATAAGTAAAAGTAGCAGGTAAAATATCTTCCAAAATCATTGCAATTGTATAAGGTTCTTCCCCAGTTGAACATCCGGCACTCCAAATCCGAACGGTTCTATCTGAAGTAAGCTTTTTTTCTTCAAGAACATGAGGGATTACATAATTTATAAACGCATCAAAATGTGGTTGATTTCTAAAAAATCTAGTTAAGTTAGTTGTTACAGAATCAAGGAGAACTTTCATTTCTTCTTTATCTGAAATTATTAATTGATAATATTCATTGAGCGATTCAAGTTTTTTTTCTCTCAAGCGCTCTTTTAATCTACTATCTAAAATTGAACGATTTGTATTTGAAAAAGTAATTCCACTTTCATTATAAATTACTTTTCTAAACAAATCAAAATCATTATCTGTCAAAAATTCTGCCATATAAAAGTATTATACACTTTGGAGCTCAAATTGTAAATTATATTTTTGCAAAATCATAATGAATAGCATAAAAGAGTTCTCCAATTGAATTACAATCTTTTAGTAACATATATTCAACCATTACATAACCCAAATTAGTAGTCAACATAGGTCGACGAATCTTTGTATTTTCTACAATTTGCTCATAATTTTGTTCTATACATAAAACTATTTTTTTATCAAGTTTATTATTGTCAGAAAGAGATTTTAATATACTAAGTGTTTTTTCTTTTGAAAAAGAAGGTTTGTAAGTTCTTGCATCTGTAAGAGCAGAAAAAATATCACCTATGGCTAATACTTGTTGAGGTAAAGTCAAATCTTTGCCACCAATTCCTTTTGGATAACCTGTTCCATCTAAAGTTTCATGATGACGAAATGCAATATCCGCAATTACATCTCCTACAAACTTTCTACAAATTTTATCACCTATCTCAACATGAGTTCTCATAATTTGAACTTGTTCTGCTGTTAATTGTTCAGTACTTTCTAAAATATCAATATTAATTGCCAATTTTCCAATATCATGAATTACAGCAGCTGTAAAAACATCATTAATTTGTTCATCTGATAAATTTACTAATCCACATAATTCTGTAGCATGAAAAGCTGTATTTATAATATGAGTTACAGTCGAAGTACTCACAAAGTCTACAGAATAAATCAGCATTTTTAAAAGTAAAAAAGAATCATCATAATTATAAATTAAAGAATTACAATAATCATCTAATTTCGTTTTATAATTTTTATTTTTTAACTCTGATACAATCGAATCATTTTGATTTGCTTCAATAAATAAATCAAAATAAATTGGATTATACATTTTTTTCACTTTACAAACAAAATCTTCATCCAAGATTACAGATGAATCATTATAATTAACGTCTCTTAGCTTAACACATATTCGCATACATGTAAAAAGTAATGATGCATATTCAATATATTTACAATCGAGTTTTTTCGCATTCTCATAACTACATTTATATAGCAATACAGATTCTGCGATTTCTTTTAAAGGTGTCATATGTTTTAGATACAAAAATGAAAATAGAAAAATTTTTGAAACATCTTTCTTTTGCGAAGGGCTTACCCTTTCCAAAGTTTCATTAAATTCATCTTTATAAGCACCAATTGTAAAAAGCACCGACAAAAGTATCAAATCATTACGATTTATATTAAACTCATATTTATTATTTATTCTTGCATAGTCAAATAATCTTATTGAACAAAATGCTGTTCGTTCTGCCAATTCAATATAAGTAGGATTAATTAAATAGAGCATTCTACGCAAAATATTAACGATTTGCCCCGAACCAAGAGATGACTTAGGAATGTATAAATATTTAGAAATATCTTCTTCCAAATATTCAACTTCTAAAAAATCGTCAACCAATCTTAAATATCCTCTTAAGAAAATTACTCAGTTTCTGCATTTAACATAATTATTTTTCCAGATACTTCGTTCACCGATGATGCCATAATTGTAGCAGGTCTTAAAATAATTGTGTTCTTATCTTTATCATATACAGTCTTTTTCTTACCATTTCTAAGAGTAATTACTCTTGAATTTTCCTTAAAATTAATTAGATACGCATCACTTACATATCGACTTTTATCTCGGGAATTAAATTGTATAACAGGTTGATTATTTATCATCGAAAAGGCAACTACGCCACTTTCATTAAACTCATCAGAAGAAATTGCGTAACTACCATCTTTAAATACAAAATTTGCACCGTCAGATGTATACCAACCAATCGTATTCTCTAGAACTGATGCAATTTCAACAACTTCAGCTTCTTTTTCTTCTTGATGGAAAAAAGAATTTGTATCATTAAGCTTTTTATATTGACCATCCCATAAATTATCTGCACCTATATGCATTCGAACATCATCATAAGCACGAATACGAACTTGATCTATATCTGTCAATGTAACAGCAAATCGTCTACCGAGATTTTCAATTGAAATATTTGAAGTTGAAATATAAATTCCATTTTTATACAAAGTACTTGTTAACCAAGTATAAACTTCTTGAATATCACCAACAATAAAATTAATTTCTGATGTTGCATAATCAAAATAAATATATCTTATTTGTTCATTAGACTCTGAAACCTTATACCATAGTCCATCTAAATAATTTGCAAATGTTTTTACAGTTCCATCTTGAATCTTTGCAAGTTCCTTAGCTGCAAGATTTCGGCCAGTAACTTTAATCTGACGAACTTGAACATATTTTCCTTGACTCGGACTCCAGTCATATTCAGTTTGAATCTGACTCAAAGAACCAGCTCCTTCTGTATTATCAGATGAATAAACCCAAACCGGGAAACTTTTTCCTGTACTCTGCGACAATTCATAAGTATCTGTTCGACCGAACTGTTGAATAAAAATAGTTCCATCCGACTTAAAATCACCAATTTTATCTAAATAAAAATTGTTAGAATCTCCTTTACAAAAGAACATTTGCATTACAGAAATTCCATTTTCTCCAAATCCTTGATAAACAAGTGCTGTTTTGTGTTCCCCTGTTACATCAATTCCATTATACGAAAAAGATCTAAACTGAGTTACTTCCGTTTGAATTTCTGCAACTCTAACATACATTTTATCTTTAGGATTATAAATACCAATTACAATTATCAATTTTGGATTTGATGATTTTTTTGTAATAAGAATTTCGTCATCAAGAGAATCATCATTTAAATCAATTCCCATTGAACTTAAAAGAGTTTCATCATTTTTCAAAGTTAAAAATGAAGTTGGTGTATTTTCCTCAACAATAGTTACATTATGTTCTTCAGATTCAGTCTTTTTTTCTTGCGAGTCAGCTGTTACATGCGATGGCACAATATCTTGTGCTGTTTTTGAAATAGTTTTTTTGCTAAAAAAAACAATTGCCAATACAGAGGCAAAAATTACAAAAAACACAGGAATTATTTTTTTCATATTATCATAATATATGTTAAATTAGTTGTAGTCAAATAGTACTAAAGTTTTTTTCATTTTACTCCGTAATTTTAAATGAATTTTAAATAAAAAAGGAGCTACTTTTATGGAAAATCCTTACGAACAAAAAACAAGAACTTACATTTGTAAACTTGGAGATTCAGAAGCACAAAAACAAATTAACGAAATTATTCAAGATGGTTGGAAAATAACTTGTCAAACTCCAAATGGAACTGTAACAATAACAACATTCAACAAATAAAATAAAATCCGATGCATTGCCAAAAATAACTATTATATGATAAAATAAATATACTTATCATATATACATTAAGGAAGTTATTTATGAAAAAAGGTTTTTATAGCATCGGTTCAATTATAATTTTACTTCTTGCAGCAATTACATTTGTTATTGTTCCTGCAATTTCTGAAAAAGCTAGTGGTTTTAGATACCCTGACTACGGTAGTTACAATGGTAGAGCAATTCGCTTTGATGAACAATCAGATTTCTACAAAGAAGCAAATTACATCATTTCTCAGTATGAACAAAATGGAGTAGATTTTAACAGCGAAGAATCAAAATTTTACTATTCATATATTTTTAACCAAGCTTTCCAAAGAGTTGTGTTAAAATATTCACTTGAAGATTTTTCAAAATCAATTGGTTACAATGTTCCAAAAGGAACTTTGATTAAATTCCTTAAGCTTCAAAATGTATTCAAAGATCAATCTGGCGAATATTCAGAAGCAATTTACAAAAATGCAACAGCTGCTCAAAAAAAAGAAATCTACGATGCATTAACAACAGAACTAAACTGTTTTAGAAGTGAACAAGATTTATATGGTTCAAATGAACTTATCAATAACGAGCCATTATTTGGATTAAAAAAATCATCTTCAGAAATTGACTTTATCAAAAAAATGAGCAAAAAAGTTCAATCATTTGAAGTTGCTTCATTCAATTTATCAAATTATCCAGATTCTGAAAAAGTTGCTTTTGGAAATGCACATAAAGATATTTTCAAAAAACTAAACTTAAAAGTGATTTCATGTGATTCAAAAGAAAAAGCAAACGAAGTTCTAAAAAGAATCAAAAACTCTGAAATTACATTCGAAGATGCAATTACAGAATATTCAACAAATTACTACGGTGATGAAGAAACAGGAATCATCGGAGCAAGTTATAAATACCAGATTTCAAACGCTGTAGTAAATCCAGGGGATGAAGAAAAAATTGCTTCCCTTGCTAAAGATCAATACACTGATGTAATTGAAACTCCTTCTGCATATTGTATTTTCAAATCATTTGATGACCCAATTGAAGCTGATTTTACAGATAGCAAAACAATCTCAGATGTTTATGAATATTTACTTACTAGAGAAAAATCAATTATCGAAGACTATTTTACAAACTTAGCAAAAGATTTTACTGCAAAAGCAATTTCAACATCATTTGATCAAGCTTGTTCTGAATTCAATGTTACAAAATCTGATATTCCACAAGTTGCATTGAATTATGGAAATGAAACTTTAATCGGAAAATCATTTGATCAGACAGACTCAATTATGAATTATGTTTCTACAAATGATAACTTCTTCAAAACTGCATTCAAACTAAAAAAAGATGAAATCTCATCACCAATAGTTTTAAGTGGCTCAAACAAAGTTATCGTATTAAAATGTACAGGCATTTCTGAACTTGATCTTTCAAATGAAGAATCAACAAATTTAATTTCCTCAGAATTAAGAAATGCAACAAATAATTCAATCAGAAGAGCAATTCTTACAAACGACAAAGTAGTTGACAATTCTTCTGAATTTATGGCTACTTTCAACCAAGAATAAATGAATACAACTAATTTTGAATCTTCTAATTTAAATGAAGATTCAAAAACTGATGCGCCTTGCCTCATCGAATGTGGGCAGGGCGTTTCAGTTTTATACAAAGATCGTTACCTATACTCAAAATATGCACCTTCAAAAGCAATTAACAACTTAATTGAAAATCTTACAATTTCTGACAATTCAATCGTTTTAATTTTTAGCCCTGCACTATGGCTAGGAATCGAAAAGCTTATAGAAAAGCTTCCTCAAACATCAAAAATCGTTGCAATTGAATTTGATAATAATCTTTATAACTTTTCTACAGAAAATCTCCCTCAAAAATATAAAAATGAAATTCCTTTCTTTAACGAATCAACAAAAAATGATTTTCTTTTGGAACTTCAAAAAGGACACTATAAAAAAGTAATCCCAATTGAATTTTCTGCAGGAACAATTTTTAATAAAGAAAAATATAATAATTTTTTTTCTATTACACAATCAATTGTAGATCAAAATTTAAAAAACAAATTAACATTAATAAAATTTGGAAGACTTTATTCAAAAAATATTTTTAAAAATTTAAGATTAATTCCAAGCTCAATTCCTTTTAAAAATTTATTCAACCAAATTACAAAACCTATTTTAGTTTTAGGAGCAGGAGAAAGCCTTAATCAAACAATAGAAAAAATCAAAGGAAAAGAAAAATCCTTTTTTATACTTTCTGTAGATGCAGCCCTTAATTCAATTTTAGCAAATAATATTCAACCCGATGCAATTGTCGCTGTTGAAAGTCAAATCGCAATCGAAAAAGCTTACATTGGAAAATCAATCAATTCTAAAATCCCAATCTTTTGTGACTTAGTCGGACGACCTCATATTCCAGAAATTATTAATGGACCTATTTCATTTTTTATTTCAAAATATGCAAGTATGAAATTTTTAGACACTTTATCGTCAAAAAATATTTTACCTCCAACTATAAAACCTCTAGGTTCAGTTGGACTTGTTGCAATGGACATAGCACTTAAACTTCGAAAAAATGATAGTATCAAAATATTTTTTTCTGGCTTAGACTTTTCCTATTCTGTAGGAATTTCACATGCAAAAAATACAATGGCACATAACAACCAATTAATTTCAACAACAAAGTTAAAATCAATTTACAATATAGATACAGCCTTTTCTCAAGGAACATCCTTTGTTAATTCAAAAGACAACTCTAAAATGATTACAACTATTGCTCTAAAAAACTATTCACTATTATTTACAGATTCATTCAAAGATGAAAAAAATATTTTTGACATTGGCTTAAAAGGAATCGATTTAGGCTTTAAAAAAGTTTTTCTAAGTGAACAATTCTTTTTAGAGGCAGAAGAAAATCAAAATGACAGAAATAATTTTTCAGAACTTCTTTTTTCAAATAAACCAGAGCAAAAAAATAAAGTTTTATTAAAAGAAATAATTTATGAGTTTCTTTCCAAAGAACTAAATCAACTTTTTGTTCTAAAAGATATTTTATCAAATGGTGAAAAATCCTCTTATAGAGATAACAATATTTCATTGCTTGAACAAATTCAAAATATTATTCAAGAAAGAGAATATTTGTTTATACACTTTCCTGATGCATATGGAAAAACAAATATTCAATCTTTTTTAAATCGAATCAAAATCGAAACTGACTTTTTCATAAAAGAAATATCTATTGCAAAAAAATCTCTTTAGAAGAATTGAATATTAATTATACAAATTAATTACGATAAT
>JAZUSR010000087.1:0-23103 GCA_045606765.1 Treponema sp.
TTGCTTTTATCTTTCTAAAATCATTATTTTCCATATTTTATAAATATAATAGAAAATTTTAAATTGATAAATATAAAAAACAGCAGTAAAATATAATTGAAAACTTTTATTTGGAGAATAAACTATGCCAATTACTTTATATTCATTAGGGGCAGCACAAGAAGTTACTGGTTCAAAACATATTATTGAAATTGACGGACATTGTTACATGGTTGACTGTGGAGCATTTCAGGGCAAAAGAAAAGAATCAGATGATAAAAATAGAGATTTTGAATTTCCTCCTGATAAATTAGAAGCTGTAATTTTAACACATGGTCACTATGATCATTGTGGACTTTTGCCAGTTCTTACAAAAAAAGGATTTAAAGGCAATATTTATGCAACACCTGCTACTAGAGATTTAGCAAGTCTTGTAATGATGGATAGTGCTAGAATCCAAGCTAGAGATGCTGAATATTTACGAAAACAAGCCAAAAAGAAAGGAAAAAAATTTAATTGGGCACCTCTATTCGATGAAGAGGATTGTATAAAAGCGGCTAACCAAATTGTAACTCTTTCTTATAATCGACCTCTTTTTATCGGTCCAGAAGCAAAGCTTGAATTTCATGATGCAGGTCATATTCTTGGTTCATCTTTTGCAGATATTTCAATTAGGCAAAATGGAAAAGACGATGTAAAAATTCTTTTTACTGGTGACTTAGGTCGAAAACAAAAGCCTATTGTTCGTGACCCTGCTACAAAAGTTGGTTCACCAAACTATATAGTTCTTGAAAGTACATACGGAAATCGTGTTCATGAATCAACCGATATAGCTTTAAATGAACTTGTAAGCATTATTAAAAAAACTGTTGAACGCAAAGGTAAAATAATCATCCCTTCTTTTGCAATCGAAAGAACTCAAGAAATTATTTATTTCCTTCATCTCCTTGTTGATCAGAAAAAAATTCCTTCTATCCCAATTTATGTTGACTCTCCAATGGCATCAAATGCAACTAGCATTTTTAGAGTCCATCCTGAATGTTATGATTCAGATGTTACAGAAGCTTTCTTAAAACACCACAAAAATCCATTCGGTTTTGGCGATTTAAGTTTTACAACAAGTGTAACAGAATCAAAACTTCTCAATGAAAAAGAAGGACCAATGATTATAATTAGTGCCGATGGAATGTGTGAAGCAGGTCGTATTCTCCATCATCTTGCAAATAATATTTCAGATGAACGAAATACAATTTTAATTGTTGGTTACATGGCTGAAAATACTTTAGGTCGAAGAATTCTCGAAGGCGAAAAAGAAGTAAAAATTATGGACGATTGGTATAAAGTAAAAGCTTCTGTTGAAAAAATCAATGCCTTTAGTGCACATGCAGACTATACAGAAACTTTAGACTGGCTCAAATCTATTGACACAAGTCAGCTCAAAAGAATTTTCCTCGTTCATGGTGAAAACGATGCTCAAGAATATCTTCAAAACTATCTAAAAGAAAATGGTTTTGAAAATGTTACTATTGTAAAATATGGAGAATCTTACGAATTAGATTAGATTCTTTAAGATTGAATCTTAACTATCAATCTTTTTTGTTACATCTACCCATTCCTTGTAGCAAGAAAATTTTTCCAATTCTGCAATCGTCATTTTAATTGCAGAATTATCACTTCCTGCTGCAGGGAATACTATTTTATGAGCTTTTAAACTTTCGTCTAAATAAACTGGAATTGATTCATCTAATGCAAATGGACAAACTCCCCCGGGTGCATGCCCAATAAATGATTCGACTTGTTCAAATGGAATCATTTTTGCCTTTGCCAAAAACTTTGCTTTATACTTTGAATTATCTATTTTTGACATTCCCGAAACTACGATAATTATCGGTTTTTCTTCTATCAAAAAAGAAAGTGTTTTAGCTATCATATCTGGTTCACAGCCTAAAGCAATTGCCGCAAGTTCAACAGTTGCAGAAGATTTTTCTAATTCAAGGATTTTTCCTTCCATTTCTGTATTCTTAAAATATTCTTTTACTTTATCAATTGCCATTTTTTCTCCAGAAAAATTTCATAAATTTAATTCAATTTGAAATCTTTTTAATTGTACTTTAATTTATTTACCAAAATCTTATAAAATCTTTTAAAGTTCATCAACTGAATAGGTTGACAAAATCCAATAAAATGAATATTTTTTCTATATAAATCTATTTCTTGGAGGAAGCATATGCCCGATGGCAGTCATAGTGATTCGTACCCGAGTCAAAGTATGAAATCTCTTTCTCCAAAAGTTCATTTCTAAAATCTTTGACCATACGAGTTGTTCTTAATTATAAATTCTTTTTACGGAGCACGATATGGCAGAATTTACTACAACATTAGAAAAAACTCTCGACAAATTAATAGAAGACAAAAAATATTCTTCTATTAAAGATATTCTTTCGACAATGGCAGCTGAAGATGTTGCTATGATTATTCAGGAATTTGATGAAAAATCTGGTCCATTAATATTCAGACTTTTGCCAAAAAAAATTGCTGCTGATGCTTTTATCGAAATGGATAGCGATATTCAAGAAAAATTAATCAAAGGTTTTTCAGACAAAGAATTATCTGCTATTCTTGATGAACTTTATGTAAACGAAGCAGTAGATCTAGTTGAAGAAATGCCAGCAAATGTTGTCGAACGAATTCTTTCTCATGTTGACACTGAAACTCGTCGTGCAATTAATCAAATTCTTCAATACCCAGAAAATTCAGCCGGTTCAATTATGACAACAGAATATGTTTGTCTAAAATTAGGAACTACGGTAGGGCAAGCAATAGAACACATTCGAAAATATGGAATTGACAAAAAATCTTTTTATACTTGTTATGTTACACAGGATAAAAAATTAATCGGAAGACTTTCTGTAAAAGACTTACTTTTGGCAAAGGATGATAATGTAAAAATCGACGAACTTTTAAAAACAAATGTAATTTCAATTCATACTCATACCGACAAAGAAGAAGTTGTTCAAATGTTCACAAAGTATAACTTTATGGCTTTACCTGTCGTTGATAATGAAGAAAGAATGGTGGGAATTATTGCCTTTGACGATGCTATTGATGTAATGGAAGATGAAACAACTGAAGATATTGCAATCATGGCAGGTATGACACCTTCTGATAAAACATATTTGCGTTCTTCACCTTTTTCACTATTTAAACAGCGAATTGGATGGCTTTTACTTTTAATGGTTAGTTCAACATTCACTGGAATGATTATTACTAATTTTGAATCAGCCTTAGCAGCTCAAGTAATTCTTACAGCCTTTATTCCTATGTTGATGGGTACAGGAGGAAACTCTGGTTCACAATCATCAGTTACTGTAATTAGATCACTATCTCTTGGTGAACTTGAATTTTCAGACTTGCTAAGTGTCATATGGAAAGAAATTCGTACTTCTGTGCTCTGTGGAATTACTTTATCAATTGCTTGTTTTATCAAATTATTAATTATAGATTGCTATCTGTTGAATAATCCAGAAATTACTTTTTTTGTTGCAATTGTAGTATCAGTTGCAATGGCACTAACTGTAATTGTTGCTAAAGTTGTTGGTTGTACGCTTCCACTTTTAGCAAAAAAAATTGGTTTTGACCCAGCTGTTATGGCAAGTCCTTTTATTACAACAATTGTCGATGCTCTTTCTTTAATTGTCTACTTTGGAATTGCAAAAGCCGTCTTATTCTAAATTAATAAGACGATAAACAAATATATTTTTGAATGCATTGAAATTCAATCTATTCTACTATAAAATTATATTAATTTATTTTTATAGTAAATACGTCCGGTCAAGGCACGCTTTGCTCAAGGCCTTGACACGGCCGTTTTTAGGGTTTGTATTAAACCCTAAATAAAAATATAGTTTTTAAACTACATTTATTAAATATTTTGGAGTTATAAAAAAATGGAAAAGTTAAAAGTACTTCTTGCAAAAGGACGAATCTATGAATCGGTTTACTCTCTTTTAAGTGATGTTGGAATTTCAATTCATCTTCCAGAAAGAACATATTTTCCTACAACTAATCAAAAGGATTTAGCTTTCCAAGTTGTAAAACCACAAATTACAAGTTTATTACTTGCTCAAAATAAAGCAGATGTTGGATTTTCAGGAAAAGATTGGGTTTACGAAAACGGTGTTCAAGATAAAGTTGAAGAAATCATGGACTTAGGATTTGATGGAGTTCGAATTGTTGCCGCAATTCCAGAAACTAAAGATTTAAATACATTACTAAAAGCACCAGTTACAATTGCAACAGAATATCAAACATTAAGTAAAAAATGGATTGATGAAAAAAAAGTCGACGGAACAATTTTTAGAACTTGGGGTACTAGTGAAGGATTTGTTCAAGATAATGATGATGCACTTGCCCAAATTTTAATTGATAATACTTCAACTGGTTCTTCATTAAAAGCAAATAGACTAAAAATTGTCGATACTTTAATGGAATCTTCAACTCGTATGTATGCTTCAAAAGAAGCTCTCAAAGATCCAGAAAAGAAACAAAAAATAATGGAACTCAAAATGCTTTTTGAAGCAGTTTTAAATGCTCGCTCAAGAGTTATGCTCGAGATGAATGTTTCAAAAGAAAAATTTGATTCTTTAATAAACGGAATCCCTTCAATGAAAAGCCCAACTGTTAGCCCTCTATTTGGAGACAACGGTTATGCTGTTAAAATTGCCGTTAAAAAAAGTGAAGTTCCTACATTACTACCAAAATTACAAAGTCTTGGGGCAACAGATATTTTGGAATATGAATTAAGAAAGGTTATGAACTAATATGAACAGAATCGCTACAGTTGAAAGAAATACAAAAGAAACTCAAATTAAATTAACTCTAAATCTTGATGGATCTGGAATCTGTTCAGTAAAAAATCCAATCGGCTTTTTTGACCACATGCTACAAGCATTCTGTAAACACGGAATGTTCGATCTTGAAGGAACTCTTATTGGCGACCTTGAAGTTGATCAACACCATCTGATTGAAGATACAGGAATTGTCCTTGGTCTCTGTTTTGAGAAAGCACTTGGTAACTGTGCAGGTATTTTTAGATCAGGCTGTTTTTTATACCCAATGGATGAGACTCTTTGTCGTGCAGCTGTAGACTTTGGTGGTCGCCCATTTTTAGTTTGTGAACCGAATCTTACAGGTATTCCACTTGTATCTATTGGACAAGATGGAAAAGAATCTAGTTTTCAAACTGACTGTTTTGAAGACTTTTGGCAAGGATTTGTTGCGAACGCAAAATGCAATCTTCATCTCGATGTAATTCGTGGAAGAAGCGATCATCACAAAATGGAAGGTTTATTCAAAGCAGCTGCACGTGCCATTCGCTCATCAGTAGAAATAGATTCTCGCCGAAACGGTGCAGTTCCAAGTACAAAAGGTATTATTGTCTAACAATTTCCATAATGTTTTACGGAGGTTTTTATGCCAATTAAATCAATTATTGTATGGGGTGATTCAATTTTAAAAGGAATCGTTTCCTCAGAAGATTTAAAAGAAATTCGACCAATTGAAAACAATGCTTTAGCCATTGCTGGCAAAAACCTTAACATCGAAGTAATAAACAAAAGTATCTACGGAGCTCCAATTACAAAAATTCGGCAGACCCAAATTAAAAACTTAAATAAAAACCTTTCGGCAGATATCTGTCTTATCGAATCAGCAACAAATGATTCTGATTATGACTGGAATTTAATTTCTTCAAATCCCAATGAGCATCATGACCCAAAAGTTCTTTTCAAAAATCAAGAACAATACTCTAATACAGTAAAAGAATTTGCTACAAAAAATAATATTCAATTAATTGACCTTCGAACTGAGTTTTTAAAATCTGACGATTACACAAAATTAATGTGCAAAGACGGAGTTCATCCAAATGTTGAAGGACATAAATTTATGGCTGAAATTTTTGAAAAAATTCTTCCTACAATACGTCCCGGTCAAGGCACGCTTTGCTCAAGGCCTTGACTCGGCCGTTTTTAGGGTTTGTATTAAACCCTAAATCAAAGTAAATAAATTTTAATTTCTATTTACATTATTCTTGAGAAGTAATTTCGCTGTAATAATTTAAAATATCTTTACGATTTTCTTTTGTGTACGAAATTGCTGTTCTTGGATGTTGATTCAACAAACCTGTGAGCAAGTATTGTGTATCATATCCCCAAACAATACCAGATTCTTTTAACGGAACCATTTGCTCTTCAATAAATTTTAACACATGATACATCTGATATTTTGGATTGTGCAAAAATCCTATCAATGCTTCGATCGAACAGTTTCCAGCTCCTCGCCCCATGCCCATATATGTTGCATCAAGATAATCAACACCATCACCTACGCATTCAATTGTATTTGCAAACGCTAATTTTTGATTATCATGAGCATGAATCCCTAATTTTTTATTATACTTTGCGGCAAAATTTCCAAAGATATCACAAACACGAGCCATTTCTTCTGGATAAATGGAACCATAACTATCAACAATATAAATTACATTTACCGGAGATTGTCCAATTAATTCAAGACCTGCTTTTAGATCACTCTCTTGAACATTTGAAATTGCCATAATATTACAACTTGTTTCATATCCTTTTTTTGTACAATCTTCAATAACATCAATTGCAGTAATAACTTCTTTTAAATAACAAGCAACACGAACAAAGTCTATGGCACTATTTGATTTTTCAATAAAATCTCTTTTATAATTACATCGACCAACATCTGCCATTACTGCAATTTTCATATCAGACTCTTTTTCGCCAACAATACTTCGGATAAAATCTTCATCACAAAATTTACATGGTCCAAACTTATTTACATCAAAAATATCTTTGTCTGCTTTATATCCAAATTCCATTATATCTATACCAGCTTTAACACTAGCTTCATACAATACTTTTTCAAATCCTTTGGGAAATTTAAAATCATTTACAAGCCCACCATCTCTAAGTGTTGCATCAACAATTTTTATTGATGGTCTAAATCCAACTAATTTTGAAACATCTTTCATATAAGCCACCTAAATATAACGAACAAAATAATTATTTTATTACCTTTTCAATTAAATTATTATAAAAAAGTATACCAATTATTATTTTTCGTGTGAATATCAAACTTATTTTTTCCAATATCCTGCAAAAAAGAATATAATTAAGGTATATAGCTCAAGACGGCCTGCAATCATCGCAAACATATAAAACCATTTTAATCCAGATTCTAATCCTCCACAATTAAAACTTGGCCCTAATACTCCAAAACCAGGACCTACATTTCCAACCATTGTTAAAGCACCAGAAAAAGCCGAAAACAAATCCAAATTAAAAATTGTTCCAACAAATGTTGTAATAAAAACAAGAAACATATAACAAGTGATAAAAGATGCTACACTAAAAACTACATCTTTTCTTCCAACCTTTCCATTCAATCTAATAGAAAATACTCCATGAGGATGAAGAGTTCTCATCATTTCATTTCGTAGCTGTTTACCTAAAATTACCCAGCGAATAATTTTAACTCCACCACTTGTAGAACCTGATGAACCACCTAGAAAAAATAAAGTAAATATCACTAACTGTGCCGGTGCCAACATTTGAGTATAATCAAAAGTCGAAAAACCAGTTGTAGTCATAACAGTTAAAACTTGAAAAAGAGAATAACGAATTGATTCAAAAATATTATCAACTTGTGGTCTAATAATTATTGCAACTAAACTTGTTGCAATAAAGACAATTGCAATATAAGCTTTAAATTCTGTATTTTTAGACACTTCAGAAAATTTTCCCCGAAACATATAAAAGAACAAACTAAAATTCACTCCAGCCAAAAACATAAATAACATGCAAATCCATTCTATTGAAGCAGAATTATAAAAAGCTATACTACTATTCTTTGTAGAAAATCCACCAGTTCCCAAAGTAGAAAAAGCATGCGAAAGAGCATCAATAAAATCCATTCCTGCAAACATCAATAGAACAGTTTGTATAACCGTAAAAAATAAGTAAATCAACCATAAAACTTTTGCAGTTGTCGTAATCTTTGGAGTTACCTTTCCTTTTTCAGGACCAGTCGTTTCCGCCTTTATCAATTGGAATCCTCCAACTCCAAGCAACGGAAATAATGCAACAGTCAAGGCAACTATTCCCATTCCACCCAGCCAATGAGTCTGACATCTCCAAAGATTTAAACTTCTTGGCAAAATTTCTACATCCGCCAAAATAGTAGCACCTGTGGTTGTAATTCCAGACACTCCTTCAAACACAGCATCTGTAAAAGATGGAAAATAACCAGAAAGATAAAGTGGAATTGAACAAAAAAAAGCAGAAAAAAGCCAGCCACAAGCAACTACCAAAAATGTACTTCTAATAGTTAGATTAATTGGCTTTCCTTTTGTAAATAAATAAACTATAAGAAAACACAAAACTACAATTGTCATAGGTATTACAAATGGCAAAATCATTTCGTATTCATTACAAAAAATTGCAGTAACAATAGGAATCAAAAATGTTACAGCTACAATTGAAAGAATTGCAAAAATTATTTTCCAAAAATTAAGAACTTTCATTTTTATTTTACTCCAAAAGAAGCTAACAATTTTTTTACATTCTCACTGTTTACGATTAAAATCAATTGATCATTTGCTTCTATTACAGTTGATCCAGATGGAATAACATAATTATTTGTTCCTGCCTTTTTAATTAGCATTAACAAAAATTTCCCTGGATCAGAAATTTCAGGCAATGTTTTACCTATTACTTTTGAATCAACGGGCATTGTAAGTTCAATTATTTCAAGCGACCCTGAACTAATTGTATGAACTCCTGTAACAGTTTTTCCTCTTAAGTGACTTAAAATACTATCGACAACCGCATCTCTTAATGGAACAGGAACATCAATTCCAAGTTTGCGTGCGATTTCTACAAATGCACCACTTTCTACCAAACTAATTGTTCGACCAACACCTAAAGATTCAAGATATGCTGCTGCAACCATATTTAATTCATGATTATGCGTAGCACAAATTACAAGGTCATAAGTTGTTATACTTTCTTCATACAAAAAATTATCATCAGTTATATCACCACAATATACTTTTGCATTTGGAAAGCGTTCAGCTGCTTCTTTTGCTAAATCACTATCAGAATCGATTATAGACAAATTTGAATTAATTGCTTTCTGTCTTCCAAAAAGTCTTGTAAAAATAGATTTTTTCTTCTTGTTTGATAATAAATTTTCTGCAATCAAGGTTCCGATTTTTCCAGCACCAACTACAGCAAGTTTATCAATTGTTTCAAGTTCAATTCCTGCAAGTTCAAGAATTTTTGTAATATCACCTTTCTTTGTTAAAACTCCAACACTATCACCTTCAGACAAAAGAGACTGCCCACTTGGTAACTTAGTTGTACCATTACATTCGATATATGAAACCAAAAAAGGAATATCTATTAATGAACGAATTTCTTGAAGAGTTTTCCCAACAATTTTCGACTTTTTTTCTAAAGTAATTCTTGTTAATTCATATTCAGAATTTTCAAAGGTAACAACATCACTTACAGCCCCACTTTCAACTGCATGAACAATTGCTTGAGCTGCTTCAACATCGGGATGAATCATATAATCAATTCCATACAAAGGCCGACGTTTTCCTTTAAATGCCACAGAATGAGTTTTATGTACTTTTTCTGTGTTCATATAGTATGAAAAATTTCTAACTCGCGCAATTTTTAAAACTTCAGGATAAACAGCATCTACAAGAGAACAAGTAATCATGTTTACTTCATCATTACTTGTAACACAAACTAAAGCATCTGCCTTTGCTATTCCTGCATCTTCTAATGTTTCTAAACTATTTCCATCCGCATGAATAACAGAACAATCCAAACTATTCGATGCATGACGAACAGTTTCTTCATCGTTATCTATTAAAACAACTTCATTTTTTTCGCTAATAAGTCTTTTTGCAAGCTGAACACCTGTAAAACCTGCACCAATAATTACAATATCCATATTTTATATTACAACACAGCATTTTTTTTATGTCAATAAATAAAAAATATGTTATAGTTTTTATTATGAATGAACAAAATTCTAAAAACTCCCAAATCTTTCACTCTAAAGCATTGGCTTTTTTAACTGCTCTTTGTTTATTTTTTTCTACAATTGAATTTGCGATTCCAAAACCTTTTCCTTTTTTTAGATTAGGTCTTGCAAATCTTCCAATAATTTTAAGTTTTTACATTCTTTCACCAAAAAATTCAATTTTACTAATTTTGCTAAAAATTTTTGTTCAAAATTTAATTTCAGGCTCTCTTTTTTCATATACTATTTTGTTTTCAATCGGTGGCTCTCTTGCATCAGGATTAATAATGCTTTTTTTATTTCATTCCCTTTATAAAAAAATTCCAAACGCAATTTCTTTAATCGGAATTACGCTAGCAGGAAGTTTATTTAATTGTGTAGCACAACTTGGAATTTCATACTTACTTATTTTTCATGAAAATACAAAATTTGTAGCACCATTTATGTTAGGTTTAAGCTTTGTCACAGGACTTTTATTGGGCGTTTTTGCAGAATATTTTACAAATAACTCAAAATGGTTTTTGCAAATAAAAAATCAATCATTGCAAATTGTTTTACCGAGGGAAAAATGAAAATAATAATTATTTGGGCAATAACTTTTTTTCTATTTTTTATTTGCCTACTTTTAAAACGTAAAGTACATATTTTTTCTTTGCTTATGATGACTTTATTTATTACTTTTTTTTCACTTTTGACACCAAATGGAAAAATACTTTTTTCAATTGGAAAATTTAACTTTACTTTAGGTGCTATTTTAGACGGATTATATAAAAGTTCAATTCTTATTTCACTTCAATTATTTTCAAAAATCATTGTTAGTTCAAAAATAAAATTTCCTGGTAAAATCGGAATCTTTATTAATGATGTTTTTTTTATCTACGAAAAACTATCTGACTTTACTTTTTTTTCTAACGAACAAAACTATAAACCAAAGGAAAATCAGTCCAAATCTCATTCCTTCAAAAAGATAAAAAATTTTTCCATTAATTCAATTATAGAAAAAATCGATGAAAAACTTCTTTCTCTTTACTAAAATCTAATTCTTTTCAAATATTCCCTTTAAAGTAACTTTTCTGCTATAATTAAATTTATATTTAGGAGGTAAAAGTGAAATTATTAAAATTAATTTCTTTGTTATCAATCTCTTTATTTTTATTTAGTTGCGAAACAACAAATATTGACAGGGTAGATCCAACAACTCAAACAGATTTAAGTGGCTATTGGAACGATACAGATGTACGAATAGTTGCTGATGACTTAATCAATCAACTTATTGATGCAACTTGGTACACAAATTATATTCGCGAAACTGGAAAAAAACCTGTCGTAATCGTTGGAACATTTCGTAACAAAAGCGACGAACACATTGACACAACTATAATCTCAAAAAAACTAGAAGTAAGTCTTATTAAAACAGGAAAAATTATTTCTGTCGCTAACTCCTCAGAACGTGATGAAATTCGCCAAGAACGAGATGATCAACAAATAAATTCAAGCCTCGATACTGCAAAAAATATCGGAAATGAAACAGGTGCTGACTACATGCTCCAAGGTGATATAAAGACAATCGTTGATTCAAATGGAAAAAAAACATCTCGAACATATTATATTTCTGCTGAACTTGTAAATATCGAAACAAACGAAAAAATTTGGCTCGGTGAAAATTCGTCTATCAAAAAAATTATTACAAGACCAGCAAATTCATTTTAATTTTTTATTTTAAGGAACAATATGAAAAGAATTTCAATATTTTTGTTTAGTTTTATTTTTATTTCTTCGATTATCGCAGGTGGAAATCCTTCAAAAGTAAAACCTATAAAAAATTCTTCTAAACAACAAGAAAAATTCCCTACATGGATTTCAAATCCTTCTCAAAATTATAACGAAAAACTTTATTTGACTGGTGTAGGTTTTGGCACAAACGATAATACTGCAGAAGATGATGCAAAATCGGAACTAATTAAAATTTTAGATCAAAAAATTTCTTCTACTGAATCAATTAAAAATACTTCTACAACAACAGAAGAATTTTCTTCCTACACAGCAAATATTGATACCTCGTCTCAACTTAAATCAATTACAGGATTAAAAATTGCAGAAAAATTCTACACAAATGATTCTAAAGTTTATGCCCTCGCAGTTTTAAAACGCCAAGATGTTGCTGACTATTATTCAAATTTAATTTCCAAAAACAATTCTCAAATTATCGAATACATTAATTTTGCAAATTCAAACTTAGGAACTCTCGAAAGTTGTATTTATGCTCAACAAGCATTTTTGCTTGGCCAAGAAAATGAATATTATTCTTTTCTAATTAATACAATTGATGCTCCTTTTGAACCAGACTATGAACTTTCTTACGGAAGTTTTGTCCAACTTTCTAAAAAAGTTTCAGACATCAAAAAAAATGTTTCTATCAACATTCAAGTTTCTAACGATGAAAAAAATCGTATAAAAAATTCTCTTATAAAAACTTATAATACTTTAGGAATACAATCTTCAGATTTAGCAACATGTAAATACACTGTAATTGCAAATGTCAGCATCGAAAAAACTGATTCCCCAGACAAAAAACATGTTTACTACAATTACTTTTATACTTTAGATTTAATTGATGTTACTTCTCAAACTACTCTACATTCATATTCAACACATGGAAGAGTTGGACATCTAAATAACCAAGGAGCATTAAACAAAACTTTTATAACTATTTCTTCAGAAATTGAAAAAAAATATTATGCTAATTTAAATGCATTATTAAGTGCAAATAAATAAATTAATTGCGTTGATTATTTATCTTTTGATAGATATAATTAAACATAACTTATTTTTAGGAGATGTAAAATGAAAAAAACAATTTTAATCATTTCTTGTATTTTAGCAGCTATTATTGCTACAAGCTGTGGTTCAACAGAACAGACAAATTCTGCAGCTGAACAAGCAGCATTAAGTTCAGTTGTTGGTGCTGACGGTGTAAAAAGACCAGCTTGGGTTTTAACTGGAAAAAAAGATGACACAGGTATTTACGCTGTAGGTAGTGGAAAAATGTCTAGCGATCAGAATTCTCTCAAACTCGCTCGTGCAAATGGTCGTGCTGAACTTGGTAGAACAGTTGCTGCTGCAACAAAATCAGTTTTGCGTTCTTACACACAAGACACAGGAAACGAAAAAGATGTTCTTAACTATTTAGAAGAAGTTGTAGAAGTAAAATCTGCAAATATTCTTACAGGAACAGAACAAGTAGATATGTGGAAAGCTGCAGATGGTACAATCTTCGTATTGATGTTTGTTCCATACAAAGCTGTTTTACCAGAGGTAACAGAACTTTCTAAAAAAGTAGCAGACTTTACACAAGATACAAAAACTATCTTAACAGAAGTTAAAGCTCAAACAGCTTTTGACAAATATTTTGGAGAAGAATAATCTATCTTTCTAAAATAAAATAGACTACCAAAAAAATCGTTATGCCAATCAAAATTAATTTTTTCACGACATAACGATTTACTAAAGGTAGTCTTTTTTTTGCTTTTTTAATTTTATGTCTTATACCCTTTAATCTTTTTTAATAATTAATATCCGACACTCATCTCTCTATTTTTATCTTTTTTACACAAATCATCATAAACCAGACTTCGAGTCTTAAGAACATCTTTTAAACTCTGAGGGAATGGAATATTTCGCCAGAAAATACCACGAACTTCTTTATCCAATCTTTGAACACCTTCAGATTCTTTTGTCATCCAAAGTACATAATCTTGAATAAAATATTGTTTTAAATCACCTTTTAACTTCTGTTTTTCGATAATCCATTCATAATACTGTCCTGTAAGACCTTCTTCCATCCAATAAAAAGAAGCTTTTTCCTTTGCTACTTGCCAACGCAAATCAGCAACAGCAGTCAAAACAGCAATCTTCAAATCTCGTGGATACATAGGAATAACAATTCGACCACGACTTGTAACACGATTATATCTATCAAAAGGCTCCCAACAAAACCCAGAATCACCGTAAGTTGGCAAAAGCAATACAAAAGGAACAATTCTATGCGACATATTCTTATGAATACGACAAAATGCACCTGGATCTATTGATTCAACCCATTTTAATAAATTAATTACATTTTCCCTAAAACCTGTTCCTTGTGGCATACAATGATAGAACTCTCTAGTAAAAATTGGAAATTGATTTCCCTGTCTACCACAAGTCATTTTTGCCATCTGACGAACAGTATCAAATTCTGTTTCATATTCTGCATTATCAACATTTACAACTTCTGTCGTATCCGAAATCTTATTTGTTACGGCATTATAAACCTCAGAAGCTTCCATATATTCTCTTAATGCTTTAGACAATTCTTTATCATTTTTTGAAAGACGATGCAAATAATTTGTAATTTCAGGTAATAATTTTCGCTGTTGTTCAGTATAACCTTCTCTATGATTTGAAGCACCAGGAACAGTTTGATGTTCACAAAGATTATCAATCCTTGATTTTAATTCAGCTTCAAGCATACCTCGTTCATTTTCTTTTATATTCAGAACTGATTCTGCACTTTGGAGTTTTCCTGAATTTTTTGTCTGCAATTGCATTAATCTTTGTTGTTCTTGAAGTGCAACGCCTTCTGGAGTAGAAGCTTTTCTAGGTTGGCGAACTTCATCTGTAGTAGAAGCTTTTATCTGATTCGTAGCAATTGCTCTAAACCATTCATCAAGATAAAAAACAGGTTCATTTGTTTCATTATCTAAAATTGTTTTTGCAAACAATTCTTTATGTTCTGGCTTAAACAATGAAGGAAGTAAAACTGCAAATCTTACTAACATTCGTTTTGTAATATCAACATTTTTATCTGCCATCTTAACTGCCATGGAATGAATTAATTCCCAATAAGCCATAATTACTTGCTGACGATAAACCATTCTATCTTTTATATCTTTACAAGTAAGATATTTTGATAAAACAGCATGAAGTCGTTGAGAAGCATTCCCTTCTCCTGCAATAGCAGTCTTATAATATGTTGGATTATCAAACCAGTCAGCAGGTTCTTCATTATACAATCGAGTAATTTCTTTAAATTCCCTTATAGATAAATCAACTTCTGGAACAAAACTATTTGATTTTTTAGGACGAGTTTCTTCCTCACTATTTAAAACCATTTTTTCAAAATCAAAAGAACTTTTACTAAAATCATATGGCTTTGTATCATCTAATAAAGCGGCAATTGCTGGATCTATATCATTACTACTCATACTTTTTTCTCCATATTAAATTATAAAATGGGAAACCCTTTTTCGCAAATTTTTTCATTTTATTTATTTTTATTCTTCCCAAGAACTGTAAAATCATTTACATCATTGCAATAGATAATTCCTGCACCGGCTTTTTGAAAACACTTTAATTCACTAATCGCTTTTACAATTGCATCTTTTTTATCATCAGGAACTAAAATAACAAGCATATCTTTTTCAGGGACAATCTCTGTACCAAAGAATTTTGCATCTCCTTCTTTCGCTGTTCCTCTGGCTTGAATAATTGTTCCACCACCAGCACCTGCTTTTCTTGCAGCATTCATTGCATCTTCAGCATATCCATGATTTACAATTACATTTATCATTTTATAAGAATTTTCATTCATAATTTTTTCTCCAGATTTAACATTAGTTTTTTTCAAATCAGCATCTCCTGCTTTAACAAAATCAAAAACAGGTACCGAAAACAACAAACCAAAATTATGTTTTTTCAGTGCAGTTGCATTTTTTATTGAACGCAAAACACTTCCGGCTTTTTCATTATCTACGAGAATCAATGCAATATCTTTAGCAGCATCACCAAATCCCAACAACTGAATTATTCCATTTGCAGAAGTTTCAGTTGCCATTAAAATTGTTCCACCAGAACTTCCAGCTTCTCTTGCTGCATTCGTTATAAGTTCCCCATTGTACTGTGGAACGATGCTATAAATTAATTTATAACTCATTATCAGCATCTCCTTCTTTTACAATTTTTTTCTGTTTAGTGGAAACAACTCTATAAATAATTCCCATCAGTTGAATTGCAATCAATGGCATCATCGCAACAAGTGCAATTACTCCAAAAGAATCATTTGAAGCCGATGAAAAAGATGCTGCCCCCAAAGTAAACGATAAAACAAAAGTTGAAGTCAATGGACCTGATGCAACTCCTCCAGAATCAAAGGCAATTCCTGAGAACATTGCTGGACAAAAAATCATCAAAATCATTGCAATAATATATCCCGGTATTAAAATGAACTTTAGATTAAATCCAGAAACTGCTCTCCAAAGAGAAAGCCCTATTGCAATTGCTGTTCCCACAGAAAGAAATACTAACAAAAATTTTCTCTTAATTGTTCCTCCCGAAACAGTTTCAACTTGTTCACTCAAAACCCAAACAGCAGGTTCAGCACAAACAATTATTGCCCCGAACACTAAACCAACAATTATTAATATAACAAACCAAATTCCACCATTATTCATCGCAAGATATCCAAGGTTTTTACCTAATTCACTTCCTGCCAACGAAAAACCACCATTTACTCCAACAAGGAAAATTGTAAGTCCAATAAAACTATATATAAAACCGATTATAAATCGAGCAACTTGAAGTCCGGTCATCTTTAGTAATGTAACTTGAAAGATTATAAATAACCCAACCAATGGTAAAATTGAAAGCATTGCTTCTTTTGCTGTATGCAAAAATATTTTTCCATACGGACTAAATATCTGATAAAAAATATTTCCTTCTACAGAATTCGAAACTGTTTCAGAAATTATTTCAACTTGATATGAATCAAACAAACCTTTAGATTTTAAAAACAATGAATATAAAATCACAGCCAAAACTGGACCAACTGAACAAATTCCAGTCAACCCAAATGAATTATCATTATCCGAACGAACCGCAGAAACACCAAGCCCCAATGCCATAATAAATGGAACAGTCATCGGACCTGTTGTAGCACCACCAGAATCAAAAGCAATTCCAACAAAACTATTTGGAGCAAACATTGTTACAGAAAAAAGAATCAAATATAGAATAAATAAAATCCATTTTATAGAAAGATTCAATACAATTCTTACAAGTCCAATTGTAATAAAAATTCCAACACCAGCTGCAATTACAAAAGTAAACATATTTTTATTTACAAAGTCAAAAAAATTTTTTACCTGAAGTGCAAAAACTTGAATATCAGGTTCTGCAACTGTCACGATGAATCCAATCAAAAAAGCAGCAATCAACAATAATGTTAAATTCTTCTTTTTTGTTAATTCAGCACCACATCGCTCTCCCATCGGTTGAATACCAAGTTCGACACCTTGCAAAAAAATTGTCAACCCGATAATTAATAAAATTCCACCTATAACAAATCTGCAAAGTAAAATTTTATCTAACGGAACAATCGTAAAACCTAGTAGCAATACAATTACCATTACTGGTAAAACAGAAGCAGCAGTCTCGAAAAATTTTTTCAGCACATTCATAATGTGTATTTTACCACAATTGATTGTTACTTTCAACTTTACTTTTTCTCTGAAGTTGAATGTTTACTGTTTTTTTTATACTATAGATGTTGATTTAAAACTTTGGTGAGGTTTTTTATTATGAATGAATCAAACGCAAAAAGAATCGCTTACTGTGGAATAGAAGGTGCGTTCGCACATATCGCTGCAAAGAAAATTTTTCCAAACGACAATCTAATTCCCTTTCCAAGTTTTAAAAAAGCATATGATTCTGTAGAAAAAAACGAATGTGACTATGCTGTCCTACCACTAGAAAACAGTTTTGCTGGAGATGTAAACCAAGTTTTCGATTTAATGTTTAGAGGAAAACTCTATGTTACAAAAATGTTCAAATTAAAAATTGAACAAACTCTTTTAGGGATAAAAGGAACTAAACTGTCTGATATAAAAACAGTAATCAGCCATCAACAAGCAATCGATCAATGCATTGAATATATTCACTCACATAACTTTCAAATTGAAACAGCATCAAATACTGCAATTGCCGCAAATCTTGTTTCTCAAAAAAATGACAAATCATTTGCCGCTATCGGAAGTGAAGAAACTGCAAATCTTTACAACTTAGAAATTATTGAAAAAAATATTAACGAAAATGAAGAAAATACAACAAGATTTGCAGTTTTTTCTAATAAACTTCCAAATTTCAATAATAAAGGACAAAATTGTTCATTTATTATTTTATTCACTATCAAAAATGAACCAGGCTCTCTTGCAAAAGCAATAAAAGTCTTTGGAGATTCAGGATATAACTTAAAATCCTTAAAAAGCCATCCTGTAAAAAATGTTCCTTGGAGATATTATTTTTACACCGAAGTAGAAGGCTCTCTTATGACTGACAAAGGAATTACACTCTTGGAAAAATTAGCAGAAGAATGTATTGATGTAATTTCTCCTGGTTTTTATATTGATGAGGAATAGCTCAAGAATATTTGCAATTTCTTTCTATAACTATTATAATTATAAAAATGTATAAAAGAGAAATTAAAAAAGCACCAAAAAAAATTATCAAACATGGTAAACCAATTTTTGGTACTTTTTCAACACTTCCAGAAAAACTCGATATTAGTGGTGTAAAGGCACCTTTTTTAGGGATTCCAGTTCCACCGATTCTTACTCGTTTTGCTATTCGTTCAAGATTAATTTATACTTTTTCCTTTGAAGATTATCTTGGATCTATAGATTTATTCGATAGTAAAATTGTTAATATGGCTGAAATCTCTTTATGGAATAAAAAAACAAATTTAAAATATGTTTACAGAATTTTTCTTGGCTTGAGATTACACTTAATTCCGAAAAAACTTCATAAAGCAGTATGTGTTAGCACAGCCAAAACTAGATACATTAGAATTGGCTGGGATCATGACAGAGATAGACTTTCTATCAAATTTAAAGTAAAGGGGGATAATGTTCGCCCTTATGTGGAACTTGCATTCCTTGGAAAACTTAATTCAGATACTTCAAAAGAAATCTTTTCTGTAAAACCAGCTCCCACAATGAGTCGTTGCTCAGCAACTTGGTATTCATTTTCACCAATTATCGGAAGAATGAAGTTTACACACAAATCAGGAGATATCCTCGAAAATTATTTACAAAAGTCTGGATATGGTTTCCTTTTTGAAAATCGTTCATACTACAAATACATTACAAGCGGTGAAAATCTCACAGCCTGTGGAAAGATTAATGAAAAGGACATTGGTTTTAGACTTTCAACAACTTCTTTAGACGGTGTTAGTACAGACGAATATAACGACAACATACTTTTTATAGATGGAAAAATCACAACAATGCCACCTGTTCAAATCACTCATCCATTTGGAATCAACCAAAATTGGATTATTCAAGACTTTGAAAGCATGGTTGATTTAACTTTTACTCCTAAAAATACAATTTCTAGAAGTTTAAATTTTATTGCTATTAAATCAACATATCACACTGTTTTTGGAACTATAGAAGGAGTTTTACTCGATTCTGAAGGAAATAAAATTATATTAAAAGATTTCCCTGCTATCGTCAAAAAAAGTAAACTCCGAATTTAAATAAGTTTTACAAATTCGGAAAGTATTTAGAAAACTTAAGTACTTTCCGATAATTTAAGAAAGGGATATATTATGGCTGAAGATTATGAATTTAAAAAAAAGGTGCCTCAAGCGCTATTTGAACCTGGAACATTAGAAAATACTCGAAAAAATATTGGTGTGCTAGATCCAGAAGAAGCAGCAAAAATGACAAAAATTTTGGGTGGAGAAATTTTCATCGAAAAATCAGTTCCAATTGACTATTCAAAATTACCAAAGAAAGTTGTTAAACATCGAAGTTCAACAAAAGTAACTGGAAAAACAAGTTCATCTATTTCTACTGGAACACAGGCTACAAATTCTTCAACGCAAAACACTTCTACTGAATCTAAAAATGTTTCGACAAAAACAAAACGAGTTCAAGATCTTCCTATAATTTCACAAAAAGATAATCAATTAATCGACAAACTTATGATGTCCCCAGAATACAACATAAAAAAGAACTTTGGTGTATTTAATTTTTTACGCCAATTCATCAAAGACGGAACAGAAAAAGTTTTGCCGATGTTCATAGAAATTAATCTTAAAAACCATGTAGACCATATTCAAAATTTTATTACAATAATTAAAACAATTATTCAAAATAGTCCTGATACATTTAAATCTAAGATTCAAAATGATTCTGGAATTCAATACAGATTTTTACGAAAAATCGCAACTTGGAATATACGCGATATAAAACTTGCTTTTGTTGAATTTGAAAATACATCTCGAACAATTCTTGTTAGTGAACTTACCCCTTTTGTAAAAGCAATTTATAAACAAATTATTACTATTTATTATTTAGGCGATACGACAATTAATCAAATAATTAAAGAAATTTACACCGAACTTTGTCATTATCCCAATGCCCAAAAAGATAAATTTCAGATGCTTGCAAAAGAAGCAATTACAGAATGGGTTTATATTCACAGAGAATGTGCAGGTGGATTATATCCTCTTTTGATGCGTATGTGTGGAACAAAGTTCGTAACATATCCAAAATTCTTTACGCAAGAAATCAATTCTATATTAAATTTCCTTGGCTTAAAAAAATTTGACATTATTCTTCCTGAAAAAAAGAAAACCGAAGAAGAAATTTTGATGGAAAAGAAAAAAGCTGAAGAAGAAAAAAAAGCAAAAGAACAAAGTGAAAAAAATGCCGATGAAAAAACAGAAATGGTAATTACTGGGTTAAAACTTTTGGACCAGTTATTTCCAAAAGCTGGTTTTCTGAATATCGAATCACTTCCTGATTTGTATCCATATTTTGAACCAATTTACGACCTCGGTGAACCATTTTTATATTTATCACCAAAAAACCCATTGCATGTAACATTAGTTCTCTTAAAAATTTTGGAAGACATTTTTACTGCATGTCACAATATCCAGTTTAATGTTGAATCAAATCCTCTTTTTGAAACTAAGCATGACGATATTTTAAATGCAATAAATGAATGGCCAATTTATAGAGAAATTCTTTACGAAAAGAAATATTCTACTGAATTAAAAAATCTTGTAAATCAAACTTATACTCAACCAAATTTTCCTAACTCGCAATTAGGAAAGAAAACGATTACAAATCTATATTGGCAGACCAAATACTTATTTTTACCAAACTTCACTTTTGACCAATTAATTCTTGAAAGACCAATTAACGACAATAAATATATTATTCTATCAACTCGAGTATCATTTTTATTAGCATGTTTCTCTGAAGCATCAAGACTTATCAATTTAGTTGATCCTCCACATGGAAGAGTTAATGGCATTGAAAACCCTTGGGATATGTACAACTTCGGAATTACAACGCCAATTTCAAAACGATTGGATGTTCTTCTTAATGCTAAAAATCAAACAGGTCAAAATAACGCGACAAATGCTGTTTTAATTAAATATGCAACTTGTATTCTAGCCGTTTTAAACTGGTGGATAAATGCAAAATCAAGTCCAGCATACAAAACAGACCCTAGAAAGATTTTCAGAATATCTGAAACAGACGGTCAACCAATTTTTTCTGTTCAAAAACTTTCATCACAAGATAAACTCTTTGCAGAATCTGTAAAAAAATCTTTCCAAGAGCGAGCTGCAAAAAAAATATAAAACCTCCCCTTCCTTTCAAAAAAAACTATTGCATAAAAAAAGTGTACCATAAAAATTACTTCTAACTTTTGTGGTACACTTTAAAATAACCTTTTTTTTACATTAAATTAAGGTTCTATGTTACGAAAACTAATTTAAAATTATTTTGCCAAATATTCATTAATTGCAGCGGCAGCCTTACGACCTTCACCCATTGCAAGAATAACTGTGGCAGCCCCAAGAACAATGTCTCCACCAGCCCAAACTTTTGCGTGGCTAGTAGCCTGATTTTCATCAACTGTGATGTGTCCTTTGTTGTCTGCATTTAAGCCTGGTGTTGTAGCAACCAACAATGGATTTGAACCGTTTCCTAAAGCAACAATCATTGCGTCACATTCAACATCGTGTTCAGAACCTGGAATTGCAACAGGACTTCTACGACCAGAAGCGTCTGGTTCACCAAGTTCGTAAGAAAGACAACGAACGCCACATACTTTTCCTTCTTCGTTACCCAAAACTTCAATTGGATTTTCCAAGAATCTAAAGTTTACGCCTTCTTCTTCTGCGTGAGCAATTTCTTCCAAACGAGCAGGCATTTCGGCTCTTGTACGGCGGTAAACAATATCAACTTTTTCTGCACCTAGACGGAATGCCATACGAGCAGCGTCCATTGCAACGTTACCAGCACCACAAACTACAACATGTTTTGCATCATAAATTGGAGTTGCAGCATTTTCTTTATCGTAACCTTTCATTAAGTTTGCACGAGTTAAATATTCGTTAGCACTAAATACACCAATTAAGTTTTCACCAGGAATATTCAAGAATTTTGGAAGACCAGCACCTGTTCCAACAAATGCAGCATCAAATCCTTTTTCATCAAGAATTTGTTGTAAAGTATTTGTGCGGCCAACAAGGAAGTTCATTTCAAATTTTACGCCAATTTTTTCAAGGTTAGAAATTTCTTCTTGAACAATTGCTTTTGGCAAACGGAATTCAGGAATTCCGTACATCATTACACCACCAGCTTTGTGGAAAGCTTCAAAAACTGTTACATCGTGACCAGCGCGAGCACAATCTGCTGCAACTGTAAGACCTGCAGGCCCTGCCCCAATAATTGCAACTTTTTTACCAGTTTTTGCAGCCACAGTTGGAGGTGTTACTTTTCCATTTTCTCTTTCCCAGTCTGCAACAAAGCGTTCCAAACGACCAATAGAAACTGCTTTTTCTGCATTTTTATAAACTTTTCCTACTGTACATTTTCCCTGACATTGTTTTTCTTGTGGACAAACACGACCACAAATTGCAGGAAGTAAACTTGTTTTTTTAAT
>JAZUSR010000088.1:0-4806 GCA_045606765.1 Treponema sp.
CTTGTTATTTTCTGTAAAAACCTCACCCAAAATACCAATCACTTTTTCCATAGAAGTAGAACCGTCAGTAGAAACAATGTTTGTGTTTTCTGATTTGAAACACCAGTTAGCAAAGTTAGAATTGCTAAAATTGCAAGTAGAGTTTTGTTCATTTTTTTCTCCTTGTTGATTTTTCTTTCATAAAGAATCTAACAAGAAGATAAGGGAAGATTGTAAAGATTGATTGAAGGTGATGTAAAATTTATGTAAAAGTTTTGGATAGTTTTTGTTAATAATGTTGCATTGTGTTTTGTAAAAAGATGATGTAATCTTGTAAATATTGGTGATAAAACTATTATAATAAAAAAGCCCTAGGTTTTATTACTAGGGCAAACACATTCTTGGCGTATTTTCATATCCCGCGAACGCAATTTAAATATACATCAGAGTGTTATTTTTTACAACCTCACAGGAGCCCCTTTATGATAAAACCAAATTTTGAATTTCAAGAACAATTTGGAAAAATTGGTGGATTAATCCCAGACGGGCAACTTGTTTATGAATCACGGAAAGGAAAATTATATTCAATCCCCGAAAACATTTCTGAAGAAGAACTAGAAAATCTTATGAGGTTGAGTGTGGAACAAAAAAAGAATTTAGTGTTAAAGCTCGTAAAAGGTCATGAACTTAAGTTAGATCCTGATGTTGTTTATTAAGACTGAACACTATATCAATTTTTTTAGTTTCTTGCGTAAGGGATTGCAGCCCGATAGGGTTCGGATTTTTGCGGAGGGGAACGGAGCAAAAAGCTGAACGGAAAAATTGGTGTGGCGACTTGGCGACGCACCAATTTTATACCGCAAAAGCCCGGCCTGCGTTAGCAGGTACGCCCAGCTATGAATTAAAAAGAAATTTACTTCAAAGAGCGAACTTTTTCTTCTATTATATTAATAACTTTGATGAACTCTTCGTCGCTTTTTCCGGTGGGGTCGTCAAGTTGCCAGTTGTCGTCAAAGTCTTTTCCAATGTAGGGGCAAGTCACGTTACAGCCCATGGAAATTGCCACATCAAGGTCAGGAATGTCGGAAACCAGCTTGGAATATTGAGTTTGTTCCATGTCAATTCCGTAGAGCTTTTTTACAAGGCGAACTGCATCTTGGTTGATTTGAGGTTTTGTTTCGGTTCCCGCAGAATAAAAGTCAAACTCATCACCGCGAAAATGTTTTGCCAGGCTTTCAGCAATTTGACTTCGGCAAGAATTGTGAACACAAATAAAAGCGATTTTCTTTTTGGGAGGATTATTTTGCTTCATTTTATCCTCTAAAATACGGACAGCCTTCTTTTTTGCACTGTTGATTTTTTGAAGAAAAGCTACATTCAATTTTGTCTTTTTCAAGAACAACTCCAAAATGATTTTTATTTTCATTTACAAAATCAATTGCCGCTTCCAAAGCTAAATAGCCATTTCTTTTACAACAACGAGGACCGCCAACTTTTCCAAGTTTTTCCAATGCCTTGCTTGAATACAAAATGTGATTTCCCCAATCAAACTCAGAAAGAGGCCCTGTTTTTTCAATAATAGACAAACTTGCAGCCACAGAAGTAACCGCTCCACAAACGCCCCAATGGCCACACATTCCACCTGGCATTTTTTCTGCTCGATTACACAACTCCCAAAAACTTTCTTCCAAATCGATTTTACCACCAGTATTAAAAAACGCAGTCATAAAAGCAGCCCCATCAACAACATGATGAATTGGCCCGTGAATAGGAATCAAAATATCTTCGTTTTTTACAATTCGATTAAAAATCACAATAGGATTTTTTTCTGTAGATTCTTTACAAATATTTAAGATTTTCTGTTGCTTTTCTTTATCTGTCATATTTTCTCTATCCCCTACTCAACCTGATTTTCAATTTCTTCCATAAAACAACGAGCCTTTTCAATGCCCTCTTTACACAACGAGTAATAAGTCCACTTTCCTTCCTTTCGGGCAAGAACCAAACCGCCGTCCACAAGAATTTTCATGTGATGAGAAAGAGTTGGCTGTGTGATATTCAGATTTTCAAGCAATTTACAAGCACATTTTTCCCCATCTTTTAAAAACCTGATAATTTTGATTCTGTTTTCGTCACAAAATCCTTTAAAAATATCTGCAATTTGTTTTTCTGTCATAGTGTTCACCTTGATATATAGAAGTTTATCTATATGAAAAGATAATGGATATATAGATGAATGTCAATACGTCCGGTCAAGGCACGCTTTGCTCAAGGCCTTGACTCACCTTTGTTCCAGTTTTACTTAAATTGTAAAACTGGAATACGTCTGGTCAAGGCACACTGCGTTCGAGGCCTTGACTCGGCCGTTTTTAGGGTTTGTATTAAACCCTAAATATGAAAAATAATTGATTGAAATAAATCAATTTTCTTCTTGCGTTCTGAGTCAAGAAGAAGTAGACTTACAAGAGTACCATGTTGGTGCAAAAGATTTTGTTACACTATAAAACGACCTGACCTTTTCGGAAGGTGATACAACGGAAAAGAAAGTTTTGTAAAAAGATATTGCGCAAAGTAAAGGGAAAAATTATGAATAAACGAACAAATTTAATTTTTGCAATTTTTGACTTGTATAGAATTTACACCTATGTATTGATTTTTATTGGAAATATCAAATCAATATCTGTTTTGTTACAAGTGCAAAATACTACTGGTACAATAATATTTGATTTGATTCAAAATATTTTTATTCTTAGTGTAGTTTGTTCTGGAATTTTGTATTTACTTAATAAAAGAATTGCATATTTTATGTACTTTCCACAATTTATTTTAAGAATCATTTATTTTATGCCAACCTTTGGAATAATATTAAAACTAGCAAATCAAGGTCAAAATCCAGAATTATAAAGTTTTAGTAATTATCTGTGCTATTTTAGAAATCCTTAGATTAATTGCTACAATATTTGTTTTAATAAAAACAAAGGTAAAGAAATGACGAATTATTTGGCAAAATAGAAAACATTACGCAAAATGTTAACAACGAGGGCCCTCGGCGTAACAAACACGGTTATTCAAAAGAGTATTTTTTGTTATAGGTATTTATATAAATAAAACCCCCTGACCTTTTCGGGAGGTGATACAACTTAAAATCATCAGAGAAACATTCCTTCAAAAAAACTTGCTTTAGAATGACGTATAAATTATTATAATAGAATAAAATTTTCTAATTTGGTGGGATGAAATAATCTTAAAATGAAATATCCGTACAACAAAGACTTTAGAAAAATTGCTTTTAAGTTGCCATTTTCAAAATTGATTTGCCGTCTTTCTCAAAAGCCTCTTGAAATTATCATCAAATTTATTCGGCCGGCAAAAAATCTGACTGTTAAGGATTTTTATATTAATGGGTTTGAGAATCAAAAAATTCTTGTAAAAGAGATTTCGCCTCAGTTACCAAATGATTTTGCACTTTTGGTTTTGCACGGTGGCGGCTTTGGCTATAAAACAGCACCTCATCAATTAACAAATGCTTTTGAATATACATCAAAATTAAATTGCAAAACTTACCTTGTAGATTATCATTTACTGCCAAAGTTTCCTTTCCCTGCTGCCTACGAAGATTCGCTAAAAACTTATGAATATTTAATTTCCAATGCAGATAAACTAAAAATCAATCCTAAAAAAATCATTGTTCTTGGAGACAGTGCTGGAGGTTGTCTTGCAGCAAATCTTTGCAACACAGTGGAATCAAAAAATCTTCCACGCCCTTGCTGCCAAGTTTTGATTTATCCTGTTGCCGACAATTCAATGACTACAACTTCTATGAAAACTTTTACAGACACTCCCCTTTGGAACGCAAAAAATAATCAACGCATGTGGAAAATGTACCTAAAAAATGCCACCGCCCAGCAAGAACAAATTGCAATTCCAATGAAAAATCCACTTCCAGAAGTTTTGCCACCAACTTATATAGAAACTGCCGAATTTGATTGCCTTCATGATGAAGCAATTATTTATGCAGAAAAAATCAAAAATCATACAACAGAACTTCAAATTAACGAAACAAAAGGAACATTCCACGGCTACGACATGCTAAGCAGCCACCAAATTTCTAAAAACAGCGTTGAAAAACGAATTGCCTTTATGAAAAAGTGGATGGATTAAAGTTTTAATAATTCAGAATGACTTCCAGTTCTAGACAAAGTCAAAATCAACTCTGTATCATTTTTTGTATAGATTAAAAGCCAATCTGGTTGAATGTGTAATTCTCTAAATTTTGATAGCTTTCCTTTAAGTTGATGATCCTTATATTTTCGAGGAAGTTTTTTACCTGATAACAAAATAGGAATTATCTTATCCAACAGAGAAATGTCTTTCCCTTGTTTTTTTATCAGTTTATAGTCTTTTTTAAAACTATTTGAAAGAACAAGTTTATACACCATATTTTGGTTCTTCCTCTGCAACAGAAACCTCTAAGTCTTTAACAGCTTCTTCCCAAGAATCGTATCTTTTTGTAGGGATTCGACCTTCTGAAATATCAAGAGCTTCTTTACAAGCTGCAAGAGTTTCTTCGTTCCATTCTGGTTCAAGTTCGATGGAAAAAGGAATGCTGCGAGTTGCGTTTACCTTTTTTATGAAAATATTTATTGCGGTAGAAATATTCATGCCCATTTTATTGCAAATTGTGTTAAAAAGTTCCTTATCTTCTTGTTCAACATTTACTGTAATCCCTGCCATATTATGCCACCTTATATTATATTGTATTATACTAACAATATAAGACGATATTAGTATGTTGTCAAGAAAAAATATTTTTTTTCAAAGTTTAGG
>JAZUSR010000089.1:0-9172 GCA_045606765.1 Treponema sp.
AAGTATTTAATTTTGTCTACTTAATTTTTTACTATGAATTTTTAATTTTTTAATGAACACTTTTCTTTAATGAGCTATTTAGATTCTTTACCAAAGGGAATATCTTTACAAGTTTTTTCTAATGACGAATTAATTTTTTCAAGTTCAGGAAAATGGTTGAATCCTCTTTTTGAATTAGAAAATTTTTTTAAAAATAATTCAATTTCAAAAGAAAATCTTTCTTCACATGATAGTGCTTTAGGAAAACCTGCTGCTGTCTTAACAATTCGATTAGGAATAAAAAAAATCAATACAGATTTATTAAGTGAAAATGCAAAAAAATATATTGAAGAATTTAATAAATCAATTAAAAATCCTGCTGAAAAAATTCAACTAAACTATAATACTCTTGTTCCAAAATTAATGTGCCAAACAGAAAATCAATTAGAAAATCTTTTTGACCCAGAGCAAATTTATTTTCTTCTTCGACAAAGAGCAAAATTAATTTCAGGAGTAAGTGTTGAAGTAAATAATCTATCTTTAAAATTTGGAAATATAAAAAATATTTCGTTTTCTTTAAATCCCGGTGATAGACTTTTAATCAAAGGCGAAAATGGAATAGGAAAAACAACATTATTAAAAACAATTGCTGGGATTCTTCCGAGTAACGATAAAAAAATTTTAATCGATAATAAAAAAATTTCTGAATTAGAAAAAAATTTAATTGGATACATTCCTCAATTTTCAGATAATTCAACATTTAGTTTATCTGTCGAAGAAGTTGTATCACTTGGAATAAATTCAAAAGAAAAAAATAAATCTTCTCTCATAAAAAAATCCCTCGAACGAACATCAAGCTTAAACTTAATTAACCGAAGTTTTTCAAGTTTAAGTGGTGGTGAAAAACAAAAAGTAAATTTATCAAGATGCCTTGCACAAAATGCAAAACTTTTATTACTTGACGAACCAACAGCAAGTCTTGATTTAGAAAATAAAAAAATGGTTATCGATATTTTGCATTCATTGAGTATTTCTGAAATTCCGACAATTATTGTTGTTACTCATGATAATGAATTAAATTCATTACGAAATTGGAAGACTATAAATTTAAAATAATTTTACAGAGGTTTTAAAATTGTTTGAACTATTTGAAAAAATTTATTTACTTTTTTCATTACCACCAATTTATCGTGGTTTTTTTTCTCTTTTAATAAGTGGAATTTCTTTTCCACTATGCGGAGTAATTGTTTTAAAAATGAATCTTCTTCCAATTAGATATATGCTAATGCATGGTGTAATTTTAGGAGGAGCCATTTCTTTGGCTTTAAATATTTCAATTATTCCTGTTTCAATAATCGTTAATTTATTACTAATCTTTTTAATGTTTCTTTTTACATCAGATTCAAATTCTGGATTTGGCAGCGGAAGTTCTGCAGCTATGATTTTGAGTATGGCTCTAGCAAGTTTAATTATGCATTTAGGAAATGTTCCGGCAAAAGACACTTTAAATTTAATGTGGGGAAGTCCTTTTGCATTATCTTGGAATGATATTCTTTTTTTAGGAATTCTATCTATTGGTTTAATTATTTATATCACACAAAATTTTAAAACCATTATGTCAATTTTTTTTAATCCTGATGTTGCAATTTCAATGGGAATCAATATTAAATTTCACTATTCAATAATGGTCATAATAATAGCTTTTTTTGTTGCTGTTGCAATGAAAACTTTGGGGGCTTTTTTAATTGATGCACTTTTAATACTTCCTGTTTTGTGCGGAACTATATTTTTAAAAAATAAAAATTCTAGTTTAAAAAAATATTTCATTTTGAGCTCATTTTTTGGATTTTTATTTTCTTCAATTGGCTATTTAATTTCTATTATTTTTGATTTACCACCAGCGGCTGTTATCTCTGTTGTCGCTGGAATTATTTATATCTTATTATTTATTTTTAATCGAGGAAAAAAATGTTAAAAAATAAGTTTCTTCCATTACAACTTTTATTTATACTTTTACTTTTAAGTTGTTCAAAAACTAATTCTAAAAATTTAAGCATCATTCACAAAAATGAAAATCTGTTAGAAAAGCAATCGGTAGTAAAAACTTCAAAAATAATTGCATCAACAAGTTGGACAGCCGCTTTTGCAGATTTAGCAGGAATTGATTCTATTGATATAATTGCGCCAGCGAATCTTCAACATCCACCAGAATACGAAATAACAATTTCTGATATTCAAAAAGTATCAAATAGTGAATATTTTATTTTCGCTGGCTTTGAACGAATGATGCAAACTCTTGGAAAAAACATTACCTCAACTAAAATGATAAAAATCACTTGTAATAATTCTCTCGAAAATGTAAAAACTCAAGTACAAAAAATCGCTGAACAATGTGGAGACTTAAATATTTCAAAGAAACGCCTTGCATCTTTTGAAAAAGCATTTATCGACGGAAAAATTTACCTTGAATCAAATAATTTAAAAAATGCAAAAGTTGCATGTAATAAAAATCAAATTTATTTAGCAAAAGATTTAGGCTTAGAAATTGTTCACATTTATGGCCCTGGAGAAATTACTAGCAAAGACATTTCAACAATAAAAAATTTACAAATTGATTTTATAATTGATAACATTCACAACCCTGTTGGGAAACCATTATCTGAAGTTAATAAGAATGCAAAATATATTTTATGGCGAAATTTCCCAGAAAAAGTAGAGCATCGAGCTTTAGAAAAAGTCATTCGCGAAAACATTAATCGCTTAAAATAATTCAGTATTAAAAACAAAAAGCAACTTTCTGAAAAATATCAAAAAGTTGCTTCTAAAATTCTCAATAAAAAAAACAAAACTTATAATTCAAAAAAATTAAACAGATTGAATTATTGAATATACACAATCACCAGCCTTTTCAATTTTTCGAACAACATCAATATAATGAAGTTCTGATTTTACATCACCATTATTTTCGATTCGTTTGCGAGATGCTTTTTTAAGTTCTTTTTTAGTATCATCAATTTTTTGTTCAATAATTTCCCCTTGAACTTTTTGCACATCTGAAACACCAAGGGCAAAGTATGTACAAACTTGTTCAAAAAACACTCGAACAGAATCAAGGTAATTTGAAATTTCATTAATTCGGTCTTTATTAAGTTCTGAAGATGTTAAATATTTTTCTACAGTATGCATTAATGAACAACATTCATCACTCAAAGTTTCTATTGAATCAGTTATGTGAATTAATCTAGCAAAATAATTTCTATCCGAAGAGTTTGCACTAGGAAGACGAGAACATTTTTGTAAAAAGTGCGTAATAGATTCGCTCATTTCATCAATGTAATTTTCTAAAAAATTTACTTTTTTTGATTCTTCTTCCATTAAACCTTTTTTAGTAATTGAATTAAATAATGCATCCATCATTTCCATTACTTTTGCTGACATTTTAGAAATTTCTTTTTGAATCTGAAATGAATAAAGATCAGCACTAAAATGTGCATAAGGTAAAATCATCGGAAGTTTATAATGTAATTCTTCTTCTTGTTCTGAAGTACGAATGATTTTTTTAGCAATACTTGCAATCTGGTTCACAAATGGAAGGAATACAACAGTTGCACATAAATTAAATACTGTGTGAAGCATAGCAATATGTGTTGTAATATCCGACTCTGGAACTCCTGGAATAAGAGAATCTACAAAAGATAAGAATGGATTAAAGAAAATTAATGCTACAACAGTTCCAATAACATTAAAACCAACATGAACAAGAGCTGTTCGTTTTGCATTGGTAGAAGCACCCATTGATGACATAACAGCATCAACTGTAGAACCAATATTACTACCTAATACAATTGCAGCAGAAAGTTCCCAACTTAATGAGCCATTTGCTGCCATAGTCAAAACAATGGCAGTCATTGCAGATGATGAATGAATAAGAGCTGTTATAAATGCTCCAATAAATACTCCAAGCAAAATGCCCATTAATCCAAGTTCATTAAGTTTTAAAATATAACTTGCAGAATTTGCATCAAGTGTTAAAGTATTTTTTAATAAATCAAGCCCCATAAATAAGACTGCAAATCCCATAAAACAATCTGCAAAGTTATGTATCTTGAATTTTTTAAAATGTTTTAAAATATACCCAAAACCAAAAAGAGGTATAGCAAGTGCAGAAATTGAAAAAGAAAATCCAAAGAACGAAACAATCCATGCTGTTGCAGTTGTTCCAATGTTAGCTCCAAATATTACACCTATGGCTTGCGTTAATGTCATAATTTCAGCATTAACAAAACTTACTACCATAACAGTAGTAGCCCCAGACGACTGAATAATAGCTGTAACTCCAATTCCTGTAAGAACTGCCTTTATTCTATTACCTGTAATTTTTCCTAATAATTTTCTTAAATTACTACCAGCTCCCTTTTGAATACCATCAGAAAGCATATTCATCCCAAAAAGAAGCAAACATAACGAGCCAATAAACCCGATAACTTGGCCTAAAATTGATAATATCATATAAAAAGATTATCAGTTTTTATCAAATTAGTACACTAGCATTTATAGTTTTTTAAATTACACAATTCATTGATTTTTTTTTATTTTTTTTATATAAGTGCTTATGTGATGGAGATTTAAAATGATTCTTAATTTTATCTCAATTGTTTTGAATTTTATTGGAGCCCTTGCATTATTACTTTGGGGCATGGATTTATTAAGTGCCGGAATTCAAAAAGGTGCTGGAAATAAACTTCAAAAGCTTTTAAGTGTTGTTTCAGGGAACAGATTTACTTCTGTTTTAACGGGATTATTTGTTACTTCAATAATTCAATCATCAAGTGCAACTACAGTAATGGTTGTTAGCTTTGTAAACGCACAGATTTTATCATTAACCCAAGCTATCGGAATTATTTTTGGTGCAAATATTGGTACTACAGTTACAGCCTGGATAGTCTCCTTTTTAGGTTTTTCATTCAAAATATCTGCTTTTGCAATTCCTCTAATCGGATTAGTTTTTTTTGCTAAATCTCTAAATAAATATAAAATAAAAGATTTCGGAGATATGATTCTTGGCTTCGGATTATTATTTCTTGGTCTAGATTTGTTAGGAAATACTTTATCATTAAATCCACAATCAGTTAGCTTTATAAATGAAATTACGAATTTTGGATTTCTTGGTGTAATAATTGGTGTTATCATCGGAGCCCTTTTAACTGCATTAATTCATTCATCAAGTGCCTTTACAGCAATTATTTTAACAATGGCAGCCAGTGGTTCATTAAACTGGGAGTTATCTGCAGCACTTGTTCTCGGAAGTAATATTGGAACAACAATTGATGCAGTCCTTTCTTCACTAGGTGCAAATACAAATGCCAAACGAGCTGCTGCAGTCCATGTTGGATTTAATATTTGTGGTACACTTATTGCAATTTGCTTGTTCAAACCATTTTTATCATTAGTTGATATCATTGTACCAAAATCACCTGAAGCAAATATTACAAATCATATTGCAATGTTACATACTGTTTTTAATACTTGTGCAACAATCATATTTTTGCCTTTTGTAAATCAAATTGCAAACTTAGTTTCAAAGTTAATTAAAGAACCAAAAAATATTAATTCTGATCATTATAAATTACCTGTTATCATTTCAAAAAAACAAAATAATGTTGAATTATTCATTATGATGATTGAAAAAGAAATCGCTATTATGGCTGCAAAAGTAATGAATATGTTTGATGAAATATTTAACACATTAAAAGAATATAATTCAAAACAAATTGAAGAAATTGCACAAAAAATGTTTAAACAAGAAAAGTTCATAGATGAAATGAATGAAGAAATATCATCATTTTTAATAGACTGTTATAAAATGCCTGGAATTAGCATATTAAATCAAGTAAAAATAAATAAATTACTTCAAATTGTTTCAAGAATTGAAGATTTAAGTGACGAATGTGCATCAGTTGCTCATAGCTTAAAAAAATACGTTTTGGAAAATTCAGAAAAAGAACCTTCTTCATATGAAAAACTATTACCTTACATTACTCAAGTAGAAGAATTTTTTGATTATATCACACAGCATTTAAGTTTTGGACTTACAAGTGAAGAACGACAAATTTCCACACAAATGGAAGAAAGTATTGATAATACAAAGAAAGAATTAAAAAAACTTGCTTGTCACCGTATTGAAGATGGGAAAGATGTCAAAACCGAACTTCATTATATAGATATTGTTCGCCACATCGAAAGAGCCGGCGACTGTGTCTATGGAATTGTTAGATCACTTTAATTTAATAGATAAATTTGCAGAATCTTGTTATAAATTCATTTGATAAAATTCAATATTCTGCAAAAATATTTTTTTTTGCTGTTATGTTTTTTTTGGAGCAATAGATGAAAATTGTGTTTAGATTTTTTATTGTTACACTTGGTGCCTTTATCATGGCATTAAATTTAGATTCTTTTATTTATTCTGCAAAATTACTTCCAGGGGGTTTTTCTGGGATTGTTTTATTGCTTCAAGCTATTTTTTTAGAATTTTTTAATATCCAAATTCCATATAGTTTATTTTATTGGTTACTAAATAGCATTCCTGTTGTAATTTGTTTTAAAGTCGTAGGTAAAAAATTTACTCTTTTATCTGTTTGGATGATTATTGCAACAGGTTTATTTACAGACTTTTTGCCTCACATTAATGTAACTAACGATATTTTATTATGTTCAGTTTTTGGAGGAATTGTACAAGGAATTTCTGTTTGCTTAACATTATTAGCAGGAGCGACAAGTGGTGGTACAGATTTTATTTCAATTTATGCAGCACAGAAAAATGGTAAAGATATTTGGAACATAATTTTTATTTTTAATTGTGGAATTCTTGCTATTTATGGATTTTTATTTGGCTGGAACTTTGCTCTTTATTCGATTATTTTTCAATTTACAACAACCCAAATGATTAATACCTTTTATAAACGATATAAAAAAACAACACTACTAGTAATTACTGAAAATCCATCTGAAGTTGTTAACTGTATAAAATCAATAGCAAATCACGATGCTACATTATTTACAGGAATAGGATGTTATTCAAAAACAGAAAAGACAATGCTTTATACCGTTATTTCTAGCGACCAAGAAAAAGACATTTTAAAAGGCATCAAAAAAATTGATCCGAAAGCTTTTATTAATGTTTTACAAACAAAAGAAGTTGCTGGAAACTTTTTTATCAAACAAAATGATTAAATTTTTCAAAAAATTATATACACTTTTATTCCTCTCATCAAAACATCTTCCCTAAATAAAATATTTGAAATATACTTTAATACGATAAAAAAATACCTATGAACAACGAAATTTCTTCCTTCAATATAAATAATCTTTCTCAAATTGTGGAATTTGTAAAACCAATGTGGACTTTTTCTGGCTGGGAAAATTCTTTTAGGAACTTCTATGCAGAAACAATTTTACGAAATAATTATTTTAAAAATGATTTAGCTTTTCAGATAATGGAAGAAAATCAACTTTGTTCGGCAATGTTTCTTCAACGACTTTCTGATAAAAATGATTTTGAACAATGGCTTTTAAAAAATTCTGCCAATTTTGATGAAGAAAAAAAAGAAAGTTTAAAACTTTGTGCTGAATATCTTTTGTACATGGATTCAAAAGTTCACCATCTTATGACAAAAGATGATATAAAACTTTCGCTTTTTGTTGGGTTAAAAAAAGGAAGTGGAAAAATCCTCTTTGAAAAAATTTGGCAAAAACTAAAAAATGATGGATACAAAAATATGTATCTTTGGACCGATTGTGATTGCAACTGGGAATGGTACATAAAAAACGGTTTTACATTGGTAGAAGAATCTGTTTATAAAAAATTTTCTGAACTTGATGGTAAAGAATACAAAACTTATGTGTTTAAAAAGGTGATATAAAGAGAAAAAAATGACCAATATAAAACTAATTTTAACAGATTTAGACGAAACTTTACTTCATTCAGACAAAACAATTTCAGATTATTCTGCAAAGATTTTTGCGGAGTGTCAAAAAAAAGGGATTCTTGTAGGATTTTGTACATCTAGAGGAAAGCCAAATACAGACGAGTTTGTAGGAAAAATCATTCCTGAAATTATTATTTGTAATGGCGGTGCGTGCATTTATTACAAAAATGAACTTTTGCATTGTGCTTCTTTTTCTTTTGAAGAAACAAAATCAATTTTGCATACAGCTTACAAAGTGTGTGGTCAAGATTGTGAAATCACTTTAGATACAATCGACAAAATTTATTGGAACAAAATGAATGATAAATCAACTCAATATTCAGATATGTCCTTATATGATGATTTTAAGGATTTTTCAAAATTTACAGAATGTGCAATGAAAATCTGTGTTCAAACAGATGATGCTCAAAAAGCAAAATTAATTTCTCAAAGTGTACCAACTTGTGATTATCTTCCTTTTTCAGATATTCCTTGGTACAAATTTTCATCTAGTACAGCCACAAAAGAACATTCAATAAAAGTTTTATCAGAAAAAATTCAAATTCCTTTAGAACAAATTATTGCTTTTGGGGACGATTTTAATGACATTGGAATGCTAAAACTTTGTGGAACTGGTGTTGCAATGAAAAACGCAATTCCACAAGTTAAAGAAGTTGCAGATTTTGAAACTCTATCTAACAATGAAGATGGAGTTGCAAAATACATAGAAGAAAATATCCTATAATTTTTGCAAAAGTACACTTTTTAAAAAAAATATAATTTTATCGGCAAAATAAAACTTTATTCATTACGTAAAATCATCTTGTATTTTTGCCGATAATGTGGTAAATTTTTCCTATGGGAAGAAAAGTTTATTATAGCGTACAAGACATTTCTAAAACTTGGGAAGTTGCAGAGCGAACAGTTCGATATTATTGCGAAGAAGGTCGAGTTCCTGGAGCGATTTTACAAGGAAAAACTTGGCTCATTCCCCCAGATGCAGAAAAGCCTGCTCGTCAAAAGCGTCATGTAAAATTTTCAAAAAACGATACTATTCTTTCGATTTTAAAACGAGAAAAAGATGTTCGGCTCAAAGGTGGAATTTATCATAGTGTGCAAATCAACCTAACTTATAATTCAAATCACATTGAAGGTTCCAAATTAACAGAAGAGCAAACTCGCCATATTTTTGAAACAAAAACACTTGGAGCTACAGAAAATCCTGT
>JAZUSR010000090.1:0-3892 GCA_045606765.1 Treponema sp.
GCGTGAGTTAAAACATTTTTTTATAATTTATTCATCATCTAGTTTTTAAGGAAATAATAATGTTTATAGATTTTTCATACCAAACCGTAATTGAAGATTTTTCAAAAGATGGAAATTTAAAAATTGAAGCAATTCTAAAAATTTTAGAAAATTCAGGAAATGTTCATTCAGATAAAGCAAATGATAACAATCTCGAACGAACACAACAAAAACATGCATGGGTTCTAACAGATTGGAAAATCCAAATAAATGAATATCCAAAATATGGTGACAAAATCTATTGTAAAACATGGAGTCAATCTGTAACACAAACTTTTAATGTTTCTCGAGACTTTGAACTTTATTGCAATGACAAACTTGTTGCAATTGGAACTACTCGCTGGGTGGTACTTGATTTAGATACAAATCGTTTATGCAAAATAGATAAATCAATTATTGAAAAATATGAACCAGAAGAAAAATCTGTTTTTTCTGAAGCAAAAATTGAAAAAATTCCAACTCCAGATTCCTTTGAAAACGAAGTTTCAATTCAAATTCGAAGAAATGATATTGATTTTAACGACCATGTTCACAATTTAACATACTTAGATTACGCACAAGAAGCTTTCCCTTATTCAGTTTATTCAACACAAAATTTTAAAAACATTCGCATTACATATAAAGCGCCTGTAAAAATTAATGAAAAAATTGTAGCAAAATATGCTTTTTTCCAAGACAATCACATAGTTTTTATTTACAACACAGACGGAGAACTTAAAACTCAAATCATGTTGAAATAAGCCATTTTTTTTATTAAAATATGCCTATGGTTAAAGTAATTGTAGTGGGCTCTGGTGGACGTGAACACACTATTGCCTGGAAACTTGCACAAAGTTCATCAATAGACGAAGTTATCTGTGTCCCTGGTAACGGTGGAACAGCAACTGAAAAAAAATGTAGAAACATTTCTCTTTCTCAAGGTTCTTATGTTGAAATTGCAAAAAAAGAAGGTTGTTCTTTTGCAGTAATTGGACCAGAAGATCCTTTGGCAGAAGGTCTTGCAGATTCTTTTTGGGAAGCTGGCATTCCTTGTGTTGGACCAAAATCTAAAGGTGCACAACTTGAAGCTAGTAAAGATCTTGCAAAAGATTTTATGGCAAAATATAACGTTGCTTGCCCTGCTAGTAAAACATTTGAAAATGAAACTGATGCACATAATTATATAGATCAACATGGTGCTCCTATTGTAATAAAAGCAGACGGTTTAGCAGCAGGAAAAGGTGTTGTTGTCGCTGCAACTCTCTCTGAAGCACATAAAGCTGTAACAGAATTAATGGCAGATGGACGCGTAGGAGAAGCAGGAAAAAAACTTGTCATCGAAGATTATCTTGAAGGAGTTGAAATTTCCATATTAGCAGCAGTTTCTGTTACAGAAGAATTTACTGCTAATGGAAAATCAACTATCATTCCTTTCTTACCTGCACGTGACCATAAACGCCTTTGTGATGGTGCTAAAGGTCCTAACACAGGTGGAATGGGAGCTGTAACACCTCTTGATGATGTTACTCCTCAAATTATGGAACAATTCAAAAAGACAATCCTTGAGCCAACCCTTGACGGTCTTATAAAAGAAAAATTTGACTATCGAGGATTTATTTTCTTTGGAGTAATGATTACAAAAGACGGACCCAAATTACTTGAATATAATGTTCGTCTTGGAGATCCAGAGACTCAAGTTGTCCTTCCAATGATGGATTTTGATTTTGCAGATATGTGTAAATCGATTATTGACGGAACACTAAAAGACTTTAACTTCCAATGGAAAAAAGGTTATGCAGTTGCACCTGTTGCTGTTTCTGGAGGTTATCCAAATGCCTACAAAAAAGGTTTACCTATTAAAATCGATTCAAAAGCTGATAAATTAAAAGACTGTAAAATCTTTATTGCCGGTGCAATTGAAGATCGTCGTTCCGATGACAAATCATTAATTACAAATGGTGGAAGAGTTTTAGCAGCTTGTTCAATCGATGATACTTTTGATGCAGCATGGAATAAAGCCTACGAACTTATGAACACAATTAAATTCGATGATATGTTCTTTAGAAAGGACATTGGGCTTGCTGGTGCTGCAGAAAGTGGAAAACTTTAGGTCAATTGACAAATAAAACTTTTCAAATTATATAAGTCTTAACATACCTCGCTTTTTCATATACAATAGAAGGTATGTTAAGATTATCTAAATTTAAACTAATATTTATCATTTTTTTATTAATTAACTCAATTGCTTTTTCTCAAACATCATTTTTTGCTAAAGATATTGCTCCTACATTAAACACAGAATTGCCTTTTAAAAAAGCAATCAATTTGACAACATGGTTGGAATCATACGAACATTCAGGTGCAGGTATTACTTACTTTGGAAAGCAAGACTTTGTAAATATCAAAAACCTTGGTGCAGAAGCAATTCGTATTCCAATTCACTTTGACTATTGGAGTTCAAAAGATTCTGAACATTCAATTAACGCACTTTTATTTGAAACTTTAGACGATGTAGTCAAATGGGCAGAAGAACTAAAGATTTATATTATCTTAGATTGTCATATAAATTACCAAAGAACGCCTAACATTAATCTAGATTCATTCCTTTCAAAAATTTGGAGACAAATTGTAACTCGTTATAAAAATACGAGCAATTACATTATTTACGAAATTTTAGACAATCCTGAAAAAGTTTCATCAGAAAAATGGTACGAAATTCAAGGAAATATAATAAAATTAATCCGACAATTTGATTCTTCCCATTCTATTATCGTTGGGGCTTCTAATCGTAATTCAATTGATGAATTAGAAAAAATGCCAAATTACAATAGTTATAATTTAATTTACTCTTTCCAATTTTTTGAACCAATGTTATTTACTCACCAAGGTGCAGATTGGATTGGACTTCCAAATATACGCAACATTCCATTCCCATATGACCAATCAAAAATGCCAGAAGTAAGTTATTCTCTTAATGACAAAGAACGAAACCTTTTAAATTCATATCCTAAGGATTCTTCTGTTGAATATCAAAAAGAATTATTAGACAGAGCTATTTTCTTTGCAAATATTCGTCGAGTACCATTATTCTGTTCAGGATTTGGAGTCTACCAAAAAAACACAAGAACAAATGACAGAATCCGTTGGTATAAAACTGTTGTTCCTCTACTTGATAAAAGAAAAATTTCAAGAGCAAATTGGTCATACACAGGAGACTTCGGAATGTTCATACCTGGAAGTACAAATACATTCCCAACAGATTTAAATACTCAACTTATTTCTGCGCTTGGTTTTTCAATTCCTACTTACAAAATTTCTTCCTGGATTGAAGATTGTACTAAAATTGGAAAATATGAAATTTACAAAAATAAAATTTCGCAAAAAATTTCAATTTCCACAGATTTAAAAGAAACTGATAATCAAATTTTCTTATTTAAGCGTGACCCTCGAAACGGGGAGCGATGCATTTACTTTCCACAATTTAAAGCATACAGCTTGATTAAATTTAATTTTTCTAAAACATGTAACTTTACATCTTTATATGCTAAAAAAGCTCGCCTTGAATTTTGGATCAAAACAACTGCTCAAGATATCAAATTCCAAATTTGGTTTGAAAACTCTGATACTGAAGACTTAAAATGGCGTGCAAATTATTATATTCTTTCGGAAATGATTAAAAACGATGGTGAATGGCAAAAAATTTCTATTCCTTTAGTAGATTTTGTTGATATTGGTGCCTATGATGATGCTAAAAAAACATGGATTAATAGTCAAGGAAAATTTAGTTGGGGCGATATTGAATCTATCCAAATTCAAAATAGCAACTACACTTTAGAAACACCATTATCAATCAAAGATATAGAAATAGTAATAC
>JAZUSR010000091.1:0-1844 GCA_045606765.1 Treponema sp.
GAGTATCATTAAGCTGAACAACATGTAAATCTGCAAACTTGCGGAAATCTGTACCGTAATCAGCAACATAATGACGAACTAAATCCTGTAATGAAGCAGATGAGAAGAAGTACTGCTGTTTCAAACGAAGAGCTTTTCCACTTGGACCAGAATCGTTTGGATAAAGAACAGCACTAATATTTTCTGCACTATTTTGGCGTTCAACAGCACGGTTATATTCCATGTTATTGAATAACTGTAAATCAAATCCATTAGGAGAAGAAGCTGACCATAAACGAAGTGTGTTTACAGTTCCTGTTCCGAAACCTACGATAGGCATATCATAAGGTGTAGCAGTAACTTCTTCTGCATTTTCGATATAATAACGGTCGCGTCCATCAGGAGTTTTACCGTAAGCAATGTTTCCACCAAATTTAACTGTAACAGCTAAGTCACTGCGTTTAATTTCCCATGGGTCACGGTGAGCAAGCCAGTTATCTGGATATTCAACCTGATAACCGTTTTCAATTCTCTGTTCAAACATACCGTAACGATAACTAATACCGTAACCTTGTCCTGGGTAAACAAGAGTAGCAAGACTGTCAAGGAAACAAGCTGCAAGACGACCAAGACCTCCGTTACCAAGACCAGCATCTGGTTCTTGATCTTCAATCATGTCGTAATCAATATTCATTCCTTTAAGAACTTCTTTTACTTGATCTGCAATTTCAGCATTAATAAGGTTGTTACTTAAAGCACGACCCATTAAGAATTCAGCTGACAAATAATAAAGCTTCTTTGTAGGCTTTTTTTCATATTCGTGACGAGTTGCCATCCAGTTCTCCATAATAACTTCGAGAGCTGATGCAGACACTGCGTCAAAAAGATCATGTTTGTTTGCCTGAGAAATATCTTTTCCATATTGTCTCTTAAGACGACCTTCAAGATTTTCTTTAAATTGTGCGGCGTCAAACTTCATTTTATAACCTCCAGGGTATTTCCTTTGAATACGATACAAAACATTTGAATATTTTGCAACCGTTTTTAATTCATTTTGGACTTTTTTGAATTAAATCTTATAATAAGTAAAAAACAAACAATTTATTTACTCATTAAAATTAAAAATCCACTTGCAGGAAGAACATATCTCATTTGTTCGTGAAGTAATTCTTCATTACCTTCTGATGAAATACAATCACTTCCGTCAATAGATGTATCTACAACTCTATACCATTTTTTTCCACGAGGTGGTAATGGCAAATTGAGTGTAATATCATAAATATCTGTATTTGCGGCAACATAAAAATCATTATCAGGAGTTCCATTTTCGTGGCGACTTCCAGAACCTGAAATTTTAAAGCCTAAGAAACGCTTCATTTTTCCCCAATCAGGAGTTTTACTTTCTGCATCAAACCATTCAATTTCTGGTTTTTGAATAGAGAAGAAATTCTTTCTTCTGAAAACAGGGTGATTTTTTCGTAATCTAATCATTTCTTTTGTAAAATGGAAAACATCACCATTTTTAGAAAGTAAATCCCAATTAATCCAAGAAATTTCATTATCCTGACAATAAGCATTATTATTTCCACCTTGAGTTCTACGAAATTCGTCACCCGCAGTCATCATTGGAACACCTTGTGATACAAATAATGAAAGAATAAAATTCTTGATTTTCTTTTCACGAAGCTTTTCTATTTTTGGATTTGAAGTAGCTCCTTCATAACCATGATTCCAACTGTTATTATCATCAGTTCCATCACGATTACATTCTCCATTTTCTTCGTTATGCTTTCCATTGTAGCAAACTAAATCATTCAATGTAAAACCATCATGAGCAGTAATGAAGTTAATAGAAGCAGATGGCT
>JAZUSR010000092.1:0-18750 GCA_045606765.1 Treponema sp.
ATAAAAATTAATCCACCAAGGTCACGAGTACGACTAACCCAACCATTTAAAACTACATTTTTTCCTACGTCAGATTTTCTTAAATCTCCGCAAGTTACTGTTCTCTTTGTATTTTCCATAATGAATTTATTTTAATGATTTATTAGTTAATTTACAATATGAATTTATTTATAATTAGTTTAATCCATACTCATAAACTTTAAGAACATCTTCATCCATTTGAACAAATGCAGATTCAACTGAATTACCTACTTTAATTTTCGATGAATCAACTTTATTAAGCGTTGCTTGTGAAACTAAACAAGGTATCCCAAGAGTTGCAGAATTACTTAAAATTTTTCGAATTATATTAAATCCTTTTCCAAAGAAAGTCGTATTTATATAAGATTGCTCCCCAACAACAATTGATGTAAAATCATCTGTGTGAATTGCAACTGAACACATTACACAAAGTTCATTCATTTTAGAAGCTTGAAGATTATATTTTTTTATTTCATCCAAAAAAACTTTTGCACAAATTAAAGAATCCTCAGGACTTTTATTAAAAATTGATATAAATCCATCCTCAAATAAATTAGAAATTATTCCACCGTTTGAAATTATAATTTTATAAATTGCAGAAATAACATTTTTTATACTTTCATACTTTTCACGAGGAACAATTATTCTTCCATTTGGTGAAATTGATTCAAACTGAACTATCATCATTGTAGCATTAATTTTTACACTATCTGAAATATGCATATTCAATGGTTTTTTTTCAAATAAGTTAACAAAATCATTTGAAAAAAATCTATTATACGACTTCATCTGGATCTTTAAATTTTTTGAAACTTTATTTATTTGCTGAAAATTATATTGATGCGAATATGCCATATAAATAACATCAAAAATTACAAGAATAAGCAAAAAGAATTCTGCAAATAATACAACTTGTTTTGTAGAATAATCAGAAAAGATGATATCCAAAAAAACGCCAGTTTCAATTATCATGTAAGAAATAATATTTGGTATGATATTATTCTGCTTATAAACAAGTGCGTATGAGAATCTTACAATCATATAAAAATAAAAAACAAAATTTATAACAGTAAGTGTGAAAAATATGTAATTCGTATATCGAACCGGAAAAATCGAAAAAATCAACCCAAAAGTAACAAAGAGCACAACAAAAAAATTGTCAATATACGGATTTCTTTTTGTAAAATTTTCATCACGCTGCAAAATTAAACTAAACACAAGTGGAATTACCCACAAAATTAAAGATTGCATCCAAATTGTTATAGTATAAGAAAAATTATTAAATAAAGCCCCAAGCAAATTTCCATTTTTTGTTAAGACATACATAATTAATGCAATAAAAATTATTCCATTAATATTTCCTTGTTTTGCGTTTTTATCATTTAAGTAAATTGAAAAATTTATAATACAACAAAAAAGCATTATTCCAATAAGAAAAGATTTTAAAGTTGTCATCCAACGAAAATAATTTGTTATCAATCTTTCTTCAGAAAATAAAATTGCGACAGTAATTCCCGTTGCATGATTTGCAAAGCTTGATACATCAATTCTTAAATCTATGTCCCCTTTTCCATCGGCATACAAAAAAAGATAAATTGGTCTTTCACTTGGCCGATGATTTTTTTCAACTGTTGAACAATGTCCATAAGTTTCAATTAATTCATTATTACAATAAATATTTGCGGCCGTAGAAGGACATCGGCGAGAAAAGATTGCATATTTTCCATTAGGTGTTAATCCAGTAATTTTGACTTTATATGTTGAAGTATCATCTCTATTTTTTCCGATAGTTTGGAAAAATTTCTTAAGAATATTTTGAGGAATTGTTTGATATTGTTTTTCTGTATTTTCTTCTTCAAAACTAAAATTTGAATTAGAAATATATTCCCAATTCCCATCTAAAGAAATGATTTTTTTTTCAAAAATTTTTGGATCATCAATTTTCAATATTCCATTTTTGATTTCTTGAGAATAAAGTACCGAAAATAAATTAATTAATAAAAACATTGAAAGTAATTTTTTCATTTACACATTACCTCTGTATTTATTATAATTTGTTTCCTCAAATGGATAAATTTTATAAACCAATGACTTTACTTTATTTAAATTGACAAAAGTTCCATCAAAAAGACAATCCGTAAATGTTCTACAAAAACTCATTGCATAATCAGTTATCAAAATATCGAATGAAAGTTCTTTATTCAATTTAATCAATTCAGAAAGTTTGCTATATAAGTTTGAACAAACAACAGGAGCAATATGATCTTCTGTTCCCAAAATGCCAACAACTAGTTTATCAGAATCAATTACCATATCAACCAAAAGATTTTTTATCTTATCATTTGTAACTGTTGCCTTTAAACCTTCAATTTGATGCTTAATTAAAATAGCACATTTAACAACTTCAGAAGTCTTTCCATTAAATAAAATCATAATTTCTTCAGAATAAAATTTTACAACAAATCCACCACATTCAGAAGCACTCATTGAAGCAATTTCATAATACCGTACTAAAAAAGAATTCAATTCATTCTCATCAATCTCGTTAGTTGCAGTATAATAATCGCGAATCTTTACACATAAAACCATTCCATCACAAATTAAATTGTCACCAGCTTTTATCTGTAAAATATTCTTTGCTTGCAACATAGCCATTACATTTTTAGAACTAAATCTTGATAATGAAAGATTAAATCGTTCCAAAAGATTTACTTTTCTACGGCCTCGCAATGAAATTAAATTTCGTTTTATAGCTGCTAAAATCGATTGGAAAAAAGCGAAAATTAAAATTGCTAATTTGAATAATAGCCCTTTTCCAAAATTGTTCATTGTAAAAATCAACGAATATGCTGAACCACATAACATTAAAATAATTATTATTATATTTATCAAGTAAAAATACTTAGGTCGTCTTCTTTTCTTATAAATAATTAAGCACAAATACAATGATAACAAATACAAACATATCATCATAAAAAATACTAATTTACTTAAAATGCGCATATCCAAAATCAAAACTAAAAAAGAAATTACAAATCCAGCAATAATAATAAAAACATTTCGTTTTGATTTTATCTCATATAAACTTGTTGCATATAAATTATACAGTGGAATTATTAATGCCAATGAACATAAAGTAATCTTAAATGTTACTGCAATTGGCAAAGTATTTAGAACATATCCAAATAATGAAAAGTCTAAGGATGCCACAACTATTACCAAATCAATACACAGTAATGTCAAATAAAAAAACATTTTCTGCGAAACATTCATAAAAAATATAAATAAATTGTAAAAAGCTATGATTAATAAAAATCCAATAATAAAATATTTAAACGAAATTTCTGTAATAATTAATTCACGATAATATTTTGGTGAACCAATTTGAGGGATAGCTAAAATTCCGCCTCTAGAAAGTTTGTCATTCCTTATATGATAAACGAAGTCCAAATTTCCAAATGAATCAGTATAGAAACTTTTTACCCGATAGTCACGAATTTCTTTTGTTTTTTTGTCGTAAGATTTTTTAACTGAATTTCCATAAATTTGTTCACCATTTATAAATAAATCGCCTTCAGAATAGACACTTTTATAAATTATAATTGAATATTCAGTAAGAGGTTTTAAATTCTCCAAACGATAGTGATAAGTTGCAAAGCCTTGTTTATTATCTAATTGATATGGTAATTCAACAGTTTTTCGATCATACAACGATTTATCAAAATCTTGAATTTTTCCATCTTTATAAAAATAGTCTGGAGAAATAAATTGTGAATCATAATAATCCCATTTTCCATTTAACAATATAACTGATTTATTTGCTTTTATTTTTTTTTTCGCAAAATAAGTTAACTCAGGATGATATTCAAAATGCATATTATCCCAAATGGCCCAGTTTCCACCCCAAATAAAACCTTCTTCTAAAAAAATATCTATTACTTCTTTTGGAGGCATCCATCTTTTTTCAATTGGAATTAACATCCAATCTTCATTTCCACTGTTTTTTTCAAAGCCCCAATAAATTATTTTTTTACCCCAAGCTTTTGGTAAAATATCCAAAGCAATTCCATAACTATGAAACGAACGAGTATTCGAATCTCTAATTTCTCGCCAATTATATCCACCACAACTTGAAATAGTATTTACAAATTCTTTTACTCTTTTATTTGCTAAAGAAAGTTTTAATATTTTCTTTTCAACCCTTTTTAATGGTTCATGTAAATATTCATGAACATTTGGATAGCGATTTAAAAATTTTATTTCCTTAATATGAGATTCTGTAGATTTTCTGTCTGAAGAATCATAAATTGCATCATAAATTGCTTTAGAAGAAACTTTACCATTTCGTCGATTTTTTGTTGAACCAAATTCCCTGATTTTTTCAATTTGTTCTTCAGAAAAATTTTTTGGATTTAAAATTTCATTTTTATAAGGAGTAATTACATTCCAATATGAATCTTTTTTAGACAATAATTCTTTAGGCAAATACAAACCATTACACCAATAAAAAACTTTTGACTTTCCATAATTTGTAACAACTATTTTCCAGTCTGAAACTTCTTCATCCCACGAATAGTCAAACTTTACATCTGGATAAGATGTTCGCCAAATGTAAATCTCTTCATTAATGGTCAAATTTGTAACTGCCCAAGAAGGCTGTTTTTGAGAACTGTATTCATTTTTGTTAGTATTGATATTTTTAACACCATCATCAATTTGTGCAAATACAACATTAAGAGAATTAAATAAAATCAATACTAGCGTTAATATTTTTTTTGGCATACCTTACTTATTTTTATTTATGATTTTTGTTTCATACTTTCCTGTTTCAATATCAATAAAACGAACAAAAAGTGAAACCTTATTATCATTGTTCAAACTATTCCAAATCAAGTCTGTTATTTGATCGATATTTCCCTTAAGTTCAACAGGAGTTGGCTCCCCTTCATAACTTGGAAGAGGATTTCCATCTGTTACATAAGTGTGAATAAATCTTCCAATTCCAGCTTTTGGATTTTCATAATTAAAAGTATATCTATTACATCCTGAATCATCGCCATTGTCACTTTTTAAAATAGACATCGAAATTGAATACTTGCCATTTTCAATTTCCATCAATCCAGAAATGCGTGGAGTAAAATTTGGAGCATCTGGTTCAAATTCTCTACATCGAAGAGATTGCTCGAATGTCAAACCCTTTTTCATTCCATCATAAACAGTATCAGTTTGATCACCATTTGTTACAATTGTTTTATTGTCCAAAACTCTTACAGGAGCATAAATAATTAAACTAGGATCTTCTAACTTTGCAGGATCAAAAGCTTGTGTTCTAATTCCTTCTCCATCTTCAACAAACACACGATTACGACTATTTTCGCTACGCCCCATAATAAAATAAGCTGCTATTGCTTTTTTTCCATCTTCTGAACGACCAAGAATAATTCCTCGGCCTGGATATTCATTTCCTTCAAGTTCGGATTTAATTGTAACAGTTTTCATATTTTCTCCAAATAAAAATTATTTATTATCTAAATTCTACATTCTTTTGAAATAAAATCAATATTTTTTTACAAAAAAAGGCCAGTCGAAAATTCGGCTGACCTCTTTATTATTTAAACTCTTCTACTATTTTTTTGTTGTTTTTTTAGCAGGAGCTTTTTTTGCAGCTGTCTTTGCAGCTGGTTTTGCAGCTGGCTTTGCAGCAGCCTTTTTAGCAGGAGCTTTTTTTGCAGCTGGTTTTGTAGCAGCTTTGCTAGCAAGAACAGCCTGTGCTGCAGCAAGACGTGCGATAGGTACACGGAATGGAGAACAAGAAACATAGTTAAGACCTGCTTCATAACAGAACTTAATTGATTCTGGATCACCACCATGTTCACCACAGATACCACAATGGAAGTCTGCTTTTACGCTACGAGCTTTATTAACTGCCATCTTAATGAGTTCACCAACACCATTTTTATCCAATGTTTTGAATGGATCATCATCAAGAATATTACGAGTATAGTATGCATCTAAGAACTTACCAGCATCATCACGGCTATAACCAAATGTCATCTGTGTAAGGTCGTTTGTTCCGAAGCTGTAGAAGTCAGCACTCTTAACTACTTCATCAGAAAGGATAGCTGCACGTGGAATTTCAATCATTGTACCGATTGTTACATTAACTTTAACACCTTTTTCTTTCTGAACGCGAGCGATTACTGATTCACATTCTGAACGGATTGTAGCCAATTCTCTTGGTTCACCTACGATAGGAATCATGATGTTTGGCTGACATTTAATTCCAGCTTTCTGGCATTCAATAGCTGCAAGTACAACAGCTTCTGTCTGCATCATAGAAATTTCTGGATATGTAATAGCAAGACGACATCCACGGTGACCCATCATTGGGTTTGATTCATGAAGTGTATTGAAACGAGCTTCAAGAGTAGCTGCGTCCATTTTTACACCTTGAGCTTTAAGGATTTTTACAACTTCATTGATACTTGCTTTATCTTTTGGAGTAAATTCGTGAAGTGGTGGATCCAAGAAGCGAATGATTACAGGCTGTCCCTTCATAGCTTTGAAGATACCTACGAAGTCTTTCTTCTGAAGTGGAAGAATATCTTTAAGAGCCTTTTCTCTCATTTCTTTTGTATCACAAGCAATCATTGCCTGGAAGTAAGGAAGTTTTGCTGGGTCAAAGAACATATGTTCTGTACGACAAAGTCCGATACCTTCTGCACCAAATTTGAATGCATTTTCTGCATCAACTGGCTGATCACCGTTTGCACGAACACCAAATCCTTTAATTTTTGCACCTACAGCTGGTGTACGAACTGAGTTGTTACGAACTTCATCACACCATCCGAGGAATGTATCTAATTCTTTAGAAAGTTTTGCATCTTCTGTTGCAATCTGTCCTGCATATACAGCCCCTGTAGAACCATCGATTGAAAGGAAGTCACCTTCTTTATATTTCTTTCCGTCTACACTGATTGTTTTAGCATCAAGAATTTTAATAGCTTCAACACCACAAACACAAGGTGTACCCATACCACGAGCTACTACAGCAGCATGTGATGTACGACCACCAGTTGCAGTTAAGATACCTTCAGCAGCAACCATTCCTGCGATGTCATCTGGAGATGTTTCTTTACGAACGAGAAGAACTTTCTTTCCTGCTTTTGCCCATTCTTCAGCAGCAGCTGCAGTAAATACAATCTGTCCACAAGCAGCTCCAGGAGAAGCATTAAGACCAGATGCAATTTTAATTCCTTTTGCAAGTTCTGCTTTGTTGAATGTAGGATGTAAAAGTTGGTCAACATGCTGTGGTTCAACACGGTTAATAGCCATTTCTTTTGTAATAAGTTTTTCAGCTACCATATCTACAGCAATTTTTACAGCAGCAGCACCTGTGCGTTTTCCGTTACGACACTGGAGCATATAGAGTTTTCCTTCTTCTACTGTAAATTCCATATCCTGCATATCTTTGTAATGTTTTTCAAGACGAGCACGGATTTTGCAAAGTTCATCGTAGATTTTTTTATTTGTTTTTTCGAGTTCAGAAAGTTTTTGTGGTGTACGAATACCAGCAACAACGTCTTCACCCTGAGCATTCATTAAGTATTCTCCCATGAATACATTTTCACCAGTTGAAGGATCACGAGAGAAACATACACCTGTTCCTGATGTATCACCTTTGTTACCGAATACCATTGCCATTACAGTAACAGCAGTTCCCTTTAATGTACCTTCTTTGATGTTATTAAGCTGACGATATTTGATTGCGCGTTCATTCATCCATGAACCAAATACAGCCCCGATAGCTCCCCACATCTGTTTTTTAGCATCCTGAGGGAAAGCTTCTCCTTTTTCTTTTTTATACATTTCTTTGTATTTAGCAACAACTTCTTTCAAATTTTCTACTGAAAGTTCCTGATCGCTTTTTACACCAGCTTTGTTTTTTACACTTTCGAGAATAGCTTCAAATTTGTCATGATCAACACCCATTGCAACATCACCATACATTTGGATGAAGCGGCGGTAAGCATCATAAGCAAATTTTTCATTACCTGTTTTTTTAGCCAATCCTTCTACAGCTTTGTCGTTAAGACCAAGGTTCAAGATTGTATCCATCATACCAGGCATAGAGATTGCAGCACCAGAACGAACTGATACTAACAATGGATCATTTTCGTCACCAAGTTTTTTTCCCATTGCTTTTTCTAACTTAGCAAGGAACTTGTCAACTTGTGCTTCTAAATCTGCTGGATATTTTCTACCCAATTTGTAATATTCCTGACATACATCTGTTGTGATTGTAAATCCAGGTGGAACAGGAAGACTTAAAGGTGCTTTTGCCATCTGTGCAAGGTTTGCACCTTTTCCACCGAGTTCAGCGCGCATTGATTCATCGCCATCTGCGTCGCCATTACCAAAAAAGTAAACTAATTTTTTTGCCATTGAATTAACTCCATAATAGGTTAAAAGATATGAATATTAAAATTATAAAGTGAAAGTAAGTAAGTGTCAATGAATTTAGTATTTATATAGTAGATTTTCCATTCATTATAATAAAAAAATGCCAAAATATCATATTGTATTTGAGAAATATCAATGCTACAATTCAATCAAAATAAAAATGACACATGAGGGAAAAATGATTCAATCACTTTACCAAGTACCAGAATATAATCAAGAAAAAATAAATTTAGCAATTTCAAAAATGATGAATGATTTAAAAATCTCTGATGAATTAAAACCCAATATGAAAGTAGTCATAAAACCAAATCTCATTATGGCAAAACCTCTAAGCTCTCCAGTTACAACACACCCAGCTGTAATCCGTGGAGTTACCCTTTGGCTTCGTGAACAAGGAATTACCGACATCACTTTGGCAGAAAGTTCAGGAGGCCCTTATCTTTCAGAATATATGAAAAACATTTATCGTGTTTGCGAAATGAATCAACTTAAAGACGTTCTAAAATTAAATGACGACTTTTCTTCAAAAACAATCACTACAAAAAAAGGTTTTAAAAATCATTCATTCAATATTATTACACCTATTGTACAAGCCGACTATATTATAAACATTTGTAAATTAAAAACACATGCAATGACTGGTCTTTCTGCAGGAATTAAAAATCTTTTCGGTGTAATTCCTGGATTAGAAAAACCGCAGCTCCATTATCTTTGGCCAGACATTGAAGATTTTTCTAACATGCTTTTGGAACTTGCTCAAACTGTAAATCCTAATTTGACAATCATTGACGCAATCGATGCAATGGAAGGCAACGGACCAACAGGAGGAACATCTCATCATCTGGGCCTATTGCTTGGTGCAAAAGATTTTTATACACAAGATTATTTTGCAACACAACTGATGAAAATTGAACCAAATAACATTGTTATGATTCGACAAGCTATTGAAAAAAATTTAATCACCCCTAATGAAATAATTTTAAAAGGAGATTCGATTCCAGAAAATCTTACTCCGTTTAAAATTCCTGATGCACGAAAATTAGATTTTTCAAATGTTCTTCCAGGCAACCTTGGAAAAATTTTTGCAAAAATTTGTTCAAAGATTTTTAAATCTTTTCCAAAGGTTGATAAAGCAAAATGTATTGGATGCGGAAAATGTGCTGAAAGTTGTCCTCAAAAAATTATTAATATAAAAAATAAAAAAGCACATTTTCCTAGAAAGAATTGTATCTCTTGTTTTTGCTGTCAAGAAATGTGTCCTGTAAAAGCAATTTCGGTAAAGCGTTGGCTCTAACAATGTATTCACTTCTTTCTTATTTGTGTCCACTTTTTATAAGCTGTTAAAACTTTAGTTCTTTCCAACGCTTTTTTAAAATTTATTGATAATATCGAATGTAATCAACTTCCATTACGCATTGTTCAACTTTTTTATCAATATCACCACCAAGATTTCCACCCATGGCGACATTCATCAAAATATGAAAAGGTTGATCAAATGGCCAAGCTTGCCAGTTATCGTCTGCATTTTGAGGATTTTGATATTCACATAATACTTCGCCATCATAATACCAAGTAATTTTTTCTGTAGTCCAATTAATTGCATAAGTATGCCATTTTTTATTCATTCCTTTAATTTCTTTTGGTACTGAAATTATAGGATTCCCTGCATAGCCTGCAAGACAATGTAATGTTCCGTAAACGTTGTCACCCCAAATATTTTTAGAAGCTTCCATTACATCTATTTCACCACTACGAGGCCAAACACCATATGTATTTTTTTCAGGAAGCATCCACAATGCAGGCCAACATCCCTTTTCAGTAGGAACTTTAGCTCTAAATTCAAGATATCCAAATTTAAATTGCTTTTTATATTGAGTAACCAATCTTGCACTTGTCCATTTCCCATTTGAATTTTTCTTAGCCACAATTTTTAGTGTTCCGTCTGATACATAAGAATTTTCCCTATCCTTTGTATAATTTTGAAGTTCATTATTTCCCCAACCATGACCACCTTCTTTATAATTCCAATTTTCTGGATTAGGTTCATTACTAGTACCATCAAATTCATCCGACCAAACTAAATTCATCTGACTTTTTACAAACTCTGGCAAAGTGTCTTTTTTTGATGAACATGAACTAAAAATAATTAATCCCATTGTTACAACAATTCCACACAAATTAACTAATTTTTTTTTCATTCTGATTTCCTCACTATTTTAGTTTATAAAACAAATTGAACAAATTCAAACAATTTTTTTTAGTTTTAAATCAAATTCAACTTGACATCTAACAAAAACTAACATATCCTAAGTATTAAAGAAAATCAAGGCAACCGGTTGCCTTATAATATTTTTTTCGAGGTTTTTAATGAACTCAAACATGCGAACAGTTGATCAAATCAAAGCGTTGGCTCCAGAGCAATCACAAGGCTCTGTTGTAAAAATGAATGGCGACTTGTGGTACAAGATTGAAAACTACAATTCAATTCCTAACTTCTTTATGACAATTACAAGTTCAAGTGATGTATGGAACTTTATTTGGTCATCAGGTGCGTTAAGTGCAGGCCGCAAAGATTCTGGCTTTGCAATTTTCCCTTATTACACATCTGATAAAATTGCAGATATGAAAGATCAAATTGGACCTTTTTCGGCAATCAAAGTTAAAAAAGAAAATTCAATTTATTATTGGGAACCATTTGCAACAACACCTTCTTTCAAAATAAAAAGAAATCTCTACAAAAACAGTGCTGGTTCGCATGTAATTTTCGAAGAAATTAATACAGAATTAAATCTTACATTCAAACAAGAATGGACATCTAGCTCAAAATATGGACTTGTTCGTATTGCAAAAATTAGCAATAACGATTCAAACAATCAGGAAATCCAAATCCTTGATGGTTGTAGAAACATTATGCCTGCTTGTGCAACAGTTTCTTTACAAAATGATTCAAGTGTTTTGCTCGATGCATACAAAAAAACAGATTTGAATTTAGAAAGCCGTTTAGCAATGTTCAGTTTATCTAGTGTTTTGACTGACCGTGCAGAACCATCAGAAGCTCTCTGGGCAAACACTTGTTGGTTCAGTATCGATGCTCCTGTTTATCTTAACAGCGCAATCGAAAAACAATTTGCTATGGATGAAAGTATTACAACTTCTTACCCAGAAGAAAAAATTCTTAAAGGTGGTGGAGCATCTTGTAACATCATTAAAACTTTCAACCTTTCACCAAATCAGGAAGAAAGTTGGTACCAAGTATTCGATACAAAACTTGAACTCTCAAGAATAAATGAACTTTCTAAAAAACTTATCTCAAATAGAAATGAAGTTGTCCAAGACCTTGAAAAAGACATCAAAGACGGACAAGACCTTCTCAATAAATATATACAAGACGCAGACGGTCAACAAAATACAAACGATGACATAACTTGTATTCATCATAAAGCAAATGTTATGTTCAACATAATGCGTGGCGGCGTGTTCGTAGAAAACAATACAATCCACTGTGCCGACTTTATTAAATTCGTAACAACTAGAAATACAAATCAATTGGCAAACGCAAAAGCAGTTTGTTCAACAGAAACAATTTCTTACAAAGAACTTGGTCAAAAAATAAAAGAAACTTCTAACGACCAACTTTATCGATTGTATCTTGAATACTTACCACTTTCATTCTCACGCCGCCACGGAGACCCAAGTCGTCCTTGGAATAAGTTCTCAATTAATTTAAGAGATTCATTAGGTAATCCAATTCTCAATTATGAAGGAAACTGGCGTGATATTTTCCAAAACTGGGAAGCACTTGCAATGAGCTATCCTTCGTATACAACAGGAATGATTTCTAAATTTGTAAATGCAACTTCTTGCGATGGATTCAACCCATATCGAATTACACGAAGTGGCTTAGATTGGGAAATTCCAGAACCAGAAAATCCATGGTCAAACATTGGATACTGGAATGACCACCAAATTATTTATTTATGTAAACTTCTCGAGCTACAAAATCAACTCGATCCAGAAGCATTAAAGGATTTACTTAACAAAGCTTTATTTACAACTGCAAATATTCCGTACCACATTAAAACATATAATGATGTAGAAAAAAATCCTCGTGATACAATCGTTTTCGATTATGACTTAAATGATAAAATTACAAAGGATCAGACAAAATACGGAACAGATGCAAAATTAATGAACAAAGACGGAAATCCATACCTTGTTACATTAACATCAAAATTATTACAACTCGTTTTGACAAAACTTGCAAACTTTGTTCCAGGTGGCGGAATTTGGTTAAATACACAGCGTCCTGAATGGAATGATGCAAATAATGCTTTGGCAGGATATGGACTTTCGATGGTAACAACAAGTTATCTTCGCCGTATGTTAAATTTCTTAAAAGAAATTTATTCATCAACAGAAAATGATTCATTTGATATTCCAAAAACTGAAAAAGAATTTTTCAATAATATCAAATCAATCTATGCAAAAACAAAGCCAGAAGATACTCAAACAGAAAAGGGTCGTGCAGAATTTACTCGTGCTTGTGGTACAGCATTTGAAAAAGAAAGAAAAGCCTTTTACAAAGATTATGCATTACTAAAAAAGACAACATCTCTTAAAAAAGATGAACTTCTTTCTGCAATTGACATCTTTATGGAACATCTTGAATATTCAATCAAGTTGAACAAAAAAGAAAATGGTTTATACCATTCTTACAACACACTTGCAATTAGTAAAGATGGTATGAAAGTTGAATATCTTCAGGAAATGCTCGAAGGACAAGTTGCAGTTCTTTCTAGCAAAATGCTTTCTTCAAAAGAAATTCTTGAACTTTATAATTCACTCAAGAACAGCGGAATGTATGAAAAAAGACAACACTCTTATATGCTCTATCCAACAAAAGAGCTTCCTGACTTTATTGCAAAAAACATCGTACCAAAATCTGATGCGCAAAAATTCAGTTTATTAAAAAATGAACTAGACAAAAATTATACAGCTCCAGATTCAACTTGTATCATTTATAATGATTCAATCGATTCAACTGTTTGTCACTTTAATCCAGACTTTAGAAATGCCGAAGTACTTTCTAATGCACTTAATTCTAAAAATATTGATGCCGAACAGAAAGAGGGAATCCTCGCACTCTACGAAGCAACATTCCACCATAGTTCATTTACAGGACGCTCTGGAACATTCTATGCTTACGAAGGATTGGGCTCAATTTATTGGCACATGGTTTCTAAATTACTGCTTGCAATTCAAGAAAACTTTGATATTGCTGATGACTCAAGTGCAGAAAAAGCTGAACTTGCAAAAGCATACTACGAAGTACGAAATGGTCTCGGATTTAACAAAACACCAGAATTATATGGAGCTTTCCCAACTGATCCATATTCACATACTCCAAGCGGTCAAGGTGCTAAACAACCTGGTATGACTGGACAAGTAAAAGAAGAAGTTATCACTCGATGGGGTGAACTCGGAATGAAACTTTCAAATGGAAAATTATGTTTTAAACCAGACCTTCTTTGTAAAAAAGAATTTGGAGAAGATGGAACTCTAGCATTTACAAGATTTGGTGTACCGTTTACATATAAATTGAACTCAAGTGCTACAACTTGTTCAATCAGTGTTGACGGAAAAATATTCGAAAATGAAATTCCAAAAGAAGAAAGTTTAAAACTTTTTGCCCGTGAAGGAGAAATAAAATCAGTCTCTGTTGAAATACCAGAAAGCTTTCTTAAAAACTTTTAGCAAAAGTACGCTAGTTTCCTAATACTGGCTACTCCCAATACAGTCCGAAATAATGTTACAAAAACAACATTGTTTCGGGCATTTTTTTCATCTCACCTCTTTCTTTTTTTAGAAGATTCCTTTTGGCTAACATCTCAAAGATTTATATTATTGCTTTTATTGAATCAATCCTAAAAGTAAAATATTATATTACTTATGAAATATTCATTAGCAATTTTTGACTTAGACGGAACACTTCTTAATACACTCGATGACCTTACAGATTCTTGTAACTATATTTTATCAAAAAATAATTTTCCGACACATTCAAAAGAAAAAATCAGAGAATTTATAGGAAACGGAATTCCAAAATTAATTTATCGTGCACTTCCTCCTAAAACTTCAGAAAAAACAATTATTCAAATTACGAAAGAATTTACAGAATATTACAATACTCATTCCACAATTAAAACTTTACCCTACCCTGGTATCATTGAACTTCTTACAAAGCTAAAACAAAATAAAATCGCAATCGCCGTAAACACAAATAAACACGAACAAACAGCAATTAAACTATGCAACACATTTTTTCCAACACTTATAGAGATTGTCAGTGGTGGTCAAACTGGACTTCCTCCCAAACCAGAACCATCTGGAGTTAATAAAATCATCAATTCATTAAGCAAAAAAGGCATTCATTGCACAAAGGACAATAGTATTTTTATCGGAGATTCAGATGTCGACATTCAAACAGGAAACAATGCTGACATTGATTCTGTTGGTGTTACTTGGGGATTTAGAAAAAAAGATTTTTTAATTGAACACGGAGCAAAACTTATTGCAAATAATTCTATTGAGCTGGAAAAAATTCTTTTTGCACTATAAAAAATTTGCTATTTATACAATTTCCCTTTATACTTTTTATATACTACTTTTGGAGAGATTTTCTATAATTATGGATGTAAAAATTATTAACCCCTTTTTGTCAGCCACTCTTAATACATTTCAACAAATGTTTCAAATTACTTCTACTAATAAAGAACCTTTTGTTGTTGATATAAAAACAGGCCACCCATGGGAAGTATCTGGACTACTTGGAATTACAGGAGATTACAGTGGAGTTGTTGCAGTACGACTTCATAAAATCCTTGCTTATAAATTACTTGAACTTTCTGGTTTAAAAGAAATTCCTGAAGAAGAAAAACTTGAACTATCGCAAGAACTCGTAAGCGAATTTACAAATATAGTTTCTGGAAATGCAGTATCTTCAATTCCAGGAATCAATTTAAATGTATCTCCACCTGTAACAATCACAGGAAAAGATCACATAATTTCATGGCCACGAAATTATCCAGTCGTAGGAATTCCATTCATTACACCATATGGTCCTTACGAAGTTGATGTTTGTTTTAAATAAATTCATTTTCTTTTCCAATTCCATAAACTAAAAAAAACTCATATAATGTTTTTATGAATCTATTATCTATCAACAATTTGACAAAAATTGGAAGAGAAAAACCATTGTTTTCTGAAGTTTCTTTTGGATTGAATGAAGGCGAAAAAGCCGCTCTCATTGGAAAAAACGGAACTGGAAAATCAACTCTATTAAATACTATCGCAGGTGTACTATCACCAGATGAAGGTACCGTTGTTTTAAATAAAACCGGTGGAACTTCTTTTTTACCACAAAACCCAATTTACTCAAAAGACGATACTATAAAAGATCATATTTTCAAAAGCAAAAGTCCAAAACTTGAAATTATTAGAGAATACCAAGAACTTTGCCAAAATCTTGGAGACCTTTCTCAAGCAAAACAAAAACGATATGATGAATTAATCAGTACAATGGAAAAAAAAGATTTATGGAATTATGAGTCACAAATTTCATCTATCTTAAATACCCTTGGCATTACAGATATGACAAGACTTATGGGAACTCTTTCTGGTGGAATGATAAAAAAAGTTGCCCTCGCACAAGTTCTTGTAGAAGATACAAAACTTTTATTGTTAGATGAACCAACCAACCATCTTGATATCGAAACAATCACTTGGTTACAAGAATACCTAAAGACTACAGATCGAGCAATTTTGATGGTTACCCACGACAGATATTTTTTAGACAATGTGTGTACAAACATTTATGAACTTGACCATAACAAATTAAAACTATACCAAGGAAATTATTCAACCTATTTAGAAAAAAAAGAAATCGAAAATCAAATTGCGCAAAACACAGATCGCCGAATTGAATCAGTTTTACGAATTGAACGAGATTGGTTAATGCGTGGACCTTGTGCAAGAGGAACAAAAGCTAAAGCTAGAATTCAGCGTGATATGGAATTAATAAATAGAGAAAAATTTTCCGAAGACAAAGGTTTTACATTTGAAGTAAAGGGTCGCCGACTTGGAGGAAAAGTTTTAGAAATTCATAATATCTCAAAAAACTTTCCAAAAGGATATGCTGGACAAAATGCAGGTACAATATCACCTGTAATTAAAAACTTTTCATACAATTTTACTGCTGGACAAAAAATCGGTATTTACGGAAAAAATGGAACAGGAAAATCAACTCTACTAAATATCATTACAGGAACTATTCAACCAGACTCTGGAACAATTGTTACTGGAGTAAATACACACTTTGCATACTACCAACAAAATCCCGTATTCAAAGATACTACATTAACCGTTCTTGAATATATCCAAGAAGCAGCAGACAATGTAGTTATGAACAATGGAAAAACATATTCAGCAGCTCGTTTCCTTGAAGAATTTGGATTTGAGGGAAAAATTCAATATTCACCTGTTTCTACTTTAAGTGGTGGTGAACGAAAAAGATTATTCCTTGTACGACTTCTAATTTCTAATCCAAACTTTTTAATTTTAGATGAACCAACAAATGATTTTGATATTTTTACTATGAATATACTTGAACAATTTTTAACTTCTTTCGAAGGATGTTTGCTAGTTGTAAGTCATGACAGATACTTTATGGATAAAGTTTGTGATACTCTTTTCATTTTGGAAGACGATGGTGCAGTTTCTGGATTTGTTGGAAAGTGTTCTGAATTTATTGAATATATCACTGAACAAAAAAAAGAAGCAACTCTAAAAGAATCAAAAGAAAAAGCTCTTGAACGAGAAAAACAAAAAGAACAAGAATCTATTCAAACAAAAGAACAAAATCCTTCTAAACAAAAAAAACTTTCATTTAAAGAACAAAAAGAATTTGAACAACTTGAAATAGATATAGAAAAGTTAGAAGAACGAAAAACAGAACTTGAAACTCTTATGTCTGGAACTGATTACGAAAAAATTGCTGAATATACAAAAGAGTATCAAGAAGTTTCTAATTCTCTCGAAGAAAAATATTTACGATGGGAAGAACTTGCTTAAAAATAATTCATTCCCAAAATAAATTTCGTAGCAAATAAAACCACAATAAAAAGAAGATTCAATAAGGTAAAAACTTTAAAAAAATCTCCTGTATTTGCATTTTTACTTGAAGCATATAATTTATAAGCAATCAAACTCGCAAGGGAAGCAACGATTGTTCCAAGACCCCCAACATTTACTCCAAGTAATAATTCCTCTGCCTCTGATGAAAAAGGATATAAAAGTAAAGTCGCTGGAACATTGCTTATAATTTGACTTGATAAGAATCCAAAAATAAATTCATTATTTGAAACTACTGATTGTAAAAAGTTTTTTACAACTGTGATATTTTGAATATTTCCTGAAAAAATAAAAAAACAAACAAAAGTTAAAATCAAAATATAATCAACTTTTAATAAAAGCTTAAAATGAATAAAAGCAATAACTACAGCAACTACTAAAGCCAATATACCAGGTTTTACAATTTTTAAAACAGCAAGAATACAAAATATAAACAACCCAATATAAATAAAAACTTTCCAAGAAATTCCACATTTAGAAGAACCATTTTGAGACTGTTCCATTACAATTTCATCTTTCGAAATTTTAAAACAAAGTAAATATAAAACAATACCACTGACAATAGTGTATGGAACAAGGATAAGACAAAAATCTATTACATTGATATCCATTACAGAAAATAAAAATAGATTTTGTGGATTTCCCATTGGTGTAAGCATACTCCCAAGATTTGCAGCAATTGTTTGAAGAACAACTACAAATAAAATATTTTTCTGCTGATTACATTTCAAAAGAATCATTATCGTAAAGGGAACAAAAGTCAAAAGTGCAACATCATTTGTAATAAACATACTAAATCCAAAACACAAGAAAACCAAGACGACGCAGAGCATTCTTACATTACTTGCACAATTACATAAAAACTTTCCGCATAAATCAAACACGCCAGATTCGCGAAGCCCAACAACAACAGCCATAAAAGAAAAAAGCAAAAATAAAACATTCCAATCAATATAATCAAAATATTCCATACTAGGATTAACAAAAACACAACTAACCATAGCAAGAATAAACGAAACAAAGAAAACTATTTCTTTTTTTACAAAGGCAAAAAATTTTTCTAAAACAATATTCATA
>JAZUSR010000093.1:0-26030 GCA_045606765.1 Treponema sp.
ATACTTTTTTTAAAAATATAATATTTATCCACATGGAGAAAATTATGATTCAATTTTTAAATCCAATCTTAACTGCTATCCTTGGTTTAGTTATGATTTTTGCTGCTGAACCACTTATTAAAGTTTTAATAATTGCCTTTGGAATTTATTCTCTTCTTTCGGGAATTTATACTTTAACGACGACATCAAAATTAATCGATGAAAAATCTTTTAAAATCAATTGCTTTATTCGAGGAGGCTTAAACATATTACTCGGACTTCTATGTATTATTATACCAATCGCTATTGCAAAATTTGCATGGAAAGTATTAATAATTATCATCGGATTTTCTGCAATTTTTTCTTCAATATCAGAATTATATTCAATTTCACAACTTAATTCCGAAGAAGTTTCTACAAAAAGATATAAATTTGAACTAGTCCTTACAATTATTGCAGGAATTGTTGCTTTCCTCTTACCATCATCATTTGGCTTTACACTAATAAAGATTGCTGGTGGACTTTTAATTATAATTGCAATCGTTATGGCAATTTCAATCTATAAAAACAGTCCGATTATTATCAAAAATCCAGACTCTAAAGAATAGGACCAAAAATGAAAACATCACAATGGGATATTTTCCAAAATTTTAAAACTGAATTTAAAAATCAATGTCAAGTTTGGCAAAAATATTCAGCAGAACTTATCCCATTGCAAAAACGAATCGCTTTTAAAGATACTCCTGACTATTCCATCGAAACACCTATCGTTTACAATACTTCACTCGAAGAACTAACAAAAGATTCTCAAATCAAACTTATCATCATTGCCGACAATCCCGGAAAATCTGAACAATTACAAGCAAATCAAAAATACCTTATCGGACAAGCCGGAAAAATCGCAGAAAATTTTTTCAAGAATAATCCTGAACTAAAAATTGATTTTCGAAAAAACACAATTATTTTAAATAAAACTCCTATCCACTCTGCAAAAACTAATCATCTTTCTAAAATTGATTCACTTCTAAAAATAAATAATTCCCATGCAAAAAATCTAATTCTTGAATCACAACTTTGGATGGCAAAAAAAACAGCCCAATTACACAAAGACCTTTTATCTTTTTCTGAACAACAAAATTTCCCCCAACTTTGGCTAGTAGGATATGGTGAATTAAAAAATAAAGGAATTTTTGTCCCATATAAAAATGAATTGTTTAAACAATATGATTCTCAAAACCAACTAAAAAATAATCCTGCATGGAACAATGTTTTTGTCTATCAACATTTTTCAATGAACCGTTTTTCAATTGATTTAAAATCCTATATGGAAAAAAATAATTTAAACTTAACTTCTGCATTAAAAAATTTAGGTACAATTCATAAAAACGAAATTTTTTTCTAACGACAAAAATTCTTTTTATAGTTTTACCATTTTTGTTAAATTAAAGAATTAAGGAAAATTTTATTTTACCATAGACAAATTAAAAGTTTTTAAAGATAATAGAAAGTATATTTGGAGTGATTTATGAAAAGTATAGGAATCAAACTTGCAGATGGATCTTTTTATCCAATTCTTAAAGAAGGAAATCCAGAAAAAAAACAAATTAATCTCACAACCGTAAAAGACGGACAGACAAAAGTCCAAGTTGATTTGTATCGTTCTGAATCTGGTACAATGGAAGATGCTGAATATGTTGATTCCCTTGAAATTAAAAAATTAAAAAAACATCCAAATGGAGAACCTGACATTAATCTTGATATTTCAATCGATGAAAATAATGAACTTTACGCAGAACTCCATGACCCTGAAACAGGCAAAGACTCTTCAACAACTGTAAGTTTAGTTTCAAAAACAATTGAACAATTAAAGGATTCCTCAGATATTTCTTTTGCTGAATTAAATAATACAACTGACTCTTCAAATGAAGATCTTTCTTTTGACACTGATGAAGATTTTTCTCTCGATCCAAATTCATTAAACATCGATTCTCTTGTCGAAGAAACTCAAGAATCTTCTAACGAAATTACTCTTGACGAAGACTTTAATAAAAACTCCACTGAACCTGATTTTTCAGACGACTTAACATTGAACGAAGATTTTTCTTTAGACACACCTTCTGAAGACTTGACTTTAGATGATGACTTTTCTATCGACACAAATTCCGATTCCGACAAAATTACTTTAAATAACAATTTTTCCATAGATGACGACGTATCTTTAACCAACGATATTACTTTTGAAGACGACAATTCTTTAGATAGCCAAACTTTAAACGAAGATTTTAGTACAAACTCTGCTGGACTTGATTTTTCAGACATTCTCGATGAAGAAACAAAAGAAGGAAATGCTGCAGGAATGTCAAACACAGAAGAAATCCGCAAGAAAACAAAAGTTCCTGTTTTAATTTGTATCATTTGTGCAATCATCTGTATCATCGCAGTATTATTAATTCTTTTTATTATTCCTTCAAAATTTAATATCTCGAAAAAATTTAATTCACAAAATAAAATTACTCAAGAAAAGATTGCAACACAAACAACTCCGCAAATAGAACAAAAACATGAAGCAAAAAAAGATGATATAATCGTAGCACCAGCAGAAGAAATTGTTCCAGAAATTATTCCACAAAAAGAAGCAACAAAAAATGTTGAATACAAAATCAAATGGGGCGATACTCTCTGGGACATTTCTCAATCTTATTATAACAACCCTTGGAAGTATAAAAAAATTGCAAAATATAATAAAATTAAAAATCCAGATCACATTATTTCAGGAACAAAAATAATAATTCCTGCTGAATGATGTACTGAATAAAAAAAGAGAAACATGAAAAAAATTAATAAATTCGCTTTAACTATTTTTACTTGGCTAAACATATTTTTTACAAGTTGTACCTTAAATTTTAAAGTTGATGATAATCTTCAAAAACAATACGGTGCAGATTATTACTATTTTATCGGCTTAAAAGAAGTTCAAAAAAACAATAAAAAAAACGCCCTTCGTTATTTTAACCATGCAATTTCAAAAGGCTCAACTTATGTCAAAAGACGAAGTTATGAACAAAAAATCAAACTTGGAAATATTCAAAAACAAATTGAAGAAGCAAAAAAATATCTTTCAATTTATTCTGATGAAGCCGCATTAATTTTTGCAAATCAGATTTTCTTTGAAAACAAAGAATACTCTCTTGTCATAAATTCTACAAATAAAATAGATCTTTCAAAATGTCCAAACAAACTTGCATCAATGAGACTAACTTCAATGATGGAAAAACATCATTCAAATCTTCAATCCGAGATTGCAACTTGGTTCACTACACGAAAAATTAGCCAAGAACATTTTGATTTTTACAACACATTCATTCACGATAAAATTTCAATTAACGAGCTTAACTCTATAAATTTAATTAATCCGGTAAATCCAGATAAAAGTCAAATGATGAAACTAAATGACTATCATAGAGAAATTTATTCTCTTTTAATTCCACACATAATCGAATTTCGTATTCAATGTTACAACCGCAATTATTCAATAGCCAGCAATTATCTAGATACAATAAACGAATACTGTGTTGTACAAAAAATTTTTCCTTTAACAAGCGATTTAGTATCTGACCTTGGAAGAACATATCTTGCAATTAGTTCAAAACATTTAAAAAATAGTAACTACTTTTTTGAAATTAGCCAAACTCATAATAAAGCAGATGAAAAATTAAAATTTAATTCACTATTTTATGCCGCAAGAATTTTAGACCATTCTGGATCATACATTTCAAAAGCAAAAGAACACTATATTAATGCAATGAAAAATTCTCCAAGCCCCGAAGATTACGATTTAGCTTTATGGTATTTACTAAACCTTAGTTTAAAAGTTTCGATTGAAGATTGCATAAACACACTTGAAAAATATTGTCCAACTTGGAACAATCCATATTATTTTTCTAACATTTTAGATAACCTTTCTTTTCTTCTTTTTACAAGTGGAAAATTCAATTATTTTTCAAAAATTTATAAAACAATAAATGGACATGCTGACAATGTAAGCACTTCCCGCTTTGCATATTTAACCGGACGTTTAATCTCATTAAATTTTGCAAAAGGAACTGAAGAAGAAAAAATTGAAGCTTTTAAAACCGCATTTTACCTTAACGGAGGAACAGATATTTATTATCGCCTGCTTTCTGCAAAAGAACTAAATCTTTCGATTGAAGAAATTGAAAAAAATATTTTCAACCCAACAACTGCCCTTCCTGCAAAAAACAATGCAGATGCAGAAATCCTTTTACAAGGATATGCTGACTTTGGATTTGTAGATTTAATCTATCCTGAATGGCAATATTTTTATACACAAAATCCAGATATTTTTAGCATTGAAACAATCTGCAAAGTTTCTGAATTTTTAAAATCATGTGGAAATTCTTTTAACAACAATTATTACAAAAGTTTACGAATGACTTCTAAAACTGGTAATCTAGATAATTCTAAATTAAATCGAAAAGTATTTGAACTTTCCTACCCAAGAAACTTTTTAAAAGAAATTTCTTTAGCATCTAAAGAATTTGATGTTGAAGAATATGATATGCTTGGATTAATTAGAACAGAAAGTTTCTTCAACCCAATTGTCGAAAGTTCAAAAGGTGCAATGGGTCTTTCACAACTTATGTATACCACTTTCGAAGAATGTGCAACTAAATTAAAACTCGAAAATCCAAATATTACAGATCCTGCAACAAATGTTCGATTGGGAACTTTTTATTATTCAAATTTAGTAAAAAGATTAAACAATTCAGATATTCTAGCACTATTTGCGTACAATGCAGGTCCTACAAAAGTACGACGATGGCTTAAAACTTCTAAAGTTGGACTCGGATTGTATAAAAATCTTCCATCGGATTTATTCTTAGAAACAATTCCAATTTCAGAAACTAGAAACTACGGAAGAAAAGTTATCCAAAGTGCTGCATTGTACGCATGGCTTTACTATGAAAAAAATCCATGCGACATCGTTAACGAAATGATGTAATTGTTTTTATTTTAATCCTGTGGTTTCGTCAATTCCCATCATTACATTCAAACATTGAACAGCAGCTCCTGATGCGCCTTTTCCAAGGTTATCAAAACGAGTTGTTATCATAATTCGTTCATCATTGCCATAAACAAAAACTTGCAAGTCATTTGTATTTGCTAGAGTATTTGCTGGAATAAATTGTTCAGGAAGAACTCCTTCTCCCATAAATCCGGCAACTTTAACAAAATTACAACCATCATAATGATTACTAAACATCTGATGAACATCTTTAGCACTTACTTTCTTAGCTAACATTCTAGAATGAAGCCCTACAGTAACAGTCATTCCTTGAAAATAATCACAAATGTAAGGATTAAATATTGGTTCAAAATCTAGCCCTGAAATTTTTTTCATCTCTGGTAAATGCTTGTGCATTTGAGTCAAAGCATACAACCTTGGAGAATCAAGACCAACATCTCTTCCAGTTTCTTCATATTGTGCAATTGCCTTTTTTCCAGCTCCTGAATAACCACTTACCGCATGAATTACCACAGGATAATCTTTTGGCATAATTCCACTTTTAACAAGAGGATAACCAATTGCATTAAAACCAGATGCATAGCAACCAGGAACTGCAACTCTATTTGAAGAAATTATTTTTTCTCTAAAACTTTTATCTAACTCTGGAAACCCATAAGCCCAATCATCATTTGTACGATGAGCAGTCGATGCATCAATAATTCTTGTCTTTGGATTTGTACAAAGCGAAACAGATTCAATACTAGCAGCGTCAGGTAAACATAAAAAAGTAAAATCTGATTCATTTATCATTTTAGCTTTTTCAACAGGGTCTTTTCGTTTTTCGTCATCTATTTGTAAAATTTCAATATCCTTTCGATTCGAAAATCTTTCGTAAATTTTAAGCCCAGTAGTACCTTCTTTTCCATCAATAAAAATTTTATACGCCATATGAATCCCCTTTTTAAAAATCATTCAGCAATTAATGTGAACAATTTTAATAATTTTTGTTTAAATACGCAACCACAATTTTTTTGACTTTTTTTATAAATTTACTATACTGAATTTATAAAGATTTTTTTTAGCTTTCCTAATAAAAAATACTTTTCAAAAAATCTATTGCACGGAAAATATTTTACATATATAATATAATTGTGTCAGAGTTATATATTGTTGGAACACCAATTGGAAATCTAGGAGATATTACATTTAGAGCTTTAGAAACTTTTAAATCTGTAGATGTAATTGCATGCGAAGATACTCGTCATACTTTAGAGCTTTTGACACATTTTGAAATTCGTAAACCTTTAATTTCCTGTCGTGCTCAAAACGAGGAAATAGCTGCTGATAAAATTATTCAGTTGCTAAAAAAGGGACAAAATGTAGCCTATGCAAGCGATGCTGGAATGCCTGGAATAAGTGATCCCGGTTCTATACTTGCTTACAAGGTTCGAAATGCAGGATTTAAGGTTATTCCTATTCCCGGTCCAAGTGCTTTTTCAACATTAGTAAGTGTTGCAGGTCCTGGTGGAAAAACCTTAATTTTCGAAGGTTTTACATCTCCAAGTCCTGGAAAAAGGCGTAAACGATTGCGTGAATTAATGCAACTTGGGAATGCATTTATTTTATACGAAAGTCCGTTTAGAATTGTAAAGTTATTAACGGATATTGCCGATATTGATAGTAGCCGACGAGTTGTAGTTGGTAGAGAATTAACAAAACTGCACGAAGAAATAGTGGATGGGACTTCTGCAGAATTAAGAGACGATTTTGCTGCAAGGCAATCAATTAAAGGTGAATTTGCAGTTTTCGTTTCTGGCATAAATAATGCTAAACTTTCAGCAGAAAATACCGATAATTAAGGTATTAAGGTAGGATAATATGATGGTAGACAAACTTGGAGGTATTCAACCTCTTAACAATGTTCAAAACACTAAGCGTACTCAAGGAACTGCAAACGTAAAGTCTTCACAAGATTCTATCAGTGTATCCGCAGAAGCTAAAAAATTAGCTGAAGCATACTACTTAGACGAAGTTGCAGCTGAAACTCCTGATGTTAGATCTGAACTTGTAGCTCAGATTAAAGAAAAAATTAAAGATTCATCATACCTTAGTGCAGAAGTAATCAGTTCTGCTGCAGAAAGGATTATGGCAAGTTATGGCATCTAATTAAAAAAATTAGTTGCATAAAAAGAAGGGGACATCTAAATATTGATGTTATTGCAAAGTGTTTGTCATTTTAGGATGAATGATTCTGCAATAATTCAGTATAAGGTCCCCTTTTTTTTGTATACTCATGGAAAAAAATAAAATATCGAAACAAGGGTAATAATATGTCAGACTTTATATTTAAGATTTCACCAAATATCGTTTTAGGACCATATACAATTACTAGAATTGGACAGTATGTTCAAGAAATTGGATCAAAATTTATGGTTGTAATCGATCCAATGCTAAAAGAAATCGGACTTTCTGACAAAATTTTCCAGCCACTAGATGAACACAAAGTAAACTATTTTATTTTTGATGAAATTTCAGATGGAGCACATACAAAAACTATCGAACAAGCTCTTACTTTAGCCCGTGAAGCTCACATCCATGGGATTATCGCAGTCGGTGGGTCAAAAACTATCAATGTTGCAAAAGCAATTGCTTCTACATTCTATGAAGTACACAATTTCTACGATTTTGTTGATGGAGCTTCTCCTACAGTTGCACCACTTCCTTTAATTTGTGTTCCAACAACCATTCGTGATCCATTCATTTTTTCATCATACACACCAATAATTGATTCTCGTTCAAATAAAAATAGATTATTAAAAAACAAAGACGGTCTTGTAAAACTTGTTCTTTACGATCCAAATCTTTCACTAACTCTTTCAGAAAACCAAACAGCTTCAATGGCTCTCGAAACGCTTTGTTTATCGACTGAAAGTTATATTTCTCAAAAAGCTACATTCTTTAGCGACATGATTGTAGAAAAAGGAACCGAACTTTTAGGTTATGCATTAGATGGTTCTCCTTCCCTTACTATTACAACTCCTTCTGAGGTTCTTCTAACTCAAGGTGGTTGTATGGCTTCTTTAGCAAGTGCAATGAGTGCTCCTGGAGTTGCAACATTATTAGCACAAACAATCAATGCCCGTTTTAGAATCTCACGAGCTTTAGTTGCTACGATTCTATTTCCTTATGTAATCGAAGATGCTGCAAAGTTCAAAGCCGACAAAATTGCTAGAATTTCTAAAATTCTTCGTGCAGCTCCAGAAAATGCAAGTCAAGACGAAGCCGTTGCTTCTCTTTCTGAATACCTTAGACAAAAAATTGCAAAAAATAATTTACCAGCAAGATTAAAAGATCTTTCAATTTCAATCGATCAACTTGCCCTTTGTGCTGAAGATGGTGGAGAATTAGATTTAATCAACACTCTGCCCCGAAGTATGACATCTGACGATTTATTCGATTTACTCAAACTTGCATTCTAATTATAATAGATACAAATGATTGAACCACATAAATTATTCCAACTATCTGGCGGACAAAAACGACGAAAGCTTGCATTATCTTTTGGTGCATTAGAAAGAGATATTGCAGGTATTGCTGAAAAAGGTGCTGAATATTCATTTAATTCAATGCCTCGAGAACAATATGTAAAAGAACTTATCAAAGTCCTTTTACAAGATCCAAAATTGTCAATCGAAGGACAAAATCAATTAACTCAATTACTCAACGAAAATCCGTTTAATGAACGACGGGCCTGTAACATTGCACGAAATTTACTTTTGTCAATTATCGGTACTTTTCCAGCAGAATGGGATTTAATTATTGCACCACACAAAAATCAAGAACTTCTATCAAATCCTATTCCCAACAATAATTTTCAATCAACTGAATTTTCTTCAAAACACGATACAATTGAACAATCTCTACTCAACTCACAAACAGAAAAAAGAAAATTCTACCCTGGAGTTTGTGCATACGCAGAAGACATCCGCTCACCATTTAATCTTGGTTCAATCTTTAGAACAGCGGAAGGTCTTGGCGCCGAAAAACTATATTTATCACAATTTTGTTGTTCTCCTGAACATCCACGGGCTATCAGAAGTGGTATGGGCTGTGTAGAAACTTTACCTTGGGAACGAAGTACTTTAGACACACTTCCCTCTGATTTACCAATTTTTGTACTCGAAACGGGCGGAACACCAATAGATGAATTTAAATTCCCTGAAAAAGGAATCTGCATTATTGGCTCTGAAGAGCTCGGCGCAAGTCCTGAAGCAATTAAAAAAGCAACTTATGGCTGTGTTACAATTCCAATGATAGGGTTAAAAGCCTCTTTAAATGTTGGTGTTGCATTCGGAATTTTAATGCAAAAATGGGTTGAATATTTGCAAATAAAAAAATCCTAATCAACCATTTTTTGCATTAATTATTTGAAAAGAATTATATTACATCATTGATTCTTTCTTAAATGATTCAAATAATTTATCTGAAACCTTTTTAAGTTGTTCTTCAGAAGAAATTTTAAACATTGATAAAATTTCTGAATCAATTTGATAAAATGCAATGTCACCAGACTGATAATAAGTTAGAATATCTGCCAAGTAAACAATTCCTGATAACTCAAAAATCTCTTCTGGAGCTTCTTCAGGATCATGATGAAATTTAATTACATTAATAATTACTTCTGGAAAATTCCATTTTTTTGCAATTTCACTTCCAATTTCACCATGATTAACACCAGCAATAAGTCGTTCAACTAAATCTTTCGAAATTCCTTTTGCTTCGCAAATAGATTTTACCTTTTCTAACAAATCAGGATGAGAAGTTTCAAAAATAATTTTTCCCATATCGTGCAAAAGACCACAAATATATGAATCTTCGATAATTGCACGTTTTCCAGCAAAGAAATTTCTTGCCAAATTGTATGAATAAAACGCAACTTGATAAGCATGTTTCCATAAATCAGCTTTATTTCCACTTACTTCTTTGAATGTTTGCATTGTTCCAATGCTGAACAACATATTTTTAATTCCACGAATTCCAACAAGTTTTACAGCATCTCCAATACTATGACAAGGTGAAGACAAAGCAAATGCCGCAGAATTAACCATTTTAAGCAATTCACCAGCCAAAGTAACATCATTAGAAATTTGCAATGCAATATCTGACATTTTTGAATCTGGATCATTCAATAATCTATTAATTGCAGCAATATTCTCAGGAAACTGTGGCAAACTATCAATTAATTTTACAAATTCCGCAGAAATAAAATTTATTTCCTTTTGAGTTTTTTCACTCAACGGAAGCATAATTCTAGTTATAGTTTCACCATTTTCGCATAATGTCTGAAAATTTTCTTCAGTAAGACCAATTTTTTCGAGCATCAAAATCATAATGATAAGCCCAAGTCCAGCCCCTTCTGAATCGTCTAAAATTTGTGACAATGCATCTTCGATAGAAGTATATTGCTGAGCACGAGAAAGTTTATCGTGAATTCGTTTATATTCAAAAATTGTTAAATTAGAGTTATTTCGTACTTCAATTTTAATTTTATTATTTCTAACTTGAAGAATTAATTTTACATATAACCCTGCTTTTTTCTGAAGTTGAAGATAATAATTAATATTATTCAATGTATCTTCTTTAAAAGTTTTTAATCCTTCTTCATAATCAATGGGATCTGTAATATTTAATTTTTTTTGTTGAAAATACACTCGTTTCGTATTTGCTTTTTTAGCATTAGTAATTAATTCATTAAGACAATAACTCAAATACTCAACCATATGAGTCTGTTCTAACTCTTTTAAAAACAATGTCAAAACATCACTCATATACACTTCCATCTCATGAGGAAGTGTATAAGTTGATATTGTCAACGGAATACCTGAATTAATTGCTTTTGTAATTTTTGCCTTATCAACTTCAATTCTTTTTGGGATAGCCATTTATTTCTCCAAATAAATTACATCTTATAATTATATACCTAAAGTACAATAAAATAAAGTAATATTTACTATTTCCTAGTTTTATATATCGACCATATTTATATTGAAAATGAATTCTTTTTTTTGTAAAATTGTATTATGTTTATTACCCAGCTTTACGGTGAATTACTTGTAATTTTCTTAATCATTTTAACAAGTTCTAGAATCTTTTTTATTGACCATTCTCGAATCGATTCTTTTGCTTTATTTGCTCCACTAACTTTTTTAACTTCAATTTTATATTTACTAAATTGGGGAATTTCTTTTACTGGACAAATTCTTTTTTGTCTTTCATTCATCGTATTTTTTATAAATTGGCGAGGTCTTTTAAGATTTTTTAACCATTTGTACATTGATACATACAGTTTAGGATTTAAAATTTCAACAGGCGTTCTTTTAGCTTTTACTGTAAGCTTTGCAATCTTTTTAATAATAAATCGCCCACTTCACTTAGATGAAAAAAAATATCAAATACTAACAGAAACTAAAACTTATACAAAATCACAATCTGGAGAATATGTTCTCCACTCAAACCCATTAGACTCAAAAGATTTAATTCTAAAAATTTATTCTCCAGACCCAAACCAAGGAAAGCAAGAAAATAATCTTGTTGCCCTTTTTATTCCAGACAAACGAGCTTCAATTCATGCATACGATTCATACTTAACACTTTTAGCAAAATCAGGTTTCAAAGTCTATTCCGCAAATTTTGGCTTTTCAAAACTCCCAATTGATGAAAATATAAAATTCAAATACCCTCATGCAATTCAACAGGCAAAACTTAAATACCTTCTAAAAAAAAGCAATTATGCACAAAAAGCTATCAATTTTTTTAAACCAATTCATGCAAAGGAATTTGAAATCCTTTCACAAATTGCAAATAAAAATGAACCCCCTATTAAGAAATTTGTAATTGTAGCAGATGGAATTCCTGCTGAATCTTTATCCTTAATATCAAATCCTGCTCGAAAAATTGAAAGTTGTTTTAAATTAAATTCAATTCCTGAATATAAAACAAATGGTTATGGCTTTGTTGAACAAACAGATCCTGTTACAGCAATTACTAAATTTGGTCTAAAAAAAGATATTTCAAATCACTCGGCAAGTTATGCTGCAATGAAAACAAAAAATGAATTTGAGGCTTTAAAATGACACTGAATGAATTAAATAAATATTTTAACTCATTTTTAAAAACTGAAAATTTTCCAAACGATATTTCTCTTAATGGAATCCAAATTCAAAACAGAGAACCAAATAAAAAACAAATCAAAAAAGTTGCCTTTGCTGTTGATGCTTGTTTAGAAACTGCAAAACAAGCAAAAAAAATTGGCGCTGATGTTCTTTTTGTTCATCACGGTATTTTTTGGGGCCAATGTCAAACTCTAACAGGATCATTTTACAGCACAATTCAAGAATTTATAAATAATGATATTGCTCTTATTGCATATCATATTCCTCTTGATGCAAACAATCCAAACGGAAACAATTACGGTATTGCAAAAAAAATTGGTCTTACAAAACTAAAACCATTCGGAATCTGGCGCAAAATGCCAATTGGCGTAAAAGGAACTCTGAAAAAACCAATGTCTATTGAAGAACTTGGCAACCTTTTAATTTCTACCACCGATAAAAATTCTTCAGAAAAAAATCTCTGGCAAAAACCACAATTCCTTGAGCCTCAACTTTTTAACTTTGGAAAAGACAAAATTAAAACTGTAGGAATTATTTCTGGTGGAGCAGGTGACGATGTCAACCAAGCCGTTGAAGAAAAGCTTGATGCTTTTATTACCGGAGAATTTCCTCATGAATCCTTTCACTTTGCAAAAAACAATAAAATTAATGTAATTGCTGGTGGACATTACCAAACAGAAACCTTTGGCGTAAATCTCGTAATGAACAAATTAACAAAGGATAAAAAAATTATGTGCGAATTTATTGATTGTCCCACAGGACTTTAATAAAAAGGGGAGCAAATATGATTACAATTTTACCTCAAACAGATAAAGAACCTTTAAATACAATTGGATACTGTGCAGGTGTTTGTTGGAACAGTCCGATTGACAACAAAGAAGCAAATATAAAACGAGCAAAATCATGCATTCAAAGTGGGCATACTCGTACTGCTGAATATCCTGATGTATTTTGCATTGTAGAAGGTTATTCTGCTAGGTGTATCCGAGAACTTTACACACATATTATTGGAACTACAAGACTTCAAAGTTCAACTAGATATGTTGATGCAAAAAATATGAATGTAGAAACAGAATTTTATTCACCATTTAAAGACGAAGCAAAAGAAATTTACAAAGAAGGTCTTTCTAATGTGATGAATACTTATATAAAACTTGAAGAACTTGGTTATCCAAAAGAAGATGCGGCAAATATTTTACCTTTGGGAATGGATACAAAAATTGTTTGGAAAATCAATTTAAGAGCTTTGATGCATTTTATGAATCTTCGTCTTTGCACACGCGCTTACAAGGAAATCAGAACTCTTTCAAATGAATTAAAAGATAAACTTCGTATACTCTCTCCAGAATGGGAATGGATTTGTGACAATCTTTTTGTACCAAAATGCGAAGCAGTTGGATACTGTGACGAAGCAAAATCTTGTGGCAAAAAAATTACAAAGTCGCAAATGCTCGAAGCAATTGAACTTTGGAAAAAAACTAAATAGATTTTACAAAGGAAAAAATCTCACAATGAATATTCAAACGACAGATGAAAAATCAAAAGAAACTTTTCAAGAAGAACAATTTTCCAGAACTATTCTTCTACTTGGAAAAAAATCTTTTGATAAATTAAAATCAAAATATATCGCTGTCTTTGGAATTGGTGGTGTTGGTGGATTTGTAGCAGAAGCTTTAGTTAGAAGTGGAATAGAAAAAATCGATATTATTGATAATGATGTAATTTCTGAATCTAACATTAATCGTCAAATTATTGCACTTCACTCAACAATAGGACAATACAAAGTCGATGTGATGAAAGAACGACTTTTAGATATTAATCCGAATGCTCAAATTACCGTTCACAAATGTTTTTTTCTTCCAGAAACTGCATCTCAATTTAACTTTTCAAAATATGATTACATTATAGATGCCGTAGATACAGTTACTGCAAAAATTCAACTTATCGAAGAAGCAAAAAAAGCTAAAACAAAAATAATTTGTTGTATGGGAGCCGGAAATAAATTAGATCCTACACGCTTTGAAATTTCTGATATCAATAAAACTTCTGTTTGTCCTTTAGCTCGAGTAATCCGTCAAGAATGTAAAAAACGAAATATAAAAGATGTAAAAGTTGTCTATTCGAAAGAACAACCAGTTTTACTCGATACTCCTTTTTCAAAAGAATCTTCTAATAAATCAGACCACTTCGAAAAAAAGATACCGGGAAGTATTGCCTTTGTACCATCAGTCGCTGGCCTTATCATAGCAAGCGAAGTAATAAAAGATTTATCAAATTAAAATTTCAAATCTTATCTTTCAAAAAAACTTTTAAAACAAAAAGCCGTAAGAAAAATTGAATCAAAGTAACATTCTATCTTATTTTTCTTACGGCTCACATTTTTAAGTATACATTCTTTCAAACAATTATCTTTTGAAATTTTATTCAATACGTCCGGTCAAGGCATCTTTGCGCAAGGCCTTGACTCGGCCGTTTTTAGGATTTGTATTAAACCCTAAATCAAAAATCATTCGAAAATTATTTACTTAACAAATTATTTAAATGTTTTACAAACTCCGCAGGAGATTTAATTTCTACACCTGCAATCAAAAGAGCTTGATTTAATAACACTTCAGAAATATCACTAATTAAAGTTTCATCATCTGAATTTTTAATTTTTGCAAGAATTGGATGATCTCCATTTACTTCAAGAATTGGTTTTGCTTCTGGAACATTTTGTCCCATTGCTTTCATCATTCGTTCCATTTGATATGAAGGATCATTTTCGTCAACTACGATACAAGCTGGATTTTCATCTGTCAAAGTTTTCGAAAGTTTTACTTCCTTGACTTTTTCACCTAAAGCCTTTTTAATTTTTTCAACAACAGGCTTAAATTCTTTTTCTTTCTTTTCTGCAGCTTCCTTGTCATCAACTAAATCATCATCACTTCCAGAACGATTTACAGCTTTAAGTTCAAAATCTTTATACTTTCCAAATCCAGGAATTACGATATCATCGATATCATCATCCATTACAAGAACTTCAAAACCTTTTGCAACATATGCTTTTAACAATGGATTTTCGCGAAGATTTTTTTCATCAGAACCTGTAATATAAAAAATAGACTTTTGATCAGGTTTCATTCGCTGAACATAATCTGCAAAACTTGTATAATTATCAGCACCAGTACCAGATGCATCTGTAGATTTGAATCTAATAATTTCTGCAATTTCATCTCGGTTTGCAAAATCTTGATACAATCCTTCTTTCATCGGACGATTGAAATTTTTGACAAACTTATTCCATTTTTCAATTGCATTTTTCTGTTCATCTGAGCGATTTGCTTCTTCAACTTTTTTTGCTTTATCTGAAGCTTCACCCATCTTTTTAAATTCACTCAAAAGTTTTTTAACGGAACTTGTTCGGATATTATCAAGAATTCTATTTTGCTGTAAAATTTCACGGCTTACATTCAATGGTAAATCTTCAGAATCAATAATTCCTCGCACAAAACGCAAATAACTTGGTAAAAGTTCTCTATCATCATCAGTAATAAACACTCGTTTTACATAAAGCTTTACACCACTTTGATAATCTGCCTGATACATATCAAACGGAGCATTCTGTGGAACATAAAACAATGTTGTATATTCTTGAGTACCTTCAGCATGTGTATGAACATAAAACAATGGATCTAATCCATCGTGTCCAAAAGTTTTATAGAACTCATTATAGTCTTCTGGTTTTAATTCACTTTTACTTTTTTTCCATAAAGCCGAAGCACTATTTACTTGATCAACTTTATTTTCGGTCGAAGTAATATTTCCTTTATCATCATACTGATTTTGTTCATAATGGAGGTAAATTGGAAAAGCAATGTGGTCTGAATATTTTTTAATTAATTCTTCAATTTTCCAACGACTTGCATAATCTTTAGAATCCTCATTTAATTCCATTACAATTGCAGTTCCAGTTGTTTCTACTTTATCAAATCCATATTTTTTTGCAATTTCTGAATCATTAGCAATTTCATCAACTTCATAAGAATTTGTTCCATCACTTGACCAATGCATAACTTTTCCATCGCCAGCAGCTTTTCGAGTATAAACATCAATTTTTTTAGCTGCCATAAATGCAGAATAAAAGCCAACCCCAAACTGACCAATCAATGCAGAATCTTTTGAAGCTTCTTCTGTCAATTTTTCCATAAAAGCTTTTGTTCCAGAACGGGCAATTGTTCCAAGATTATTATTCAAATCTTCTTCATTCATTCCAATTCCAGAATCCTGAACAGTCAAAACATTTGCTTTATCATCAAATGTAATATCAATTCGTGGAACAAAATTAATTCCTTTATACGCTTCATCTGAAATTGAAAGATATTTTAATTTGTCCAAAGCATCTGACGCATTTGAAACAATTTCGCGTAAAAAGATGTCTTTGTTTGAATACATTGAGTGAATAATTAATTTTAAAAGTTGATTCACTTCTGTTTGAAATTCATGTTTAGCCATTTTCTATAAACCTCAATTAATTTTTATAAAATTCTATTACTATAAAATAGTAAAGTTTTAAAAAAACGACAAGTCCTATTAAATAAGCAACATTTTCTGTTTATTCTGAATAATTGAACAATCATATAAAAATCATTAAAATAACATATATAAAATTATAAAAGGTAGGTATTACTTATGGAAGAAATTCTCGACTTATTGCGTGACAATGCTCGTCTTTCTGTAGAAGACATTGCTGCTATGACAAAAAAGACACCTGAAGATGTTAAAGCAATTATCGCAAAATTAGAAGCGGAAGGAATTATTCTAAAGTACGCCGCCATTATTAATCCAGAAAAGCACAAGAGTCAAAAAGATAAAGTTTGTGCAGAAATCGAAATTCAAGTAACACCACAAAGAGAACACGGATTTGATGCAATTGCGGACAAATTATATAGATTCCCTCAAGTAAAATCTCTTTATTTAATGAGTGGTGGTTACGACTTAAAAGTTATTATCGAAGGAGACAGTCTCCAAGAAGTTGCATCTTTTGTTTCAAGTAAATTAGCAACTTTAGATGGAGTTCGTTCGACAAAAACTTGTTTTATTCTAAAAACTTACAAAGAAAATGATGTTCTCTATGTTGAAGATGAAAGAGACCGTCGTGAAGGAGCAATGGCTTAATGATTACTCGTAAAGATAGATTTTCTCAATCAATGCAAAATATACCACCATCGGGCATTCGTAAATTTTTTGAAATGCTCATTGGACATGATGATGTAATTTCACTTTCTGTTGGAGAACCAGATTTTCCAACACCTTGGGGAATTCGAGAAGAAGCATATTATCATTTAGAAAAAGGTCACACTTCGTATACTTCCAATTGGGGATTAATTGAACTTCGTGAAGAAATTGCAAAATATATGACTCGTTACAATTTATCATATAATCCAACCAATGAAATTCTTGTAACAGTTGGAGCTTCTGAAGGTGTAGATGCAGTCCTTAGAGCAATTTTAAATCCCGGTGATGAAATTATTGTAGTTCAACCATGTTATGTAAATTACACTCCATTAGCAGAACTTTGCCAAGCAAAAGTAATTCCATTAGACTCAAGTATTAATGGATATTACCCAACTGCTGAACAAATTAAAAATGCAATCACTCCAAAAACAAAAGCTATTATGCTTTGTTCACCGAACAACCCAACAGGAACTATGATTCCAGCAAACGAATTAGAAAAAATTGCAAAAGTAGTAGTTGAAAACGAAATCTGGTGTATCTCAGACGAAATTTATTGTGAACTAGCATATGATGGTACTAAACACACTTCTATTGGCTCATTTGATGGAATGAAAGACTTTGCAATTATCTTAAATGGATTTTCAAAATCTTTTGCAATGACCGGATGGCGAATTGGTTATATTGCAGGACCAAAAGATTTACTTGCGCAAATTGTTAAACTTCATGGTTATAACACAATTTGTGCTCCAATTTTTAGCCAATATGGTGCTACAGAAGGATTACGCAACTGTTTTAAAGATGTAGAAAAAATGCGTATCAGTTATCAACAAAGAAGAAATCTTATGTACAAAGCATTTTGTGATATGGGACTGCCTGTTCCTGAACCAACTGGAGCTTTTTATATGTTCCCAGATATTAGTTCTACAGGGCTTTCTAGCGAAGAATTTGCTACACAACTTTTCCAAAAATATAATGTAGCAGTTGTCCCAGGAAGTGTTTTTGGACTTGGCGGAGAAGGACATATTCGATGTTGTTATGCAACTAGCATCGATAAAATTAAAATCGCATTGGAAAAAATTGCACAGTTTATTGAAGAACTAAAGAAATAGCTTATTTTTTCCGAAAATAAAAAATATATTGTTATGAGTATTTATTGTAAGTCGAAATAAATACTCATAAATTTTTTTTCTTAACTTGAGGATGAATAATTTATGGATAGTGCTATGTCAATTGCAATTGCAGCTTTTACTATCATTGCTTTTGCAACAATCTTAATTTTAATCTCTGGAAAAAAAAGTAGTCATAGTAAATCAAACTTAAAGCAAAAAAATCGTGCAACTATTATCAGAGAATGCACAAAAAAATTAGCTCATAATCCTCACAATGTACAAGCATTAAAACCATTAGCTGAATTATACTATTCTGAACATCTTTGGGATAAAGCACTTCCACTCTATGACACTCTATCAAATATTGCTTCTCGCCATCCTGAAATTGAAATTGGTGAAACTAATTTAAAACAAGGAATTTGTTTAGTAAAACTTGGAAAAGCACAAGAAGCAACACAAAAATTAATTATTGCATTAAAGTCAAATCCTACTAGTTATGAAGCAAATTTATTCTTAGGGAAATCCCTTTTTAAATTGAATAACTTTGAAAAAGCAATTCCTTTATTAAAAAAAGCTCTTTCGCTTAATCCAGAAGCATCTGGAGTTTACCAACCACTTGGTCTTGCTTGTTACAAAGCACATATGTTCAAAGAAGCAATTCAATATTTAAGAAGAGCCCTTGATGAAAATCCAGAAGACAAAGAAGCTCTCTATACACTTGCTGACTCAATGCAAGAATGCGGCTTCGGCGATAAAGCTCTTAAGATTTTTTCGCATCTTCGCCCAGATCCAAAATTTGGAGCACAATCAAGCCTTTCATCAGGAATCATTCATACAAAAATGCAGCAACTAGACAAAGCTGCTCAAGACTTTGAAATTGGTTTAAAATTACCAGACATCCCTCAAGATATTTATTTAGAACTAAATTATCGCCTCGCCGCTTGTTACTTTAGACTTAATAAAATTTCATTAGGACTTGACTGTTTAAATAAAATTCAAGCTATAGTTCCAATTTACAAAGATGTTTCTCAACTTATTTCAAGATATAAAGAATTAAATCAAAATTCAAATTTACAAATTTATCTTACATCAGGAACAAGTGATTTTGTTGCACTTTGCCGAAATCTTGTTAAATCATTTCATTCAAAATCTTTCGTTAAAATTATTGATGTTTCTGTCATCACTGATAGTATCGAAATTTTATGCGAAGTAGAAAATTCAAAATGGGAAGATAAAGAATTATTTAGATTCTATCGAAATTCTGGTTCAATCGGAGAATTATATATTCGTGACTTCCATGGAAAAATTAGAGATACAAAATGTGACAAAGGATTCTGCATTACTTCAGGAATCTTTTCAGACGAAGCACATAAATACATTGATGGTCGCCCAATTGATTTAATTGAAAAACCTCAATTACTAAAAATGCTCAAATCAATTTCATAAATTTATTTTGAAATTAAAACTAAATTTCTTTCTCGATTTTCTTCTGAATCTTCTGTCAAAAACGGAACTTTTAACGGAATAACGCTATACAAATTTTCATCATAATTAATTGCTGACATCTCTTCTTTTATTTTATCAAGTTTTGCTTTGTATGCCGCTAAAACTCCAGTTGAAGGAATTATATTCAAAAGAGTCTTTATCATTTTTTTATCTAATGGGCGAAAAGCTCTAAATACAGCAATATCAATTGACCCACTTTTTACTTGTTCAGCTTCAACATTCATTACAGCAACATTTGTAAGACCTAAAATAGCAACAACATTTTCTAAAAATGCACATCTCTTGCTCATTCTTTCTACTAGCACAAATTTACACTCTGGCATAGCAATTCCAAGAGGAATTCCAGGAAGACCACCACCTGATCCTATATCACCAATTATAATTTTGCCTTTAAATTGATTATTACTCTCAGATGAATCAGTTGAATCATTTTTATTCACTTTTTTTTGAACAGAAACTTTTTTTACAAGTTCTTTCAATTGACTAACAGCAGAAAGACTATCTAAAATATGTCGAATTACAATCTCATCGTGATTATCAGTATTTACAAGATTGTATGCAGAATTGAATAAAATTAATTCTTTAATGTATTGTTCAATTTTTGGAGAAATGATTTCAACTTGCTCATCTGAAAAACTCAAAATTTTTAAGCCATCTTTTAAAATATCTGACATCTTAGTTTTACCTTCCGTTATCTATTACAATATCATAACGAATATTTTCAGAAACTTTTCTTAAAACAATTAAATTTCCAGTTCTTGTAGCAACAAAATTTTTTTCTTTTGAAAGTTTATTTAAATGTGAATCAGCTTCAAAACTTTGTGCAACTGAAATTTCCACATTATACAATGGATGTCCATCTTTTGTTCCATTAGATTTAAACAACATATAAAAAGTTTCGTCTAAAACTTTATTTAGATTCATACTTTTACAATCACCAGTCAACAAAAAAGTTCCATCATTTTCTTCTTTGCTAAAATATACAGTTGTCATTTTATTAATGTAATCATGATTATTGATTGTAAATCTAACAATGCGAGGAACATTTTTTAATATTTTTGGTTCTCGCAAAATTTTATTTTCAAGAGAATTTTGTTTTTCTTTTATATCATTAAGTTCGACTAAAATTTTATTAAGAACAAGATTTTCATTATTGGAAAGACTTTGCGAATTACTATTCACCAATGAAGATAAGTTTGTGAACAAACCATTATTTGACATCGACGCTAAATCACTTGCCTTTAATTTATTCAACTGTAAAAGCACTTCATCCATTGACTTATTCTCTGTCAATTGACCTTCCTTTTTATTTTCAGAAAGATTTTCTTTTGAAGATTCCGTCTGAACAGTCGACGATTGTTTTTTTCCTGGTACATATTGATTTTGAAAATTTGGCATTGATGTAAACATAGATGGCATTTTTGGCATTGTAATTTCGCCAACACCTTGAATATCCATCACAGGTTTTATCGGACTTACTGGAGCAACTGGCTTGGAAGTTTGTGAAGATTTTTTTTCCGATGAATTTTGTGCAAAAAGTGATAACACAAAAACATTTCCGATAATGAGAATACTTAAAAAAAGTTTTAAATTACATCGACGCAAGGGTTTCCTCCACATAATCTAACCTTTGTTGAAGTTGTGCAATTGTTTTTGCTAATCTATTTTTTTCTTTTTCTAACTTTTGTTTTGGATCATCAGGAATTTGACATTTTTGCTTCATTAGAGATCTAACAGTTACAGGACTTTCTCCAGATAAAATCTGTTCTTGAGCCTTAGCTCTTTCATCAGATTTTTTAATTGTTGAAATCATTTTCATATTATCAAATCCAATTGCTGGATCAATATCAGAAATTTGTCCAACTCTTTTAATGTCTCGTGCACTATTTCGAGGTAAACAAAGAACTCGATCAAGATAATCTTCATATCGAATATTTGCTTTTTCGCACAAAGCATGAGCTTTAGAAAGAAGTCGACCAAATTCCTGCATTAACTTTCCATTAGCTTCTAAATAATTTTTTTGAATATTTTCTGTAAGTTCTTTTAATTCCGGAACTGAATCAATATTAATTGAATAATAATTCTTTTCTTCAGCAATTTTTAATAATGAATGAAATTTTACCCAAAAAGCTTCTGTATGAACCTTTGCGTTTGGCATATAAGCACTTCCATTTATTGCCAATTGCTCTTCTGCAATCAAATGATGAGTATATTCATGAACAGCAGTATAAACCAATTCTTCATCTGTTTTAAAATTCTTATTATGCAAAATTATTTCATGAGTATCTGGCTTATATAACCCATTTACTCTTTTACTTTCTTTTCCACTTTGAGTAACAGTAAAATCTAAATTAGTTGATGCAATATCCAAAAGCATCTCTTTTATTTTTTCATTATCCATAACTCATTTTATCACATCAAAAATCTTTCTTCAATTCTAATCCAAATAACCAAGGTTCGATAAAATAATACTTGCCGAAACTGTCGCAGCGGTTTCAGTTCGTAATACTCGTTTCCCCATTGAACAAAGAGTAAATCCTTTTTCTACAAATATTTCCCTTTCTGAATCTGTCCAACCTCTTTCACTTCCGATTGCTGCAATTATTTTTTCTGATTTATCAAGTTGAGAATTATTCAGCATAAATTCTTGCAAACTATATTTTGGATTAATATTATCAAGCACAATTTTTTTATTAATTCCCTCAATTGAGTTTAAACACTCTTTTAATGATGAATGTAAAAATAATTTTGGAACATGAGTACTTGCCGCCTGAACAGTTCCATCAAGAAGCATTTGATAAGCTGCTCCATCTTCAACAAGATTTGACTGCATATAAGATTTTTCACCAAGTTCAGTTCCGGTCAAATGAACTTGGCAAACCCCAAGACCTGCAATATCACGAAGTAATCTTTTAAGTTGAATCGGTCGAGGGAAGCCAATTATCATAATCAAAGGAAACAGAGGTTTTCCATCAGTTTCTGGAACAAATGAAAATTCATATTCAAGTTGAATTTTACCAGTCTTAGGATGAATAATTTCTTTTGTATTTGTTATAGTTGCGGTTCCGGCTTTCCCATCGATAATTCCCGCTGCAAAAGTGTCACCAGTTTTTTTATGAAGAATTTTATTTAAATGAATTGCTCGTTCATCCTGACAATTTAGAGGTTTATTAATTTCAGTTTCAGAAAAAAGACAAATATTCATAATCAAATTATACAAGTTTTTTCAAAAATATGATATAATTATAATGTTATGAAAAAAGAAAAAACACCAGCATTCACTGTAATAAACACAGTATGCAAATTAAAAAAATCAGAAAAGATTTTAATTGTATCAAATCCAGAATCTGCAGCAATTGCTCAAGATTTATATTCAGAAAGCTTAGCCTGTGGTGGAGAACCTACATTAATTTTCCAACCAGCAAAAAAAGCAATGGACGCAGCAGAACCTGCTGTAATCGGCGCGCTAAAATCAGAACCCGATGTCTTTCTTTCTATTTCACACTTTAAACTTGGAAAAGACCCAGAGGCTGCGGCAAATCCATATACAACACAAGACGGCCAAACATACGATCATATTTTTGACTATCTTCTTAATGGAAAAAAAACAATGCGCGCCGTATGGACTCCAGGCTTAACACAAGATATGTTCGACAGAACTGTAAACATCGATTATGAACTTCTTGAAAAACGATGTTCATCGTTAGGAAAAAAATTTAATAACGCAAGTTATGCTAAAATCACAGCTCCAGGTGGAACAAATATTACAATTCCACTTGATAATCGAGAAGCCTTTTTTGACAATGGCAATTTTTCAAAAGCAGGAAGTGGCGGAAATATTCCTGCCGGGGAAGTTTTTTTAAGTCCTGTTGTAGGAAATCCCAAAGTTGAAAACAGTGGATGCAATGGAAAAATTATTTTTGATGGTTCGATGACATTTGGAGACGGAGATTCTATTATCGATACTCCAATTGATGTAACTGTAAAAAATGGATTTGTAACTACTATAAAAGGTGGAGAAGAAGCGAAGAGACTTTTAAAAACAATTCAAGAAGCAGAAATCAAAGCTCTTAAAATGGAAAAAGATGGAAAACTTCCAAAAGGACAAGGAGAAATCTATAAACAAAATGCTCGAAATATTGGTGAACTTGGAATTGGCTTAAATCCTTCGGCAATAATCAGTGGAAATATGCTCGAAGACGAAAAAGCTTTTAGAACTTGCCATTTTGCGATTGGACAAAATTACGATGGAGATGCACCAAGTTTAATACATTTAGATGGAGTTATAAAAAATCCAACTATTGAAATTTTCTACAAAAATGGAACTTCTTATAAAGCCCTTGATGAGGGAGTTCTTCAGATTTAAATAAACAAAATAGAATTCTCTTCTTAAAACCGGGTCCAAGATTTTTTTGAACCCGATTTTATTTAATCTATAATTTTTTAATCATTTCACTTTCTTCTTTAATTTGATTACGCGTCATTATTTCTGAATGTTTTAGCATACTTACAGGAATTCCATAAGCTTTTTCTAAATCGCTATCAGTCATAACTTCTTCAGGTGTTCCTAAATCGATATTATGGTTTGGATAAAAAAGCATAACAGTTTGGGCATATTTTTTTGTCAACTCAAGTTCATGCATTGAAATATAAATAGTCGTATTTGTTACCTTAGAAAATTCTTTCAAATATTTAAGGGAATTATGCTTTTGATATTCTTCAACAGCAAATAACGGCTCATCCATAAAAACAGATTTTGAACCATATAATAAAGAAAAAGCAAGTAAAACTCTTTGCATTTCGCCTTTACTCAATGCGTTCAATTTTTTATTTCCAAGTGAATTTAACTCAAAAACATTTTTTATTTCGATTAATAAATCTTCATCTGGATTATTAATTCCTTTTGCAGTTCCTTTTAATAACCCATTTTTATAAACATAATCAAGAAGCTCAACAACCTTGTCATCAGTATCAAATTCCATATTTTGATAAATAAATGAAGCAAGTTCATTTCGTTCTTCTTCTGTTAATACGCTTGTTTCCTTTCCAAAGAGCCAAATTTTTCCTTCTACAGGCAAAAGTCGACCACTTGCTAAAAGCATAAATGTAGATTTACCAGAACCGTTTGGTCCAACAAGACTTACAAACCCAGATGGAAGTTCAGCAGAAAAATGATCAAATACAACTGGGCTTTGTATCTGATTCCCGTTTTCATCAATATCCCCTTCTACAGGAGGATAAGAAAAATATACATTGTTAAACGCTATTATATTCATATGAATATAATAGCATTTATTTTTTAATTTGTCTTTATTCTTGAACAAGCAATGTTTCGTTTGTTACACCGTCTTTTTTTGCACATGTTTTACAAAGACGAGATTTTTCTGCTTCAAAAGCAGCTTTTACTTTTCCATTAAGAATTTCTTTTGAATTTTTCAAATAACCACAATCTTCGTGAGAATGGTATACTTTTCCATTTTTAGTAAAGAATACAGTTGTATCATTAAAATATGCTTCAGCACGAGCAAGATCTTCTTGAGAAACTGGATTAAAATCATAACTTGTAACACCAGCAATTGCTAAAGCTACTGCACATACGATTCCTGCAATTGTTTTTGTCTTTTTATCTGCATCTTTATTAATTAAAATTAAAACCAAAAGAGGAGCAAAAGCAATAACGCTTACGATTACACCAAGATTATTCTGCAACCAGAATGCAAATGCATTTTTTTCAGAAGCAGGATTAATATGATTAGCCTTTTTCCATAACTGTGAACCAATGATTATAAAAATCAAATCAAGAACAATTGCGCCAATTAAAAAGTAAAGCATATATGCTTCTGGAGTTTGAATTTTTCCAAATAAAACTAAAACTCCAATTACTTCAGCAACAATTGCGAGTATCCAAAGAACAATTGCAGCAATTCTTAAACCAATTGTGCTTTTTTTAGATTTTTTATCAGCCATAAATTTTTTCTCCTTTTTATTTAAGCCAAAATTTTTATACATTGTTTTAAA
>JAZUSR010000094.1:0-5558 GCA_045606765.1 Treponema sp.
GATATAGTCCTTCTGATAGATATTGGCTAAAAAAATTTTTACTATCAAAAAATTTTTCAAATGAATTTTTAAACAAATCTGGCCTTTTTAGTACAAAATATAATGATATTTCAATTTACTCTGGTCGTTTAATGTTTCCTATTTTTGATAAAAATGGTGAAGTTGTTGCTTTAGGAGGGCGATTATTACAAGGAGATGGTCCAAAATATATTAATAGCCCTGAAATGATTCACTATAAAAAAAGGGAAACTTTATATGCTTTTAATTTTGCAAAAAAAGCAATTAGAGAAAAAAAATGTGCTATATTATGTGAAGGCTATATGGATGCAATTGCATATCATCAATCTAAAATTGATTATGCTGTTGCTCCTTTAGGAACGGCTTTTACAGAGCAGCAAATTAAAATTTTAAGTCCTTTTGTTGATACTGTACTTTTATCTTTTGATTCGGATGGAGCAGGTCAGGCTGCAACATTTAAAGCTATTTTAATGTGTCGACGAATGAATTTAACTGTTAAAATAATTCAATTATCAGGTGGCAAAGATCCTGCAGAAATAATGATAAAATTCGGTCCGGAAACATTGACGAATTATGTAAATAGTGCTATATTAGACAATGAATTTTTGTTATCAAAATTGAAAGATAAATATCCAATAGATAATCCTGAAAGCAAAATAAAAGCTGCTTTAGAATTCTTTGAATATGTAGATTCTCTCAATTCTGATATACAAAAAGATTCAACTCTTGAGCAATTCGCTCAAGTTTTTAATACAAAACTGGAGGCCGTAAAAAGAGATTTTAAAAATCGAGAACAGGCTCGTTCCCGCATAGTTATGAATAAGACAGCAACGGCAGTTCCAGTAATTCAAGAAATAAAACTTAATGCTGAACTACGAACCATTCTAGCTGTAATTTCAAATTTAGAACAATTTAAACTATTGCATGATCAAGTTACTGTAAATGATTTTGAAGATCCTTTAGCCAAACAGTTATTCATCGTTTTAGAAGAATGTCATAAAGAGGATGATATTTCTATTTCAAATATTTTGAATCATTGCCCGGAAGAAGTACAAAAGATGATTACGAGAGTTGTATCATCAAAAGAGTTTGAAGAAAACATAGTCCGTTATGTGCAAGATTGCATTGATTTGATAAAAAGAAATAGTCTTGAACGACAGAGGGATAAACTAATGAATAAAATTCGTTTATTTAAACCTGTTACACAAGATGATCAAAACACTCTTATGAGTTTCTTAGCTGAAAAGATGGAAATTGATAGAAAATTACAAGAGTAATATGAGAAAGACTGATTTAAACGAAAAAACAAAAAAAATTGAAGAAGACCAGAACATTGAGTTTGCAAAATTATTTGCATTTATAAGTGATAAAAAAATCATTACATGGGATGAAATCAACGACGTTGTTGGAATTGAATTTGCAACATCACAAATGGACAAGATTATTTCCTTTGTTGAAAAAAATAAAGTTCAAATCCAAGATATCGAACCAAATTTTGCTGATGAAGATGATATCGTCGTAGAAGAAGCTGATGATGATGATGAAATTGAAAAAGATGCTGATGCTGAAATCGTAGAGCAAACAGAAAAAGAAGGAATTTCAAAAAAACGCCTTGTTACCTCAGATAAAGATTCTGGAAGTGATGATCCAATCAGATTGTATCTTCGAGAAATTGGTAAAGAAAATCTTTTATCTGCTGAACAAGAAGTTACTCTTTCAAAACAAATGGAAGATGGTGAAAATATCATAAAAGATGTAATTAAAAACTCTGGAATCATGATTCCTGAATTTTTTTCAATTGCACAAAAAGCATTTACAAGAATCGATATGCATGAACCAGGTCGTCCTCGAAAAGAAATCAATGAAGAAATGGCTGAAAAAAGACGACTTAAAAGTTCATATAGTGAATATTTAAAACCTGTTCTTCCTGAACTAAAACAGTATATATCTCTAAAAAGAAACATTTTTGAGATGGATCAAAATGAAAAGATTTTTGAAAATCCAGAAATTTTAAAACTTAGAGAAATTATTACACCTCAACTTCAAAAAACTGATATACAGTCTGAAGAAATCGAGAAATTTAGTGAAAAATTCCTTGATGCTACAAAAAAAATCGATGAATATCATCTCAAACAAGAAAAAAAGATGAAAGAACTTCGTATTTCAGATGCAGTTCAATTACGAAAGTTAGGGCGCAGAGTTTCAATTCGTTCAGAAGCTGTAAAGCTTGAAAAAGAACTTGGTATGAAAGCTGATGAAATTCGCGAAATTTATACTCAAATTCAAAAAATTGATAGAAAATTAAATCGTCTTGAATATGAATTTGAAAATAGTATTGATGAAATTCTCGAAAAAGCAAAAGAAATTCAGCGCGGTCGAAAAATGATGGAAATTGCAAAAAATCATTTGATTAGTGCAAACCTACGACTTGTTGTTGCAATTGCAAAAAAATATACAAACCGTGGATTACAATTTTTTGATTTAGTTCAAGAAGGAAATATCGGACTCGTAAAAGCTGTAGAAAAATTTGAATATCGTAAAGGTTATAAATTTTCAACTTATGCAACTTGGTGGATTCGTCAGGCAATTACAAGAAGTATTTCGGACCAAGCAAGAACAATTCGTGTTCCTGTTCACATGATTGAGCAAATTAACAAAGTTGTTCGAGAAAGTCGTCAACTTATGCAAAAATATGGTCGAGAACCAACTGATGAAGAAATTGCTCAGCAGTTAGGTTGGCCAGTATCAAGGGTAAAGCAAGTAAAAAATGTTGCAAGGGAACCTATTTCTTTGGAAACTCCAATTGGAGAAGAAGAAGATTCTTCACTTGGAGATTTTATCGAGGACAAAGAAGTGGAAAATCCAGCTTCACGAACCGCATATACAATGCTTCAAGATCAATTGAGAGAAGTTTTAAACACACTTCCTCCAAGAGAGCAAGAAGTATTAAAAATGCGTTTTGGACTTGATGATGGATATTCATTAACATTGGAAGAAGTTGGACTTTATTTCAATGTAACTCGTGAACGAATTCGTCAGATTGAAGCAAAAGCTTTACGTAGACTTCGTCACCCCAAAAGATCTACAAGTTTACGAGATTTTATTGAAATGTAATTATTAGTACATAGACATAAAAACAAAATTATTATATATTTAATTATTATACCCAAAAAAGAGGTTTTATTTTATGCAAATGACAGATGTTCGTGAGAAATTACAATCACTTCAAGAAGTACTTTCTGAAAAATATAAACTTGAAAAAGAACGAAATGATGCTCCAAATGAATTAACAGTCCAAGAAGGTCTTTTAGAACGCCAGCGAAAACAGTTCCTTGAAAAAAATACACAATATGAGGAAATTAAAGCGAAAGTTAATTCTCTTCAAATTGAATTACACGAAACAGAGAAAATTCGCGAAGATGGGGAAAAAGGAATGGATAACATTTCAACTCATCGTGAATATGAAGCACTTGATAAACAAATTTCTGATGCAACTGCTAAAGAAGCTGAAATTAGAAAACAGTTAGACAAAGAAAAGAAACATCTTAATGAATTAAACGAAGCTCTCAAATTTGATGAAACACTTATTAAAAATCAAGAAACTGATTTAGAAGCACGAAAAGTTACAATGGATAAGCAGATTTCTAAATTAGATTCTCAACTTGAAAAGCTAACAAAAAAAGAAGTTCAAATTACTGAAGGCCTCGATGCTGAAATTGTATCAAAATTTCAACGAATTATTCAGCGTAATTCAGAAGGAATTGTTGCTGTTAAAAACGGTGTTTGTGAAGGATGTCATATGATTCTTCCTGCTCAGTATGCAAATGAAGTTCATGAGGGTGAAAATATTTTATTCTGTCCATATTGTAGTAGAATTCTTTTCTATAAAGAATCAGAAGAAAATGAAGAAGAATATTACACTATGACAGAAGCTGGAAGTTTATCTGATTTTGAAGATGATTATGATGATGAAGGTATCGATTCTGAAAATAATGAATATTCAGAAGAAGATGGATATGATGACTCATCAGATTATGACGACGAAGATGATGACGATGATGAAAAAAATGATTCTGATGAGGAATCTGAAGAAAATTAATTAGTTTTTTTACAAAAAAGAGATATAATCGCGTAATAGTTTTATGATGATATAATATTATTACGAGGCAAAGTCCGGGCTCCACCGGAAAAAGTGCCGGATAAGAACCGGGCAGTTATCGGTAGTTACATAATTTCTTGTATAACCCGATAGCTGACAGAAAGTGCAACAGAAAATAACCGCATCATTTTTTGGTGTAAGGGTGAAAAGGCGAGGTAAGAGCTCACCGGGTTTTTGGTAACAAAAATCGCAGGAAAACCTCACTTGGAGCAAGGTCAAGTAGTAGTTTAGCATTCCGGGCTACAAACTACGGGTAGACTGCTACAGATTTATGGTGACATAAATCGCGGATAGATGGTTATTAAGATGAATAATCTTAGACAGAACCCGGCTTACAGTCTCTTTTTTGTTTTATTTTATTTATAGAATGTGGGAACTATGAAAAATCGAGGGGAATACAAGCGCTACTTAAGGAATAAAAGATCAGTCTTTTTGCCTGTAACAATTATAATTGTAGTTGCAATTTTTATTTTATCTTTTGTATCTATTCATGTTTCAAAAAAAATTCGTTTACACTTTCAATCAAATCCTTCGATTACAAAATTAACTTATCTTTGGAAAAATAATGATTACCAAGGTGTTTTCGACACATCTTCAATTCTTATTGAAAAAAAATCATTAAATAATACAATTCTGACTTATAGAGGATACTCTGCTTATTATCTTGCAATTTCGGAAACTGATTTAAATTTATCGCAAGAATATATTGACGAAGCAATAAAATGCCTTAGAAAAGCTTTAATGACTGCAAAGGAGTCTACTATTGCCCAAATTAAATATATGTTAGGTCGTTCATATTTTTATAAGAATAGAATTTGTGCATATCATTATTATGCTGACTTAGTTGTAAAATATTTAGAAGAAGCAAAAAACTTAGGTTATAAAGCTGATGATATTGCAGAAACTTTAGGGATAAGTTATGGTCAACTTAATATGCCTTATGAAAGTATTTCTCGCTTTAGTGAAGCTTTGTTAATTCGTGAATCAGATTCATTACTTCTTTCAATTGCAGAACAGTATTTTAAATTAGATCAAATTTCTGCAGCAAAACAATATTTATTTCAAGTTATTTCTGATTCTAAAGATGATAATCTTTTAATTAAAGCACAAACTTTATTAGGAAAGATTTACATTAAAGAAGAAAAATATGATGAGGCAAAAGATTTATTCTTAAAAGTTTTAGACAAAGACTCTAATTCTACTGATGCTCATTATTCATTAGGATTAATTTATGAGAAAAACGGAGATGTTACAAAAGCTAGAGCACAATGGCGAAAAGTTTTAAAAATCGATAATACACATGAAGAATCTATAAAAAAAATGTATCGATAGTAATTTAAATATTGAATTTATGTTAAAATAGAAATAAAATATATATAAA
>JAZUSR010000095.1:0-9185 GCA_045606765.1 Treponema sp.
TACTGTAGCAAATACATCAAATAAAGATGGATTAACTATGTCGCTAGATATGAATGATTCTCTTGTGGTCATTTTAAATCGAAATAAAATTGATTATAATTTATTAAAATCAGATAAATTACAGATGAATATTTTTGAATCTTCTTTTGTAAATTATTCTAATTCAACTGCACCTGATGAAATGACAAGTTATGATATTTATAAAGAAATAAAAAATATCAAAAAAAAATATCCTGATGATAAAGATAGATTAAATCGATTTGTTCTTGAATTTAATAAAAAGTTTTCACTATCTTTTGGAGCTTTGTTTTTTGCTTTTTTAGCGATGCCATTATCACTTATTTTTGGTAAACAAAATGGTGTTTTTTTTGGTTTGATTACAGGTGTCCTTATCTCTGTTTTGTATTGGTCTTTGTTTTGGATTTTTATGTTGTTTGGTTATCGAAATGGATTAAATGGATTTTTTGCAATGTGGGTTCCAAATTTTATTGTTGGAATTGCTGGATTGTTTTTTTATTGGTTAATGATAAGGAAGTAAAAAGATGAAAATTAGCTTATATATTTTTAAAATTTATTTTCCTCTTTTAATTGGTGCTTTATCATTATTTTTATTGGGATTTGAAATTGTAGATTTATTTATGAACATTTGGAAATACATTTATAATAATGTTCCTGTAAAAGATGTTTTAAGAATCCTTTTTTTATATATGCCCAAAGCTCTTACTTTTTCATTACCTTTGTCGATGCTTTTTGCAACTTGTTATATGATTTGTATTTTATCATCTCAAAATGAAATGATTGCTTTATTTGCTTCTGGAGTAAGCTATTTTAAAGCTATGTTACCTTTAATTATATTTGCGCTCATTGTATCTCAGCTGTATATTGTTTTTGAGGATAAAGTTGTTGTTCCTACTTATAAGGAATATCAGAAATTAAAAAATTCAGCCTTAAATATTGAAAAAGACTATGATCAACATAATATTGTAATTACTAGTGAAGAGGGAAATATAATTTATAAGGCTTCTAGTTATAACGATAACGAAAAAAAATTATTTTCACTTTTATTAGTTATTAGGGATGAAAATAAAAATTTAAATTCAATTATTCAATCAAATTATGCAACTTGGAATGGAAAAATCAATAAATGGCTTTTAAACGAGCCTCTTGTTTATAAGTATGTGGATGGCGAATTAATTCAAAGTGAATTTACTGATGAAATGCAAAATTTAATTTCAGAAAGTCCTGACACTTTTAGGAATAATGAAGTTGATATTGAAACTCTTTCAATTAAAGATTCTAAAAAATATTTAAGTTACTTAAAAAGAACAGGATTACCTTCTGGCGAAGCTTTTTCGATTTATTATAAAAAATTTTCTTTTTCATATGTTATTCTTATAGTAACTATTTTAGCTATTGGGCTTTCTGGGAGAACTCGAAAAAATATTATTATTGTTAGTATGATTTTATCATTATTTGCATCTGTTTTATTTTATGTATTTCAGATGATAACGATGCTTTTAGCAAAATTTTCCATTGTAACCCCTATGGTAGGTGCGTGGTTTCCTGTTATAGTGTTTATGATAATTAGTTTTATTTTATTAAGATATTCAAAGACATAAATTGAGGATAAAAATTATGAATAAATTATTTAATATTACACATAAAGATAAAAATTCTAAAGCACGTACTGGTATATTAAATTTACCACATGGAACTGTTCAAACTCCGGTTTTTATGCCAGTTGGAACAAATTCTACTGTAAAAGCAATTACAAATGATGATTTAAATGAAATAGGCTTTGAAATCATCCTTGCTAATACATATCATTTATATTTGCGACCAGGTTCAAAGTTGATTAATGAGGCTGGTGGTTTACATGGTTTTTCAAATTGGAAAAAGAATTTTTTAACTGATTCAGGGGGATTTCAAGTTTTTTCTCTTTCAAAATTGCGAAAAATTACTGATGCTGGTGTTAAATTTCAAAGTAATATTGACGGCAGCTATCATATGTTTACTCCAGAAAGTGTTGTTGATACTCAAGTTGACTTTAATTCTGATATACAGATGCAACTTGATGTTTGTTCAGGGTATGGAGTTAGCAAAAAAGAAGCGGTTGATGCTCTAAGAATTACTTCAGATTGGCTTTTAAGAGCAAAAAAACAATGGGAGCATAAAAAAGATGAAGGTTATAAAGGAATTTTATTTCCTATTGTTCAAGGAAATTTCTTTGAAGATTTAAGAAAGCAAAGTGCAGAATTTGTTAGTGAACAGGGATTTGAAGGAATTGCAATAGGTGGATTATCAGTTGGTGAACCAAAAGAAGAATATTTTAAATTTTTAAATTATACAGTAAATTGTCTTGAAGAAGATAAAGCCAAATATGTAATGGGAATAGGAACTCCAGATTATATTCTTGAAGCAATTTCTAATGGAATTGATATGTTTGACTGTGTTTTACCTACTCGAAATGCTCGAAATGGTTCATATTTTACGCATGATGGAATGCTTTCTATCAAGCAGGAGCGATTTATTCATGATTTTGGACCTATTGATAAAGAATGTAAGTGTAAAGTTTGTCAAAATTATTCACGATCATATTTAAGGCATATATTTAAGGCTCAAGAAATTTTAAGTAGTATGTTAGCATCTTATCATAATTTATACTTTTTGAATAATTTAATAAAAGAAGCACGAGATGCTATAAACAATGATCGATTTGAAGATTATAAAAATTTGTTTATGAAAAGATTTAGTGCAGGAGAAATAAAATGAAAAAATTTATACTTTTTTTGTTAATTAGTTTTTGTGGATTTTTATTTGCTCAAAATTTTAATTCCTCAGATGAAAAAACTTTAGTAATTAATGATTCATCAGAAAAAAAATCTGAAAAATCAAAAAAAATTACTCGTGAAGTAATTTATCCTGATGCTAAAAGACCTAAAACACCTGATTCTGAAAAAGCAAATAAAGCAGCTTTAAAAGATGAAGGGAAAAATGCTGTTCAAGAAAAACAAGAAACTATTTTATATGGAATTGAAACTGAAATTTTATCTTTAATTAAAGATTTGATTGCAAATGATGATCCTCGTTTTTCTAATGAACTTTATGATTTATTTTATTCAACCAAAAGTGTTCAAGTTCGAGAAAAATTGATTGAATATTTTACAAAGCAAAAAGATCCTTGTATTGAAGATTATGCTGTTGAAATTTTAGATGATCCTTATGATACTAAAGATTCAACTGTAGAACTTTTATTTAGATATGTTTCAGAAGTAAAAACAAAAGAAGCTATTCCTTGTATTATGAATCTTTTAGATTCTGAAGATGAAACTTATTTTACTGGTGCACTAGCTGCAATTGGAGAAATTGGAGGAGAATCAGAAGCTGAACATTTAGTAGAATACTTAGAAAGAGATGATTTTACTGTTCCTCAGCGTCAGAATTTAATGAAAGTTTTGGGAAAATTACAAGCTTTAAGTACATGGGAAAAACTTTGTGAAATTTGCCAAGACGAAGAAGAAAATTCTTTTGTAAGAATGTATGCTGCAGAAGCAATCGGTAATATGAAACTTCCGGATTCTATTCCAATTTTAGTTGATTTATTTGAAAATGCAGATCCAAATTTTCGCGTTTATGTTATAAAAGGAATTTCAAATTTTGATACAAAAGATTCAAAAAATATTATTATTCAAGGGATAAAAGATGCTCATTGGAAAGTTCGTCAAGAATCTATTCTTTGTGCCCAAAAAATGAAAATCTCAGATGCAGTTCCTTATATTATTTATAGAGCAAAAAATGACCCTGAAAAAGTAATTAAAGATAAAGCATTTGAAGCACTTTCTAAAATGAATAATTCAGAGGCAAATAAATTTCTTATAGAACAAATTACTGATGATAAAGCATCTGATTCTGCAAAAAATAGTGCATGCAAAGTTTTATTGGAAAATGCAAATGTTGGACAAACTCAAATTGCAGAACTAGCCTTAAAAATTGTAAAAGATGATAGACGAAAACCTCTTCGCTATAATATTGGAAAAATAATTGCAAAACATTCATCTTCTGCATTTGGTCAAGTATGTTATGAATATCTTTGCTCAAAAGATGCCCAAACTTGTGCATTAGGGCTTGATATGTATGCAAGTGGTCGTTATGGAATTGCTCTAAATAAGGTTGAAGAAATTGCTAAAAATGATAAAGCTGGTGCAAATCAAAAAAAAGCAAAAAAGATTTTAAAGATAGATGAGTAGATTTTTTTATAAATTTTTTTTAAGGAAAAATTATGGATACAAATGAATTTTGGCAAAAATTTATCAAAGATACTGGTGCAAAGCCTGACCTAAAATATAACGGAGAGTATCAATTTGGTTTTTCTGAAAATTCGATGACTTCAATTATTTCTCTTGTGTTGTCAGGTAATAAAACTGCAATTTCTTCTTCGTTGTTATCTTATGAAATTGATAAAATTCCTGTTCCTAAAGTAAATGATTATTACATAATTACGGATACAAATGATAATCCTGTTTGTATTGTAAAAAATATAAAAGTAACAAAACTTGCGTTTAAAGATGTAACTTGGGATTTAGCTCAAAAAGAGGGCGAGGATACTTCAATGGAACAATGGAGACAATCCCATATTGAGTATTTTGAAGAAGAGGCAGATATTATTGGATATAATTTTTCAGAAAGTATGCCAATTGTATTTGAAGAATTTGAAGTTGTTTACAAAGGTTAATTTATAGAGAAAATTATTCGTAAAAATTATTTAATCTTCGATAAATACTGTTTATTTTGGATTTTTCTTCATCAGTAAATTTATCTTCGCATTCGTCAATTAAATTTTCCAATGTAGAAAGACTTTCAGAAAGAGCGGTTGAAAATCCTCGTGATACTTTAAACCAATAGTTTCCATTGTTATCTGTAAAGCAGCAGATAAATCCCATTTCTTTATTTTTAGATTTTGCAATTGCAACATTTAGAATAAAATCTAAAGAATTGCATAAGTTTTTAATTCCATTTGGTTCATATATATTGATATTTAATTTTCTATTAAATTTCTTTTCGTCAATTGGAATTAAGTTTAAATTTGAAGCAATTTTTAAAATTAATTCAAGTTTTTCGCCATTCAATAAAGTGTAAGCATTTTTAAGAATAACTTTTCCTTTTAGTGAAGAAATCTTCATTCGAAGTTCATTATCTTTTGTAAAATCTTTTTCTTTTACACAAATTATTAATTCATTAAGAGGTAAAATGGCAACTTGTTTTCCTTTAATTTTATTAATTTCAAAAGTAAAGTGGCAGATTGTAATTGAATCTTTGTTTTTAGATGATTCCTTTTTCTTTTTCTTATCATGTTTTTTGGAATATTCATCTTTGAAAAATTGTTCTTCACTGTATTCAAAAGCTGGAATGAGAGAGCGATTTTTACTTCGTTCCTTTCTAAGTGAATTTAAGTTTTTTTCGAGACCCGGTTGGATTTTTTCTAATTGAGATTTTGTTAACGGAGAAACACTCATTGCAAATATTCGGCTTGTTCTAACAATTTCTCCGGCGACAATATACATTGGATCAGTTCTAAACATATTTGACCCAGGATGAATAGAAATATGATCGGCTGTCAAAGTTCTATATTTTTCTCGAGCAATTCTTACGCATACAAATTGAATCATTCCAGAGGCAATACAACAAAGGTAGTTGTCCATTGAACCTCCTTTTAAAATTGGAATATCTTGTGCACTAACAATATCAGAAAGTTGTTCTACAATATTTGCAATTTCAGCCATAACTTTTTCATCAAGATAGTTTTTTTTGCAAAATATTTCTTTGTTTTTTTGAGATTGATATATATGGAATAATTTTACATAAGACACAAAGTCACCTTGTATGTCTCGGAATGAATGGTGTGCTTTACGAGCATCCATTTCTTCGCCTTGTGGTAAAACAAAAGGTGAGTGGGTACTTAAAAATGCAGCTGCAATAATTACTTCTTCCATTACATCTGGATAACGCAAAATTGATTCAACAATAATTCTTGAAACTCTAGGTGGAAGAGGGAATAAAACCATTAAGTTTCCAATATTTGAAAGAGTATTATCATTATTAAGAGCATTTAGCATGTGTAAAGTTTCGACCGCTCCACGAATTCCTTCCTTAGATGGTTGTGAAATAAAATCAAATGTTTCAAAATCAGTAATTCCAAGTTCAGCCATTCTTAAAACAACTTCACTCAAATCTGTTCTAAAAATTTCTTCAACTGTGTATGATTCTCGTGTGTCATAATCTTTTCTAGGATATAATCGATAGCAAGTTCCACTTTGTGTGCGTCCTGCTCGTCCTCGTCGTTGGTTACAAGATGCTTTTGAAATTGGCGTTTCAATTAAACTTGATGTAAATGTTCTTGGACTATAGAAATTAAGTTTTGCAAGTCCTGAATCAATTACAGAAGTAATTCCATCGATTGTAACAGAAGTTTCAGCAATATTAGTTGAAATTATTACTTTTTTTCGACCGAATGGTGCATTAGAAAAAACTTTTTCTTGATCTTCTTTGGGAAGGCGTCCATAAAGAGGAATGATGTGAATTTTTCTTGAAAATGGTGAACTGTATAATTTGTTAATACAATCTTTTATTGCTTTTTCACCAGGTAAAAATATTAATATGTCTCCTTCAGTTTTGTTGTACAAAATTCGGTCTATTGTATTTGCAATTTTTGATAAAAGTGCTTCTTGAGCGGTAAGTGTTGATGTACTTGCAGGAATTGATGGAGGGTCATAAATTACTGTTACAGGATAAGTGATTGTGTCGATAGTAACAATTGGACAACCGTCAAAATATGTAGAAAACTTTTCAGCATTCATTGTTGCACTAGAAATAATAATTTTAAGATCATGCCTTACTTTTAGTACTCTTTTTAACAAACCTAAAACAAAATCAATATTTAAACTTCGTTCATGTGCTTCATCTACCATTATGACAGAATATTTGTTCATCATTGGGTCAAGTTTCATTTCTTGAAGTAAAATTCCATCTGTCATAATTTTTATTTTTGTAGATAAATCTGTTTTGTCTTCAAATCGCATTTTGTATCCAACTAACCCTGGATAAGAAGTTCCCAATTGCTTTGAAATGAATTCACTCACAGAAAGGGCTGCGATTCTACGCGGTTGTGTTACCGCAATTATTCCGTTGTCTGAGTATCCTGCTTCATGAAGAATCACAGGAAGTTGTGTAGTTTTTCCAGAACCAGTTGGACTTTGTACAATAATTACTTGATTTGTTTTTAGTGTATCTAAAATCTTTTGTTTTTGTTCGTAAACAGGAAGTGATTTATAATTTATTGCCATGTTGTAATTTCCTTAATTTGTCGTAAAATTTCTTCGCGTTTAATTAAAAAGTTTTTCCATTGCAATGCTTTTTTATTATTGAGTAAGATTGATTGATAATTTTGCTCTTGTGAATCAGTTGCAAGGTTTTTTGTATTTTCTAGTGAATTATATAAATTTTCATTTAATACTTTAATTAAATAATTATTTTGGTCGTCAATAAGTGTTGTAATGTAATTAATTTTAGAATTTTCTAAATATATTCCATTTATGTCTTTTTTTATTTGAAGAGAAACAATAGTTCCGTCTCCTGTGTAATTTATGATTGCATTTGGATTATTAAAATTTGGTCGTCGTCGTTGCCCCGAAATAGTATTACCTGTAGAATATAGAATTACTTTTTTAATTTTCCCAGTTTTACTTGAACCAATATATTCAATTGGCTTAATAACATGACAATGGTTTGCCCAAAGAATATCTACTCCAGCATTTAATAATTCATAATAAAATTGTCTTCTTTTTTCATCAATGTCTAGAATATATTCTGGTTCATCGGTGTGCAAAGCTAAGATAAAAATGTCAGAAGGATTTTCTGTTTTTATCTTTTGAATTGTTTCGATTAATTTTATTCTGCTTTTTTGTGTATTGGGAAAAAAGTTTATGTATTTTGCACTGTCTAATGTATTTAGCGATTGAGTTACACCTAGGAAGAGTATTTTAAAATCTTTTTTTTCAAGTGAACAAAAAGATACTTCGTTTAATGTGGGATTTTCTTCAAGTACATCTTTTTTTAGTCCACTTATGTAAATTGGCCTTAAAGAATTTTCATATTCTTGTGTTTTTTCTTTTGCCCATTTTGCAGTAGATAAGATACCGTTTTTAAGTTTGTCATTTGTGTGGTTATTTGCAATTGTTATTACATTTATTCCTGCATCAATTGCTGCTTGAGGATAACTATATTGCATGTTAAATGTAGGATAGTTTTCAAATGGAATATTGTCATTAATGGGAGCTTCAATATTTGCGATTGTTAAATCGGATGATTGTGTGATTGGACGAATATCATCCCAAATTAAATCAAAATTTTTCATTTTGAAATTTTGTGTGTGAGCCATTATATCACCACAAATTACAATATCTAATTTTTGTTCATTTTTTGAATTTTCAAGTTTGCTAGTTGTAGTACAAGAGAAAAGAATGAGTATAAAAAAAAGGGGATAAATTCGAAAAATTTTCATATCTATATTATATATTAATATAGGATTTTTTTCTACTTTGTATATACAAAAAGTATTTTAGAATTATATTTTGATTGATATAGGAATACGTACGGTCAAGGCACGCTTTGCTCAAGGCCTTGACTCGTCCGTTTTTAGGATTTGTAATAAACCCTAAATTAAAAAGGACTGTTCTAAAAGAATGAACAGTCCCTAAAAATTATTATGAATTACTTATTTTTTAGTAGGTTTTACTAAGAAAAGTGAAAGACAAAGTGCTACAGCATACAAAACAAGTGTAACAATTAATACGTTTTGGTATCCTGTTGGGTTTACCATAACACCGTTGTGTTCAACTGGATTTCCAAAGTGACTTACAATAAAACTTGCCATTTGGTTTCCTGTTAATCCTGCAAATGCCCAAGCCGAAAGTGTAATTCCGTGAATTGCAGAAATGTTTCCCATACCGTAGTGGTCAGAAAGAAGTGTTGGAACGTTACTGAATCCTCCACCGTATCCTGCGTTTACAAAGAAAATCAAAGCAAGAACTAAGATAATAAGTAAAATGTTTCCTTCACCTTTTTGAATACCGTTTGTAGCCAAAACAATTGTTGTAAAGAAAATTGAAAGAATAAAAATCAATTTGTAA
>JAZUSR010000096.1:0-8935 GCA_045606765.1 Treponema sp.
CCCCTTTTATATTTTATTAATTCAGATATATCTTTTTTATTAATTACATAATCATTTTTTGCCATTATACATAAAAAATCAGGATCAAACCCGTCTGAATTCATGTATTGAATATTTTCCTGTTGTCTTCCATAAGCATAAACTCGTATTTTGTCCCAATTTACTACAGTATCATTTCCAGGAATGCACCAATTTAAGAAATCAATATTAGATGGAACTGTAAACTGTACTGAATCCAGCATATAGTATTGAGGCTCTCCATCAATATATTTCATTGTATATGGCGAAAGCGCATTTACTTTTTTGCATCCATATAATAATAAAATAATAGCTGTTGATAAAAGTTTTACTGTTTTTGTGTTACTCATCTTTTTCTCAACATAATAATCTGCACGGTTTTGTTTATATATATATGATGAAGTTTTACATTATTATATTCTTTCAATACAAACATTATCGTGTTGTTGTAATTTCAGACCAACCTGTTACAACTCTATCGACAACTGTTTTTGCAAGATTTAATGACATTTGAGCCTTTGCCATAGCAGTTGTAATATCATGAATATCAACAGATTCAGGATCAACAATTGCTTGTTGTTCTAAGCGAGCAACGTCTACTTGCTGCTCATTCATTTTAGAAACAGCATCTAGAATATAACTATCAAAAGATTTTCGATATTTTTCTGTTGAAACTTCAGCATTAGAAATAAGATTAGATGATACAGACTGATAACCTGTTGAAGAATAAGTTTTGCTCATATTAAGCATATCAAAATTATTTACTTTCATATAATTACCCACCTAATAACTATTCTAACCTATTTATCGTCCAATATCTAGTGCCGCAGCAAACATTGATTTAGCACCTTCAATAACAGTTGTATTTGCCTCATAGGCACGACTTGAAGCAATTAAATCAACCATTTCGTTTACAATATTTACATTTGGATATTCAACATACCCTTTTTCAGGACCTGACTTTATAGCATCCGGATGATTAGGGTCAAAAATCAAAGTTCCACGACTTGTATCTTTTATAATCTCACGAACTTTTACACCTTGTCCTGCTCCATTATCAAGATTCTCTGGTAAATAAGGTGATCTCCATGTAGGATTTTTACTTGCTACAGGTTCAAAAATTACGCTTGAACGCTTAAAAGGCCCACCTTCTTGAGTTCTTGTTGTTGATGCATTAGCAATATTGTTAGAAATAACATCACTTTTTAATCTTTCTGCTGCAAGACCTGTAGATGCAATATTAATACTAGTAAACAATCCCATTTTAATCCCCTTCGCTATTTATTAGCGTATTTTCCCACCTTTTTAGTATGAATTATCTAATTGGAGAAGTTGCAATTTTTATCTGCGAAAACTCATGATTTTCAAGAAGTGTCAACATTCTGTATTGCATTCCAATTTTAGTAATATTCATTGCTTCTGTTTCTACGTTCACATTATTACCATTTGCTTTTTCTGTTGAAACATAATCTACTACTCGCTGTGGTTCAACTGTCTTGTAATCAATGACATTATTCACTTTAAAGTGTCTTGGTGACGATGTTTTTAATTCAAAAGCATTTTTTGCTTTTTCTTCTGATTCGAAAGCACGTTTTAATTCACTTTCAAAATTTACAGCTGTGCGTTTATAATTAGGAACATCTGCATTTGCAATATTATTTGCAGAAACCTGATAACGCAATGTGTTAACATCAAGAGCTCTTTGTAATAAATCAATTGAACGTGTAAAAGTATTCATACTTAAATTTTCGGAATTTCAACACTAAAGTTTAGACTTTTTTATTAAAAATTCAAAAAAAGTAGTATTCTACACAATAAGGATTCAATAATAACTTTTGGCTAAAGAATATAGCGAGACAAATCTTCGTTTTTAGCAACTTCTTCAACTTTGCTATCTACATAAGATGAATCAATTGTAATTGTTTGACCTTTATGTTCATCAGCTTCAAAAGAAATTTCGTCAAGAACTTTTTCCATAATTGTATGAAGTCGTCTTGCACCGATATTTTCACTTTTAGAATTTACTTCTTCAGCCATTGAACTAATTCTGTCAATTGCATCATCTTTAAAATCTAAAGTAACCCCTTCTGTCGAAAGAAGAGCTGTATATTGTTTAATAAGAGCATTTTTTGGTTCTGTTAAAATTCTCTTAAAATCATCTTTATTTAAAGAATCAAGTTCTACACGAAGAGGGAATCGCCCCTGGAGTTCAGGAATTAAATCACTTGGTTTTGACAAACTAAAAGCACCTGCTGCAATAAACAAAATATGTTTTGTATCAACAACACCCCATTTTGTATTTACATGACAACCTTCTACAATTGGAAGAATATCTCGCTGAACACCTTCTCGGCTAACAGCAGGCCCGTGACCTTCTCCATGAACAGCTATTTTATCAATTTCATCGATAAAAATAATTCCAGATTGCTCTACTCTTTCTTTTGCAATATCACTAGCCTTATCTACATCTACCATACTATCAAGAATTTGTTCAGTTAAAATCTTTCGTGCTTCAGAAACTGTAACTGTTCTTTGTTTTTTTCGAGCACCATTCATCATCTCTTGAATATTTTGCATTGCAGATTCAATATCATCCATACTTCCGCCTGTAAAAATACTCATATTTCCTCGAGGTGGATTTGTAACTGTAATTTCAATTTCTCTGTCTTCAAGTTTTCCTTCTCGTAGCATTGTTCTAAATTTTTCTCGAGTTGATTGCAAACGTTCAGAATCATCATTTTTTTCTTGAGAATCTTCTTGAGGTTTATCTTGAGATTTTTGCATTCCAAAAATATTACCTAAAATATTTCCTGAATTTTGGGTCTTTTTTTCACTTCCTGGTAAAAGAAAATCTAAAAGTTTTTCTTCAACTTTATCTTTACAACTTTCTTTTAATTCTTCTTCCATTTCAAGCTTAACATTATTAAAACCAACTGCCATTAAGTCTCGAACCATCGATTCCACATCACGACCAACATAACCTACTTCAGTATATTTTGTTGCTTCAACTTTTAAAAATGGTGCCCCACAAAGTTTTGCAAGACGACGAGCGATTTCAGTTTTACCAACACCTGTTGGTCCAATCATTAAAATATTTTTTGGAGTAACTTCTTCTCGAATATCTTCTGAAAGTTTTAATCGTCGAGTTCTATTTCTAAGAGCAACAGCCACAGCCTTTTTGGCGTTTTTTTGACCAATAATGTAAGAGTCCAATTTTTCAACAATTTGACGAGGAGTTAAATCAATTTCTTTATTTACCGAAACAAGTGACTTTTCTTCTTGTGAATTTACGCTAACAATTTCTGTGCTACTCATTATATTTCCTCCACAGTAATATTTGAGTTTGTATAAATACAAATATTACCAGCAATTTTAAGACTTTTTTCTGCAATTTCTTTGGCAGATAATGATGACCCGTCTAAATAAGCAAGAGCTGCCGAATATGCATAATTCCCGCCCGAACCAATTGCAAGAACATCATTTTCTGGTTCAATAACATTTCCATCACCTGAAATAAGTAAAATTTTTGTTGCATCTGCAACAATTAACATTGCTTCAAGTTTTTGTAACGATCTATCTGTTCGCCAAGCTTTTGCAAGTTCTACCGCACTACGAGTCAAATCCCCATTAAACTCTTTTACTTTAGATTCAAATTTATCTAACAATGTAAAAGCATCTGCAACTGAACCTGCAAATCCTGTTAAAATCTTCCCATCATAAATTTTTCTAACTTTTCGAGCATTACCTTTGCAAACAGTTTCACCTAAAGTAACTTGCCCGTCTCCAGCCATTGCAACTTTTCCATCTTTTTTAACAGCAACAACTGTTGTACTTCGAATCTTTGGATATTTACTCATCTTTTTCTCCATTAATGGCTCGTCCATGTGGATGAGCTTTTCTATAGTCTTTTTCAATTTTGGCTCTTGAAACATGAGTGTAACGTTGCGTTGTAGAAACACTTGAATGTCCAAGTAAAGCCTGAACTTTTCTTATATCTAATCCTGCATCAACCATAGCAGTTGCAAAAGCATGTCTAAAAGCATGGGGTGAAAAATGATGATTAATTCCTTCTACCCCTGTATATTTTGCCAAAATCCAAGTAACACCTCTGGTTGTTAAAGGTGTTCCCGTTTGATTTACAAAAACAAAATTATGAGCCTTTGCTTTTTTCATAACTACGTCACGCTCTAATAAATAAGCTTTTAGAGCATTTTTAGCATCTTCTTCAAAAAAAACAAACCTATCTTTATTTCCTTTACCTGTAATCTTTGCCTTAGAAAAATCTGCTGAAAAACTTGACATCTTCAAAGAACAAATCTCACTAACACGACAACCTGATGAATAAAGCATCTCAAAAAGAGCTTTATCACGGGTTGGCCATAACATTTTTTTCTGTTCAGGAATTGTACATATATCATACATTTCTTGATCAGTAATTACCTTATGATACGGTTTTTCATTTTGAACAGTCTTTAACTTAAGACTTGGATTATCTTTAATATAACTAAATTTTCGACAATATGCAAATAATGTTCTTACAGCCGAAATATATCGATTAATACTCGAAGATTTTTCGCCACGCTCTGTTAAACACGCAATAGCATAACGCAAATCATTAAAAGTTACTTCATCAATGTATTTTTTTGCTCCAGTAAAAAAAACAAATTTACATAAATCATTTTTATACGAAACAATTGTATTAAAAGAATATCCTTTTATCGATTCCAAATATAGTAAAAATTCTTCAACTACATCTGAAACTAAAATTCTTTCTGCCATTTATTTAGCCGCTTTCTCTTGCTCATTTGCTTTTGCCAAAAGTTCTTTTTGAGCTTCTTCAACAGCGTCGGTTACAGAGTGCAAATAATCACAATCTGGATTTATACAAGATTTGTATGAACCATTTTTCTTATCATATTTTTCAACCATAAACCAATTACATTTTGGACAATATTGATCAATTGGTTTAAAGTGAGAAATAAAATTACACGTTGGATAATTTGTACAACCGTAGAACTCTTTTCCACGACCTTTTGTCTTTCTTGTAACAATTTCACCATTACATTCTGGCATTGGACATTTTGCAAGAGGAATCGAACGAGTATTGTGACATTCAGGAAATCCAGAACAAGCAAGGAAAAATCCAAAACGACCAAGTTTTTTGATCATATTTTTTCCACACTTTTCACAAACTTTATCTGTTTGTTCGTCTAAAAATCCTTTTACACTTTCTTGCTTTTCCATTACTTCATCTACCCGATCTTTAAATGGTCCAAAAAAATCTCCAATCATTTTATTCCAAATGATTTTATCTTGTTCAACATCATCGAGAATATTTTCAACTTCAGCAGTAAAAGTTTCATTAATTACACTAGGGAATGATTCAACTAAAATTTTACAAATCATTCGCCCAAGCTGAGTTGGAACCAACTGTTTATTTGAACGAGTTACATAATAACGATCAAGCAATACCGAAATAATTGGTGCATAAGTTGAAGGTCGTCCAATTCCTTTTTCTTCAAGAGTTTTTACAATTGAAGCATCAGTAAAGCGAGCAGGTCCTTGTGTAAAATGCTGTTCTGGATAGAACTTAGTTGCTTCAACAATTTCACCTTCTTTTAAAGATGGTAAATTACCAGTTGAATCTTCTTTTGATGACAAAATATGAATTACATGATAAAAACCTTTGTCAATGATTTTGCTTGCTGACACTCTAAAAATAGCATCATTTGCTTTAATTTCAACACTAGTAGTACGAGTTTTAGCATTATTCATCTGACTTGAAACAAATCTTTCCCAAATAATTGTATAAAGTCTTAATTGATCACGAGTCAAATATTCTTTTACAGAATCAGGAGTATAAGTTACATAAGTCGGACGAATTGCTTCATGGGCATCTTGGGCTCCTTTCCCCACTGCATACTGAATTGCTTCTGGCGGTAAATCATTTGGATAATTTTTTGTAATCCAATCACGAACTTCATCCAATGCAGTTTGAGAAATTCGAACCGAGTCAGTACGCATGTAAGTAATCAAACCGACACGACTTGAACCAATATTAATACCTTCATACAATTGCTGAGCAATTTGCATAGTTTTGCGAGAAGTAAATCCTAATTTATTTGCTGCAGCTTGTTGCAATTTAGATGTAGTAAAAGGTGGTTTTGGTTTAACTGTTTTATCAGTATATTTAATCGTACTAACTTGGCAACTTGCATTTTTTATTTCATCAATAATTTCATTAACTTGAGATTCACTTTTTAATACAGGTTTTTCATCTTTGTAAGAAACAAGTTGCGCTGTAAAAGATGATTTACCTTTTTGAAAATCAGCATCTAAAGACCAATATTCTTCTGGTAAAAAATTTTCAACTTCTTCTTCTCTTTCACAAATTAATCTCAAAGCTACTGATTGAACTCGCCCTGCTGAAAGACCATTTTTAACTTTACTCCACAATAATGGACTTAAATTATAACCTACAAGTCTATCTAAAACACGACGGGCTTTTTGAGCATTTACTTTTGATTCTACAATATCACCAGGATTTTTTACAGCTTCTTTGTTTGCAACAGGTGTAATTTCGTTAAAAACAATTCGTCCAATTTTTGCCTGAGTTTTATCTTGAATTGCATTTCGTAAGTGCCATGCAATTGCTTCTCCTTCGCGGTCATTATCGGATGCAAGTAATACGACATCACTTTTTTTAGCATCTTTTTGAAGTTCTTTTAATAACTTTGCTTTTCCACGAACAGTTATATATTCGGGTTGGAAATTATTTTCTATATCAATTGCAATTCGAGATTTTGGAAGATCAATCAAATGGCCCATCGATGCCTTTACTGTGTAGCCAGGACCTAAGTATTTTTCGATAGTTTTAGCTTTTGCAGGAGACTCTACAATTACCAAAGTTTGTTTTGCTTTCTTTTTAGACTTTTCCTTTTTCTCTGAAGTTTCAGCCATAAATTCCTTCTTTTATGCTCATCATTTTGTTAATCAAACAGTGTTTTTTGAGCAAACTTAATTTTATTGCAAATTATTTTATAATCCGCATAACTTTTTATAATTTTTGCACCATCTTGAACATAATATTCAGGATCATTGTTAAGTTTTTTTCCAATACTTTCCTTGAATTTAGCTTCTAACAAAAGCTGATTCCGAACAAAAGTACTAATTCTTAAACTTTCTTCACAAAAAGCAACAGAATGAACCATCACTTCTCGATTATAATCAACTGCAAATTCTGCAGTCAACATAGCACCACTTCCTGGAGGAGCCTGAATTATTACAGTATTTAATGACAATCCTGCAATAATTCGATTTCTTTGAACAAACCTATAAGGTTTAGCACCTTCACCAGGAGGATATTCACTAATTATACAGCCACCTGAACTTAAAATTTTAGATACAAGTCTTTTATGGCCACTAGGAACAATTTCATCGATTCCCGAAGGTAAAACAGCTACTGTTTTTCCAACTAAATTTTTATCATTTGCTTCAAAAAAAGCTTCAATTGCACCTTCATGGGCTTTTTTATCAACTCCATAAGCAAGCCCACTTATTACAGTAATTCCATCTAAAGCCGCGTCTTTTGAAAAATCAAAGCATTCTTTAGCTGCAGGACCAACAATTTTTCTTGTTCCTACAACAGAAACACAATTATTTTCCAAAACTTTTATATCACCACGATAAAACAGTAAAAATGGTGGATCTGATATTTCTTTTAACAACGAAGGATAATTTGATTCATTATATAATACAAAAGAAATATTCATCTTTTCGATTAAATATAAATCTTTTTTTACCATTCGTATTAATTCAGAAGGATTCCAATACGCTCTAGATTTCCTTCCAATTTTTTTTGAAATATCTTCTATAGACAGTATAACAAGGTCATATAAACTGTCAATATTATTTAATAAAATAAATTTTTCTTTTAGACTTAAAAAAGTCATTCTGGACAAAGCTAAAACAAAAAGCGTATAGTCTTTGTCAGACTTTATCATTTTTTGCTAAACTCCTCTTTGGTCTTTATAACCTGTTCTTTTAATTGATTTGTCAAAGTTTTTCGATCTTGGGATTTTGTATTTTCAATAATTCTATCATACATTGCAATTGAATCATCAAAGCGCTCTGCTCTGTAATAGCATCTTGCCAAAAGAGTCATTGCATCCAAATTCTTTTTTTCGATTGTCAATGCTTTTTCAAGATGAGGAATTGCTTTATCATATTCCTTCAATTCAAATTCATATAAAACAGCAATTGCATACAAAGCTCTAACATATCTTGGATCAATTGAAATAGCTCGCAAATATGCATCTTCTGAAAGTTTTAGATAATTCATCTTTTTATCTGCATTACCAGTAGCACCAAAATCTAACGCTGCATGAGACATATACGCTGCACAAAGACCTACATAATAGTATAAATTTTGATTATCAGGGTAATATTCCAATGCTTTTTGAAAACTTTTTAAAGCTTCTCCATAAAGCTTTTTATCTAAATAACGAGTTCCTACAATTTTATGCCAAATTCCAATTTGACTTTGTGCAATTTGAATGTCACGAACTCTTTCATCATATTTTTTAATTGCTTCTTCATACTCTTCGATTGTTTGAGGATTTGAAACTCCTTCCTCAATATGCTGCATTCTAATTAGTGTTTTATTAGATTTTGCACAAGAAGCAAAAATAAAAACAAACAACAATGATAAAACTAAAGTAAAAACTTTCTTCATTTTTTCTCCCACGAAAAAAAACAATTCTATTGAATATATATGTGATTATTTAAATATATTTTGATTTCTTTAAAAAGTAAAGTATAAAAACTATATATTTTTGAACAATATAATTTTTTTTATGATTTACATGATTTTTTTGATTTTTTCTAATTGTTTATCTGAAACATGGGTATAAATTTG
>JAZUSR010000097.1:0-4132 GCA_045606765.1 Treponema sp.
TTTTATATATTTATTTATATTTTGCAGTTTTATTTCGTATGCTCAAAGTTTTTCATCAAAATATGTTATTGAAACAGAATATTTTGATATAATTTATGATGTTCCTTCGGAAAAAACTGCAATTTTTCTTTCGGAAAAAATAGATTCTTTATATTTAAATATTTTAAATGAATTAAAATTAAACGATAAAAAGTATTTTAAACATTTTCCAATTTATATTGAAAGGACAACCCAAGAATTTAACGCTTATTTTTCTCGATTTCCATTTAAATACATTGTATTTTATGATACGGCACCCAGTGATTCCTTATTTGTTTTTGATGATATTGTAACAAATGTTTTAAAACATGAATTAGTTCATGCAATTACAACTGGAATTGCAGATATTCCTTTGAGCCTTGCAGGTTTGTCTGCTACAATGTATTCGGCACCGACTTCTATTTTAGAAGGAATTTCTGTCTATAGTGAAAGTGTCAATGGACAAGGTCGATTGAATAATCCTTATTCAACTCATATTTTACGACAATCCATTATTGATGAAAAATTCCCGACCTACAGAGATATTACTGGTGCTCGTGATATTTATCCAATAGGTGAATTACCTTATATTTTTGGAGGTGCTTTTACAGAATTTGTAATTAAAAAATATGGAATAGAAAAATACAGAGATTTTTTGCAAGATTTAAATAATAAGATATTAAATTATGATTATGTTTATAAAAAAGTTTTTGATACAAAAATTTCTGATGATTGGGAAGAATTCCGAAAAACAATTGTAATTCCAACTATACAAAAAGATTTATACAAGGAAGAAGGAATTGAAAATTTTTCAAATTATGAAAACAATAAATTCAAACAAAATAAATTATATCGTTATGAAAAATTAACATCATTTGTCACAAAAGATAAAAGCGCAATGGCTTGGATAACTTCAAATAATAGCCATGTTCTTTATTATGAAAAAAATAATAACAATAATAGAATTTCTAAAGTTAAGCATTTATTTACAATGACCGGAATTGATAAAATCAATTTTTCTAGTGACGGAAAGTTTTTAGTAATTTCAAGGACTCAATTTTTTGCAAAATATAAAAAAAATGTTTTGATTTACGACATGGAAAAAAAGTCATTTATTCAATTTCCTTTTAATGGTTATAGGGATGGAATTGTTTTTAATAAAGATGGAAAAAATTATTTTGCAGCAGTTCATAATGTAAGTCAGAATTGTGATATTGAAATTTATTTGTTTGATAATAAAAAAATAATAGATAAAAATAAGTTTGAATTTTTAACGAAGCTTGAATTTAAATATGGCGATGTTCCAGTTGATTTAATTGATTTAGGAAAAGGAGTTTTTTCTTTTATATTAAATTCCAAAAATGAATTTTCAATTAACTTGTATGATTTAAATTTAAATCAATTTACAGTTTGTAAAGTTTCTGACAATGTGATAATTAGAAATCTATCTGGAATATATTCATCTAATTTTGTTTCAAAGCAAGAAGGCATCTTAATGTCTTTTTCCTATGCAAAAAATGGAACCTTTCCAAGATTGGGATTTTTGTCGATAAAGCTTGACAATCAAAAAATTCAATCTTGCAATTTTCATTTTTTGGAAAAAGATTTTTCTGGAGGAGTTTATTCACCAGTTGTATATCCTTCGTCAAAAAATAAGACATTTCCGACAATTGTTTATGTTTCAAAATTTTTTGACAATAGTAAATTATCTGTCTTAAATCCAGATTCTTTTGATTTTAAAACGCAACAGTGTAACTATTTTTATCAGTCAAGTCAAAACAATTTAGAAAAAGATTTTTCAAAAGAACAAAAATTATCTAAAGACGACCGCGTTGAATACAATGTTTTATCGTTGTTTTATAAAGGGTTTGTCTTGCCAATTGGAATTTCTCCTATTCTTAATGATAGTTTTTTGACTTCATCATATGCTTTTATTGGTGCTACTTGGGTTACCCAATTTTTTAATTTATCAATTGGGTTTGAACCGTTTACAAACTGTTATGGTGGTTCACTTGTTTTATTAAAAAATACAGAATCTGGAAATTTAGGTTTTAAATCTGTAAGTAGTTCAATTTTTAATGAATTTAAGTTTTACCAGGCTTCTGAAAAAATTGATTTTTCTGTAAAAATTCCTATGTTAAAATATTCTAATTTGTTCGCAACTAATAAATCAACTTTATTTTATGGAATTCCTGTAGAAAATTTTGCTCAACTAGATAATTCATTTAAGTATGCGTATATCGATACTACCACTATGTTTGGCTATTCTACGATAAGAAATGTTGGTTCAACAAAAAGTGAAGTAGGTGGATTTCAACTTGGAATTTTTATGAATTATAGTTATTTAAAAAATTGTACTTATGACATTTTCAATCAAGGAATTAATATTGGATTTAATTCGTATTTTGCAATTCCACATATAATGCCTTTTAAAACTCAAAATTCATTTACTTTTAATTTTCCTACAATCATTGAGATGAATATTTTTCCTAATATTTTTCAATTTGCTAATTTTTCAACTTCTGTGACATTATTGTCAAAAGAAATTCAAAAAGGAATTTATTTTCCCTTAGTTCCTTTATATTTGAATCGAGTTTATTTGACAGCTTCGTATTCTGGTGAATTTTTTTATAAAGATAATTTGAATTTTTCAATGATTAATCCTAATTTAAAAGAGAATTTAAAATATCTAAAATATCAAGATTTTATAGATTTAAAATTAGCTTTAGATTTAACAATTAATACAGGATTACTTGAAAAACTTGGTGTTGTGACTTTATCTTGTGATTTTATTTATTATTTGAATCAAGTGAAAGAAAAAAATAGATTTGGTTTAAAATTGAGTTCTCAACTTGTTTTTTAATGCATATTGAGTTAAAATATAGAAGATGTAATTTAAAGGGGAATATTGTGGTAAGATCTGGCTCAATTGGGAAAACAATAGTATTAATCATTTTAGTTTTAATTTTAGCAATTGGTGGACTTTTATGGTTTGATTTTTTAGGAGTTATTCATGTAAAGTCAATTTTTGCTCCAGTTTATAAATTATTGGGATTGCAACCACAAACTTCAGTTACATCTACAAGTTCTAAACCTTTATTTGCTGATTTAGACCAAGATCGCTTAGATAAACAACGGGAATCTCTTGAAATTTTTAAGCAAGAACTTGAAAAAAGAGAGTCAGATGTTGTCATAATTGAAAAAAAGAATGAACAAATTGCCTTAGAAATCGAAAATCGTGAAAAATCTTTAGAAGAACGTGAAAAAACATTCAACAATGAGAAGAAAAAGTACGATGATAAAGAAGTAAACATTGTACAAATTGCTGCAAACCTTGAAGGAATGCAACCTGTTAATGCTGTTGAAATCTTACAAAAAATGGATGACCAGTTAGTAATAGATGTGCTTCGAAAGGTTGAAGAAAGGGCTCAAGCAAACAATACAAGTTCATTGGTTGCTTATTGGCTTTCTTTAATGGATCCAGAAAGAGCAGCGACAATTCAACGAAAAATGGCTGTAAAACCAATTTCAATCGAATAGCGATTTTTCAATCTCTTATGTAGCGTTGGCATTGTTTACAAAGATTACGTTGTAGTCTTAAAGACGATGGAGGTTACAGAATGCAGGGATTGAATTTAAATTTTGATTCTACCTATATTCAAAACACTATTCACGAAACAGATAAATCTCTTAATTTAGAACAAAATGGATCTCAAATTTCCTTTATGGATTTGATTCGAAGTGAAGTTAAGAAAAATGAGCAGTCTGAAAATTTGAATGAAAGTGTTCAAAAAACCGACAAGGATGTTTCGGAAAATAAAGCCGATATAAAAGATGAATCTTTAAAAGAAGTTACATCTAACAAGGAAGTGCAAAAAGCTGACAAAAACGAAAATTCTAATACTGAAGGGATTGAAAAAACTTCAGAAGATAAATTGGACAACAAAGAAGTACGACCAGAATTAGTTATTATAAATCAAAGTCAGCTTAAAAATACTAAAGAACAGAAAGTAAAATTATCATCGCAGTCTCAAAAAATTGTTGAATTAAATAAAATTAATTCAGAAGAAAAAAATAAGAATGACTTAAACATCTTAAATGAAAATAATATTTC
>JAZUSR010000098.1:0-6459 GCA_045606765.1 Treponema sp.
ATTGAATCAAGATAAAAGTTTAACTTGGTATGAACATAATTCCCCTGCCGTGATTTGTGATTGGTACATAACAAGTGATCATAATGTACTTGAATATGAATAAATTATAGATAAAAAAAAGATGCAACCAATATTCTTAATCATTAGATAGTAATTAAGAATTGGTTGCATTTTTTTGTAAATTTAATTCAAAAGTTTTTTTTCAAAAAATATTAGATTACCAATATCTTCTTGAATAAACTTCCAAATATTCTTCTGCAGATTTATCCCAAGTAAAAGTTTTTGCCATTCCTGTTTTTTGCATTTTTAAAATGTGATCTTTTTTATTGTAATAAGCATAAGTTGCCCAGCCAACAGTATCGTAAACTGCACCAGGAGTAAGTTGTTCAAATACAAAACCTGTTCCCTCACCTGTAGCTTCATTGTAGTTTTCAACAGTATCAGCAAGACCTCCTGTTCTACGAACAATAGGCAAAGTTCCATATAGCATTGAATAAATCTGATTTAATCCACAAGGCTCATATCTCGATGGCATAATAAAAAAATCACTTCCAGCTTCAATCAAATGACTTAAGTTTTCATCATAACCGATATAAGCTCTAAAATTAGAAAGTTTTGATTGTAATGTATTTATTTCATTTTCACACCAAGCTTCTCCGCTTCCTAAAACAACAACTTGTATTTTTAAATTGCTACACATATTGTACATACAGCCGTATGTAGGAGCAAAAAGTTCTGCAATTCCTTTTTGATCTGCAAGTCTTGTAACAATTCCAAACAAAGGTATATCAGGATTAACTTCAAGTCCGAATTTTTCTTGAAGGGCTTTTTTATTAATTGCTTTATCTTTTATAGTCTTAAAATCATAATTTTTAGGAATTCGTTTATCTGTTTTTGGATTCCATGAACGCAAATCTACTCCATTTAGAATTCCACAGACAACATCTCGACGAACTCTTAAAAGTCCATCAAGACCAAATCCACCTTCAGCAGTTTGAATTTCATTTGCATATGTTGGTGAGACTGTTGTAATCATATCTGCACTTGTAATACCAGCTTGTAAAAGATTAATTCCACCATGATGTTCAAAACCTGCACCATAATATAAATTCCAATCAATTCCAAAACTTTGAAAATTTTCTTTTGAATATTGACCTTGGTATCCTAAATTATGAATAGTCAAAATTCCATTGGTATTTTTAAAATCTTGATATCGATAAATATGTTTTAAAAATACAAGAGCTGGACATGCAGACCAATCATGACAGTGGATTACATCTGGAATCCATCCAAGTTTTCTACATAACTGAAAAGCTCCATGACATAAAATCGAAAAACGATAAGGGTTATCATGAAAATCAGTTTCAGAAGGTGTTCCATAAATTCCATCCCTTCCAAAAGATTGTTCATGATCAATAAAATAAACTTTTAATTTTTCACAATCAGGCATAGAAGTTTCGTAAACAGCAGTCCATGCTTCACCACCTCCAACAGGAACACCCATGGGACCTTCTAACTGAGTTAATTTTGCTCTATCAATTTTATAATAACGAGGAATCACAATTTTAACATCATGTCCCATATTTGTTAAAGTCATTGCTAATGCACTAACAGCATCTGCAAGACCTCCTGTTTTAGCAAATGGAACAGCTTCTGCACTAACCATTAAAATTTTCATATAAAATTCCTCCTATGATTTAATTTTTTTCTGTATGACTAGCTTTATAAAATGCTTCTCTAGAATTAATAATTGTCTGTTCACTTACACAGTAACAAATTCTAAACCATCCTTTCATTCCAAAACCACTTCCAGCAGGACATAAAATAAGGTTTTTTTCTAAAACTTCCACAAATCCTGCATCATCATCTGCCCAAGAATCAGGAACTTTGCAAAATAAATAAAAAGCACCCTCTGGTTCTGCATATTTAATTCCTGCGTAATCCAAAATTTCTTTTAACAAATTACGACGCTTTTCATAAGGTGAATAATCGCATTTTGCATTCCAACTTTGTGCAACAACTTTCTGAAAAAATGCTGGAGCATTTACAAATCCCAAAACACGAGAACAGAAAGTAACACCACTTATAAAGTCCGTTTTTTCTGGACATGAAGGATTTACACAAACATAACCAATTCGCTCTCCTGGAATACTTAGATTTTTTGCAAACGAAGTAACTATTACTGCATATTCATATTTATCAAAAACCGTTGCAACTTTTTTTCCATCATAAGTAATTGCTCTATATGGTTCATCACAAATTAAATATGGATACTTACCAGTTTTATTTCCAAATTCTTTTAAAACATTACAAAGTTGAATAATTTCTTCTTCTGAATAAATTCTGCCTGTTGGATTATTTGGAGAATTAATTAAAACTGCTTGTGTCTTTTCATTTAAAGCATTTTTTATTTTTTCAATATCCAAAGAAAAATCTTCTTGAGAACTTACTTCGATTAATTTTCCATTGTAATTTTTTACATAATTTCTATATTCTGCAAAAAATGGAATTGGAACTATCACTTCGTCCCCTTCATTTAATAAAGTTTTAAACACAGAATTTAATGCACCAGCAGCTCCTACTGACATAACAACACAATCGGCAGAAACTTTTACATTTTGTTCAAAAGTTTCTTTATCAGCCATTGCTTGTCTTACATTGTCGTAACCAGCATTAGACATATAACCATGACATCCATGAGTTCTATCTTTTGCTATATTTTCTATTGCAATCAAAACTTCTTCTGGTGGATCCAAATCTGGATTTCCTAAACTAAAATCAAATACTTTATCTTCGCCATATTTAGCTTTTAGTATTTTTCCTTGTTCGAACATCTTTCGTATTGCAGATGCACTTTTACTTGTAATCATTTCTTTTATATAAGATGCTATCATAAATAATAGTATAACACATTTTCAAAAAAAAAACATTTTAAAATATATAACTTCTACTTTAATTAATTGTTTTATTATTAAATTCGTTGAATTGATATAAAATTTTCGATAAAATATGGTTAACATATGAAATTTAATTACATAAAACGAAATTTATCTATTATAATTTTTTTCTTTTTTACATCTTTTTTTTATTCAAATAACTATGAAACTAAAGAAATTTTTAACGACAATCTCTCACCTGCTACCTTAGACAGCCTGTACAAAAATAAAGTATTTGTTAATAATGCAAAATCAATTTCTAAACTTTCTATCAAAAATTTTAATGAACAAACTAACAGATTATTTAATACATTAAATAAATTAAATCCAAATTATTTAGCAGAAATTATAAAAATTATTCCAATTGAACAAAATAAAAATTTAATTTTTGAACTTAAAACGATTTTAACTGATATTCCTTCTTACAAAGGTATTCCTTACTACTCTGAACACAATGATATTTGGGTTGATTTATATAAAGAAGCTAAAATAATTTCGAAAAATAATTATAAATCCAATGACCAAATAAAAGCATATTTTTGGATGGAACCATTTAAAGAAATCTATTCCACAATAAACATCGATTATTACAATAATTCAATTTTTTATGAAAATATTAATACAAGTGATATAAAATATAAAGATTTTACATGTATAAAGTCTTCAAATATGAAATCGTTTATTATAGTCTTAAAAACAAAAACACACTGGATTATGTATGGAATTGGTGCCGTAAAAGCTCCCAAAATTCCAATTGTAACTAAAAGAATCGAGCTTTCTTTTATGAATAGGATAAAAACTTTTTGCAATTTTATTTTTGATAAAATGAAATTAGTAAAATAGACTATATTAATTTTTACATATTTGATATAATATAGTACCATAGTTGTAATGGTTGGGAGATTTTTATGTATTATATGATTGCAGTTTCTTTTATTTTAACTGTTATTTTAATCCCTATAATTATTAAATTTTGCAAAAAATTTGGACTTTATGATTCTCAAGATGAAAGAAAAATCCATACAGGAAATATACCTAGACTTGGTGGTGTCGGAATAATTGTTTCTTTTATCATTTGTGTTACTTTATATTTTTTGTTTTTTACTGATATGAAAAACTTAAATCAAGTTCTTCCAATTATTTTTGCAGGGTTAATTATTTTTATATTTGCACTATTAGATGATTTTTTTACATTTAAACCAATTTTTAAATTGATTTTTCAAATTATTTCAACTGTAATAATTTTAGCATACGGATTTAGATTTAAGCAAATTTGTAATTATGTTTTACCTCTTTGGCTTAGTTACACTATTACATTTTTTTGGATGATTGGAATTATAAATGCATATAATTTAATCGATGGACTTGATGCATTATGTGGAGGACTTTCTGCTTTAGTAATTGGTTCACTTGGAATTATTTTAAATTACGGAAATCAATCTACATCTGCAATTTGTTTTATAATGGTTGCTTCTATTGCAGGCTTTCTTGTTTACAATAAACCAAAAGCAAAAATTTTTATGGGTGATGGAGGAAGTCAATTTATGGGATTTATGATCGCATCCCTTCCTTTATATTACTCTACCCCTAATTTTGAATATAATAAATTTTTGGTAATGATTGTTCTTGTTAGTATTCCAATGCTTGATACAATTGCTGCAATGTGGAGAAGAACTAGAGAACACAGATCATTTTTATCACCTGATTCAAGACATATCCATCATAAATTAATTTCTTTAGGTTTTACAAAAGTACAAACTTTAATTTTCTTAATTTCAATTCAAGTTTTCTTATGTTTAGCAGCAGGTTTAGGAATGTTTTTAAGAAAAGACAAAGGTGCATTATTTTTAATATCAATTTTTATATTTATGATTATTTTTTATAGTTCACTTCACTTTATTTATTATACTGTTTCAAAAAATGATTCAAATTTAAAATTAAAAGATTAAATTATGTATCATACTTATAACTAAATTTTATACGGAGGAATATATGAAAGGAATTATTTTAGCAGGTGGTTCAGGAACAAGACTTTATCCAATTACAAAAGCTGTTTCAAAACAAATATTGCCACTTTATGACAAACCAATGATTTATTACCCTCTTTCAGTGTTAATGTTGGCACAAATAAAAGAAATTTTAATTATTTCAACTCCAAGGGATTTACCAATTTTTAAAGAACTCTTTGGTGATGGTTCATGGCTTGGAATGAAATTTGAATATGCAATTCAAGAGCAACCACGGGGACTTGCAGATGCTTTTATCGTAGGAGAAAAATTTATTGGAAACGATGATGTTGCTCTTGTATTGGGTGATAACATTTTTTATGGACAAAGTTTTACTAAAACTCTATTAGATGCAAAAGAATCTATCGAAAAAAACAAAGGTGCTGTCATTTTTGGATACTATGTAAAAGATCCTACTGCATACGGAGTTGTAGAATTTAATAACGATGGAAAAGTATTAGGAATTGAAGAAAAACCAATGCATCCAAAATCAAATTATGCAGTTCCAGGATTATACTTTTATGATAATTCTGTAATTGAAATTGCAAAAAATTTAAAACCGAGTGCTCGTGGTGAAATTGAAATCACAGGTGTAAACAATGAATACTTAAACAAAAATCAATTGAATGTAAAATTACTTGGTCGTGGAATGGCATGGCTAGACACAGGCACATATGATGGACTTTTAGAAGCATCTAACTTTATTGCAACAATTCAAAAACGACAAGGAATGTATGTCTCTTGTATTGAAGAAATTGCTTATCGAAATAAGTGGATTTCAAAGGAAGAACTATTAAAACTAGCATCAGAATATAAAACATCATATGGTGAATATCTAAAATTTATAGCAGAAGGAAATATTTAATGCCATTTACTTTTACAAAATGCCCTATTGAAGGTCTTTATGAAATTCAGCCCAAAGTTTTTGGCGACAATCGTGGTTATTTTTTTGAAAGTTACAAAGAAGAAGAATTTTTTGCAAATGGATTAACGATGAAGTTTGTTCAAGATAATCAGTCTTCAAGCAAAAAAGGAGTGCTCCGTGGATTGCATTTTCAAAAAAAATTTTCTCAAGGAAAATTGGTTAGAGCAATTTCTGGTCAAGTAATTGATATTGCGGTTGATTTAAGAAACAATTCAAAAACATTTGGTCAATATTATTCAGTTCTTCTTGATAGTGAAAAACAAAATCAATTTTATATTCCAGAAGGATTTGCACATGGATTTTATGTAAAATCAGAAAATGCAATTTTTGCATATAAGTGTACAGATTACTACCATCCAGAAGATGAAAGCGGAATTTATTGGAATGATCCAACAATTAATATTGATTGGAAAAACATTATAAATAATGATGAAGTAATTTTAAGTGATAAAGATAAAGCTTTACCACTATTCGATTTTAATACAAAATACTTTAATATTTAAACACACAATTTGAGGAAAATTATGATTTGGGTAATTGGTTCTAAGGGAATGCTAGGAAGTGAAATTTGTAAACAACTTGAAAAAAATAA
>JAZUSR010000099.1:0-12600 GCA_045606765.1 Treponema sp.
GTATATCTTGCAGAAGAAGCTTATAACGAATGGGTAAAGACAGGAAAGAAAACATACAGTCTTGAAGAGGTGGAAGATTTGTGTTCACAGTAGAATTTTCACTAAAAGCTTCTAAACAGATAACCAAACTTGAAAAAACAATTCAGAAAGCAATCTTTGACTATATCAAAAGAATCATTTCTGCTAAAAATATAAAGGAACTTTATGAACTTGGCGGTACAGAACTTGTCGGAAATTTGAAAGGACTCTGGCGATTCAAGACAAAAGAGTTTAAGGATTACAGACTTATTGCTTATATGGCCGATGATAAAATCGTTATAACAGTGCTAGCGGTAGAAGCAAGAAATGAATCATATAAAAACAAAGATAAACTAGCTAAAAAAGCAAGAAACGGTCATTTTGAAAAATAAAAAATAAAAAACTGGGCTAACTGGTCAAAACTGGTTCTGCCCGGTTTTTTTGTTTTAAATACAGTAAATACAAGGATTTATCAGAATTGGTCAGAAAATCAAGAGGAGAAAGAAAGGCTTAAAATCAGCTGTTCTTTAGGAACTCATCAATAATACTTATTACTGTGCGTTTTCTGGATTACGGCAGTGCTTCCAGTTCTTTCAGATGCCTTGTAAATCTTGTGTTCAAAGAACTAGACGAAGAGACAGGTTTATACTATTATGGAGCTAGATATTTGAATCCTAAGTATTCGATGTGGTTGAGTTGCGACCCGGCGATGAACACGGGAGAATACTTTCCTGTAGTTCCGACATCAGAAGACGCAAGGAGTCACAATCAAAACCTCCCAGGTCTTGGAGGAGTTTTTACCACAGCAATTTTCATTTGTACCATTATGCAAGCAACAATCCTGTGAGGTATACCGACCCGGATGGAAGGGACGGCATTTTATTAAATCGTTCTTGGGGTGCTTATTTACAGGGGCATAATGCAGTTCTAATTGGAAATGATAAAACTGGTTGGACGTATTATTCGAAAGATGATACACATGAAAATAATAAAATACAATTTTCTAGTCTTGATGATTTTTATAAATGGAATAATTCAGACAAATTAAAAGCAAGTCTTTCATATGATAAAGCGTATCGTGTTGAGACAACTCCTGAAGAAGATGAAGTTATGAGGAGTATAGGCATATTAAGGATAGTATTTCAGAGGAGAAGTAAGCATGAAAAGAATTATGTTTTTTATTTATTTTCCAATATTAAGACTTTTGTTCGAAATCTTCTGTTTTTGTATTGTTCCTTCTATTACACCAATATTAATGATTACTTTATATCCTGCTTTACTTTTTTTATTGGGAATAATCAGTCAAGTATTGAATGTAGAGAGTAAAAATATCTATAGGAAAATTATGCCTGTTTTATTAGTTCTCTTAAATGTGTGTTCTGAATTTTTCTTGTATATAATTTTAAGATATACAGAAGGTGATATATTTTTGGAACTTATACCTTTTGATTTACTTATTTCTACAATTGCGATTTTATTGGGATATTTTATAGGCTTATTACAATATATTAGAAAAAGAAGATAATGTAATTTTTATATATAGAGTACATTTATTAATCACTACACATCTAGAGTTCTTCGCATTCCGAAAGGCATTAGATGTAAAATCCCCCAAATAGGGATATGTTTAACGATGGTATAAAATGAGCGGAATTTACAAGATTTTTGCTCATTTTGAGTGATAAAAAGGAATTCCTGGAGAAAAAATGAACAGTTGTTTAAATAAAAATGCAGATTTTCACAGAGCAGACTGGATTTCTCTGTTAAATTCAGCAGGAATAAGGCAGAAAACGACAAATATTCCTGTCAATTGCAATTTGTATCACTACGCCGGGAATAATCCGATTAACTATATTGACCCGGATGGAAGACCTACAAGGGATGATTATGCTTATCAATTGAGAAATCGAGGAAAAAAAGCTCAGGCTGAATCTATGGAGAAAAAGGCAGCGAGTGATAATCAGGGATTTAACTATAACTTAATAAAAGAATTTTTCGAAATATTCTCTGTTGGAGTGAAAGTTGGCTTAGGAGTGAATGCAAGTTTTATCAGTGAAATTGGGGTTGATTTATTTTCTCAAAGAGCAACATTTTCAAAAGATGGTTACGAAACGTGGACAACAAGTTCAATTTCAGGATATTTTGTTTCTATTGAAAAGACCTGTGAAGGAGATCAGAGCAGTACTCTATTAGATCCAGGAAAAATTACTACAACAGTTGGACCTGTTGTATCGGCTTCTTTAAGTTGCGATACAGATGGGGCAGATCCAGATTTTGATGTTGTTGCTTCTGTGGGAATTCAAATTATTATTGGAGCAGATATCTCAATTTCAGGAAAAGAAATCCTTGATTTTATTAAAAAAACAAAATATGAGGTATCTAAATGAGAAATAATAATGAATTGAAAGAGAATGTTTCGAAATCGACTTTTTTAATTGGTTTGCTTATTGAAATATCTGTATGCTTAGTAGGCTTTCTGCTCCAAGCATTACTAATTGAAGTAGGATTAAAATACTTTTGTTATATAATATTTGGAATTATGTTTATTTACTTCATAGGCAGAAATTATTTTTTTATTTCTTTTAGTTCAGCAATTTTAGGTATTCGATGGAAGAAAAATAAATTTATTCTATTAAAAAACATTATATACCTTTCTATAATTCTAGCTGTGCTCATGATAAAACCTTTGTTTATAAAAATTATTCTGGGGTTGGTGATTAATGTTGATATATTTTTTATGTTGTTAAAAGGCGAGTGGTTCTTAGATAAGTGTTTCAAAATCGAAACTTATAAAAATAGCAAATAACAGAATATTGAATAAATGAAACATTCACTTCCCATCAACACCAATTTATGTGACTAATAGGGATTTAAGAAGAAAAATAGGTTTGGGCGCACTTTGGCAACACGTGCAATAGATAAAGGAATGCCAATAGAACAAGTACAAGTTCTATTGGGACATTCCAAAATTGATACAACATTAAAATATGCTAATGTTGAACAAGAAAATGTTAGATATTCTCATCAAAAGTATATTTGCTAAGTATGTAAAGAGTCACCTCTCTACATCATAATCCAATTTCTAAAGTAGTTTTAGGATACTTCAAATAGTCACTTTTTTGCGTAATAACGAACTTATTTATTAATGCGTTCTACATATTCGTTTGTTTCTGTGTTAACAACAATTTTTTCATCTTGTTTGATAAATAATGGAACACGCACAGTAAGTCCTGTTTCTGTTGTAATAGGTTTTGTTGCACCACTTACAGTATCACCTTTGATGTAGTTTTCACTTTCTGCAACAACGAATGTCATTTTTTGTGGAACTTTTACATCGATTGGATTTCCATCCCAAATTACAATTTGATAATCAATATCATCACGAAGATAATATTTTAAATCTGGATTGAGTTCTGTAGGAACAGAAATTTGATCAAATGTTTCTGAGTTTTGGAAGATGTGAGCTTCTGGTTCAGAATAGATGTACTGTGCATTGATTGTATCTACTGTTGCATCTTCGAAAGTATCAGGTGTTTTGAAAACTTGCTGGCTCAATACTGAACCGTCTTTTAAGTTTTTAAGTTTGCAGCGAGCAAATGCAGTCCCTTTACCAGGGTTTACAAATTCTCTTTCTACAACAAGGTATGGAGCATTCTTAATAATAAGAACTGTACCCTTGTTAATTTCGCCGCCTCTAATCATAAAATAAACCTCACAATTATAACTAATTAGTATTCTGCTATTATAGTTTGTTCCGTTAAAAATGGCAATACTCGAATAGTTGATTTGATTAACAATAAATAATTTAGTTGTGTAGATTGTTATTTTCTACCACTCATTTGTCAAAACTTTTTATAAACTAAAAGGAAGAATGGGTTCAATTGACTTATGTCCACTTAATAAAGCAATTAATCTGTCAACACCCATTGCGTTTCCAGAGCATTTTGGGAAGTCTTCAAAAATTTTCCAATATTCAGAATCTATTTCATGTTTTACAATTGAATGAATATTTTTAAGTTTTCCTTCCTCTTCAAAATAAGCTTTTATCTTTTTTTTATCAGTTTCTTCAGAATAACAATTTGATAATTCAATTCCATTACAATAAAGTTCCCATCTTTCTTTCCACCACATTCCTTTTTCTAAAAACTCTTGGGCAAGACAAGGAACTTTTGAAGGATAATCCATTAACATTACTGGAACATCTTTTGGTAAATTTGGTTCAATATAAGAAACTAAAATTAATTCATATAAATCATCCCACGCCCAAAATTCAAAAGGAGAATCTATACTTTCTTTTAGACCTAATTCTTTTGCTTTTTTTGCAAGATCTGCTGAATTGGGGCAATCAGAAAGATAAAATCCTGCATATTTAAAAAAAGCATCATTTATTTTTAGCCGTAAAAATGGTGGCCTAAGATATGAAAAAGGATCAACTTTATTGTTTTGTTTTTCGGGAAGTAAATAGTTAAAAAGTTCTTCAGTTAGTTTTGCAGTATCCAAATAAGAAGCGTTCATTTTATAATATTCAAGCATCGTAAATTCTGGTGAATGAATGTTTCCAATAGATTCAACATTTCTGTAACATTTTGATAGTTGAAAAACATCCGTTTTATGTTGAGAAATTATTTTTTTTATATAAATTTCTGGAGAAGGAACAAGATATAGTTGTTTTTTATCTTTGCTCCAAGGATTTATATATTCTGTTGAAAAAACTTCAAGACAAGTTTCAGGAATTAAATCTTTGCTCAAAGCCGGTGTATCTAATTCTAGGAAATTATTTTGTATAAAAAATTCTCTAATTCGTTGCAAAATATTTGCACGAAATTTTAGCATTTCTAAATCCATAATTTAAATTATACAAATCTTGTATTTACTGTCAATTTGTTTTACTATCTAAAAATGAAACAACCTGCATTATTCAGTATAATTGATAAAGCCATTTATGATTATAGGTTAATAGAAAAAGGCGATAAGATTTTGATTGCAGCCTCTGGTGGTAAAGATTCAACTGCATTAGTTGAATATTTTGCAAATCGTCTTCGTCGGCCAAATTGTGAATTTCAAATGAAAGTTGTTCATATTGAGACTGAAATTACAAAACCTTTAAATGAAGGCCTTGTAAATCTTTTTAATAAATGGGGCGTAGTTTCTGAAAATATTAAAGTCGATGTTCTTGGCCGATTAAAACCAGGTTTTAAAATGAATTGTTATTGGTGTTCAACTCAAAGACGAACTGAATTAATTCGATATGCAATAAAAGAAGGGTATAATAAATTAGTTTTGGGTCATCATATGGATGATGTTTTAGAAACTCTTTTGATGAATATGATTAATAAAGCAGAACTTGCAACGATGCCTGCAATTTTAAAATATCAAAAATATCCGGTGACTATAATTCGACCTTTATATTATGTTCAAGAAACAACTATTATAGAACATGCAAAAAAGGCTGGTTATATTTCTGATACTTGTACTTGTAATTACCAAGAGAATTCTTATAGAAAAGAAGCACGTAAAAAACTTGAAGAATTGACTTCTGGTGATTACAAAAAAAAATCTCATTTATTTAATTCACTTAAAAATATTAATTCAGAATATCTTCCATAAAATAAGAAACTATTGCCATTTGAAACGAAATTTTATATATTTTTGTCGAAAAAGTTTTTTAAGAGGTGTGTTATGCAAAAAATTAAAAAAATTATTTATGCTAGTTTGATAGCAGTTTGTTTTTTTGTAGTGATTTTTAATAGTTTTTCTGTTATTGGTCCTACTGAACGAGGAATTAAAGTTACAATGGGTGTTGCTGATGAAGATGTGATTGAACCGGGAATGGTTTTTAAAACTCCATTTGTTCAGAAGATTCAAAAATATGATTTAACACCGATTCCATATAAAAGTGCGTTTGACACAATTAGTGATGGAGCAGTTACATTAGATAAACAGACAATTTTAGTAGATTTTGAATTATTCTGGCGTTATGATGAATCAAAGTTGTACGAAATTGCTACAAGGTATAAAACTCGGGAAAGTTTGTATCAGCCAATTAGTACATCTTTAAAAGGAATTATTAAAGATGCTGTAGGTAAAAAATCAATTAGTGATATTATTACAAATCAGTCGCTTCTTTCAAGTGAAGTAAGAGATCGACTCACAGATGAAATTGGATATTTACCTGTAATTGTTGATAAATTTACAATTACAAATCTTGACTGGTCAGAAGAATATGATAAACAGATTGAACAAACTGCAATGATGGCTCAGCAAGTTGAACAGATGAAGCAGGAAGTTGCATTATCAGAACAGGCAGCTCAAAAACAAGTAAAAGAAGCACAGGCAAAGCTTGAAGCTGAAAAACTTAATGCTGCTGCAGAAATTGCAAAAGCAGAAGGTGAAGCGCAGGCTAAGAAAATCAGAGCAGATGCTGATGCATACGAAGCTCAGAAAATCGCTCAAAATCAGGCTGCTTATCAAAGACAATGGCAGTATGAAATTGATTTAGAAAGAGCAAAACGTTGGAACGGAAAAGAAGTTCCAGACGCAGCTTATGTTGTTCCTTCGACTGGAACTGTTGTACCTTTAAAAGAATAGATTAACTATTTTTAAAAAGCTGATGGGCGCTTGTTGTATAAATATGTATATCGAGCGCCTAAAAATCTTCCAATAAATCGGCTTAAAAAAGCTGTTAATTTCCATTTTAATGCCCATAAACAAATGTATTTTCTTTTGCTAGCCGATTTTAGAGCATGAATAACAGTTTTATTTGCTGATTTTCCATGTAAAACTTCTTTTCTTGCACCGTTTGATGCTACATTTGCAAATTCTGTAGAAACTGAACCTGGGCACATTGCCATCACATGAATGCCTTTATCTTTTAATTCTGCTGCAAGTGCTACTGAAAAAGATAAAACATAGCTTTTTGTTGCAGCGTAAACCGCAAAGTTTCCAAGTGGTAAAAAGGCTGCTAAACTTGCTACATTGATAATTGTAGAACCTTTGTTCATAAAAGGGATTGAAAGTCCACAGATTCCTGTTAGAGATGTACAATTTAAATCAATCATGTTAAGTTCTTTTTCAAGGGGAGTATTGATAAATTCTCCATAAGTTCCAAAACCTGCATTGTTTATTAAAATTGAAATTTCAAAGGCACCATCGATTTTTTCGATTCGTTTTTGAGAATCTAAAATTGCTTTAAATGCTGAAATTCCAGTTTTTCCACTTAAGTCTAATTCTATTGGTTTTATTTGGGGAAATTGGTTCTTTGTATTTTCTACAGATTTTTCAAGATAATCTTTTAATTCAATTAATTTGCTATATCTTCGTGCAATTATCCAAAGTTCATCAATTTTTGAATTTTGTTCATTTTGAGAATTTTCAGTATAAAAATATTTTGAATGGTTGTAAAAAATTTCTTTTGTAAATTCAAGTCCCATTCCAGAACTTGCGCCTGTAATGATTGCTATCTTTTTCATATTTCTTTTTATATCAAATTGAATAAATGTTGTAAATAAAGAGGATTAGTTGTTTAGTTTATTTGTTTCGTTGACTATACATTGTTTTTTCGATATATTTTAAAAATGAAACTTTTTTATAGATTATTTGTTTTACTTGTAAGTTTAGCAATAATGGTTAGTGCAACTTCTTGTAAGACAATGGTACTTAATGCTGTCTCAGATGGATTGAGTAGTTCAGATAAGGAAGGTGTTCCTATAAAAGCAAAAGAAGGTGCTCCTGATCCGATGATGGCTTTTATGGGAGAAGAAGATCCTGTAATTGTTCAAGAAGTACTACCTGTTATTTTGAAACTTTACGAAATTATGCATATAGAAAATCCTGAGCATAGTGGAAATAGAATTATGCTTGGCACATTGAATGTTATGTATGCAAATCTTTGCGTTGAAAGTAAAGCTGAACTTATGACAGATCCAAGATTGCTTGATGAACAAGTCGCTGAATTTGAAAGAGCAAAACTTCATTATATGCGTGGACATGATTTGATTTTTGGTGCTTTTGAAAAAAGATGGCCTGGTTTCACAAGTTCAATCATGGGTTCTGATGAAAATAAAATTAAAGAATTTGTTTCAAAATTAACAAAAGATGATGTTAATTCTATGTATTGGGCTTGTGCTGGTTTTTTTGCATCTTTTGCACTTAATCCACTTGATTTAGATATTATTGGAGCGATTAAGGGCCATATTGCAGTTCTTGAAAAAGTTGCAAGTTTAGATCCTGAATATTCAAATGGGGCAATTTGGGATGTTTTAACTCAAATATATGTTGCAGCTCCTATGGATTTTGGAGGGGACTATGAAAGAGGGTTATATTGTCATGAACAAGCTTTAAAAGCTTCAAAAGGTAATAGTGCCGGAATCTATGTTACTAAAGCAAAATCTATTTGCGTTCCAGCTGGAGACAAAGAAGGATTTTTACAAGCAATAAATGCAGCTTTAGCAATAGATGTAAAGGCAGATCCTTCACAATCGTTAATGAATGTGTTAAATCAAAATAAAGCTAAACGTTTATTAGCTCAAATTAATGATTATTTTATTGAATGGTAATTATTCATAGAAATTTTTAGGGAGAAAGGAATATGAAATTGTTACGAAAATTTTTTACTTGTGCAATGGTTTTTGGAATTTCGACAAGTGTTTTTGCTGGACCATTAACAATTAAAGTTGCATCTGTTGCACCTGCTCGTTCTACATGGGATATTCAACAGCGCCAAATTGCAAAAGAATGGGCAACTATTACAAATGGAGAAGTAATTCTTCAATTTATGACAAGTGATGCTATGGGTGGAGAAAGTGGAGTTGTAAAAAAACTTAACGCTGTTCGACCAGGTCAAAAAGCTCCTATCGGAGGCGCTGTTTTTACATCAATGGGGCTTTCTGATTTAGTTCCAAGCTGTAATGTAATGACACTTTGTGCCCCTTGTTTGTTCCGTAATCAATCAGAAGTAAACGCTGTATTAGATGAATTTACTCCAACAATGCAAAAATCTTTTGATGACAAAGGTTATGTTGTACTTGGTTGGTTTAACATTGGATGGGCATATTTTTTCACTTCAAAACCTGTTACTACTCCAAATGAATTAAAAAAGATTCGTTTGGCAGTTGGTGGATTAACTTCACCTGCATTAAGTAATGCTTTTAAATCTGCTGGATATTTAACACAAGATGTTCCTGCTGATAAACTTATGCAGAGTATTTCATCTGGGGATGTTGAAGGATTATTTACAATTCCTATGTATTCTTATGCTGCTCAGTATTATAAATCGTTAAATAATGCAATTAAAGTTCCTTTGTGTCCTGTAATGGTTGGATTTATTATGAATAAAAAAGACTGGGATGCAATTCCTGAAAAATATAAGCCAGAATTGATAAAAAGTATTAAAAATGCTGAAGCTCAGTTTATTGCCGATCAACAGAAAATGGATGCTGAATATTTAAAAAGATGTGAACAGGGTGGATGTAAAATTTTCAATCCAACTCCAGCACAATTAAGTGTATGGGAAAATTCATTTAAATCAGATCTTCATTATATGTATGAAGGAAATAATCCTGTTGTAAACAAACAGCTTTATGAACAGATAAATGCGTTCTTAAAGAAATATAGAGGTGAATAATTGTTTAATTTCTTGAAAAATGCTGAAGGTAAAATTTTACCTAGTGATAGAAAGGTATTTAGATTCGTAGAAGATATTTTTGCATTTATTCTCATTATTGTACTTACAATAACAGCTATAGTAATAAAAATTATGCAAGATCATATGCATATGCAAGTTTTGAATGCAGACGCTATTTTAGTTAATTTGGGTCTTGTATTTGCTTGTATTGCAGGGATTATTACTTGGCGTGAAGATAAACATTTAAGTTTAGCAGCGATTCATGATAAATTGCCACCAGTTGTACGAAAAATCATTGACAATATTGCGTCTTGTGTTACACCAATGATTTTGGTTCAATTGTTTTTAAGTACAATTTGTCAGTTTGTAAATAAAGATCAATTTACAAATTCCGTAATTGGAATTTTTACAGAAAGATTTTTCTTCTTTTTTATGCCATTATGTTATTTGTTATTAATAATAATGGTTTTAATAAAAAAACAAAATCGAATTGCAAGTATTATCGGTGTTGTTTTAGGAATTCTTTCTTCAATGGGGTCAATTACAGGAATCCTTTGGTATTTAAAAGAAATTCAAGATTTGCCTTTATTATATGGAATTTTCGACAAGTGGAATGCTTTTTGTGCTAGTGCAACTATTCCATTGATAATATTATTGATTGCATTGGCATTTGCAGGAGTTCCCTTATTTGTTGTAATTTCTGGAATTTCATATGTATTATTTTCTAAATCTGGTGGATATATTGATATGATTATTCTTGAGTCATACAGTAAATTGTGTGATAAGAGTGTGACTGCAATTCCTTTGTTCACGATTGCTGGTTATGTTTTGGCTCAAGGAAGTGCAGGTAAGCGATTTATTAATTTATTTAGCGCATTATTTGGCTGGTTTAGAGGTGGTACTGTTGTTGCAACTGTATTGGTATTAACTTTTTTCTCTACATTTACTGGGGTAAGTGGAGTTACTATTCTTGCGTTAGGTTCATTACTTTCGATTATTCTTGTAGGTTCTGGATATAACAAAGATAAGGCTGAAAACTTAATTACATCTAGTGGTGCATTGGGCCTTTTGTTTCCTCCAAGTGTTGCAATTATTATGTATGCAACTTCAAATTATACAGTAATTACTCAAGTTGAACCTGGATTTGATATTACAAATTTGTTTATTGGAGCGTTAATTCCGGGGCTTTTAATGGCAGTTTCAATGATTGCTATGGGAATTGTTTACGATAAAAATAAGAGTCGTCCAAAATTTTCTCTTAATGCAATTCTTTTAGCATTGAAAGAATGTATTTTTGAGTTATTATTACCACTGTTAATTTGTATTACATATTTCTCAGGATTTTTTAATTTATTTCAAGTAGCATCTTTTTCTGTAATTTATACATTCTGTTTGGCAACTTTTATTAGAAGGGATTTTACTTTTAGAAAAGCTGTCAGAGTAATTGCGGATTCTGTTCCAGTTTCTGGAGGTGTATTATTTATCATTAGTGCAGCTGCAGGTTTATCTTATTTTATGCAAGATGCAAACGTTCCGGAACTTGTAACAGGATTTATTACAACTTACATACAAAATAAATATGTTTTCATATTTTTAATGAATATAGTTTTACTTATTGTTGGTTGTTTGATGGACTTATATTCAGCAATTTTGATTATTTCTCCATTGTTACTTTCTGCTTCAGCTTCATACGGAATTCCGGTTGTTCAAGCTGGTGTAATTTTCTTATTGAATCTTTCTATAGGATTTTTGACACCTCCAGTTGGAATGGACTTGTTTATTTCGTCGTATGCATTTAAAAAGCCGGTTTCAAAAGTAATTAGTGGAATAATTCCATTCTTACTCGTTCAGTTAGTTGTATTACTTTTGGTATCTTATGTTCCTGCTTTAACAACTTGTTTGCTTCCAAAATAAAGTGAAAAAAATTATAAAGGTTACGGTTTTTGCCGTAACCATTTTTTCGTTATTATCTTGTTCCTCAAAAATAAAAAAGCAAAATCAGAGAGAAATTTTAAAACATCAAGAATATTTTAAATTGAATAATTCTCTAAAAATTGAAAATCAAAAAAAAGAATTATCCTTAAAAAAATACATTGATTCACTCTCTCTTGAAGAAAAAATAAGTCAGTTGTTTTTAATTAATTTAGAAAAAGACGATGAATTTTTACCAGTTGAATGGTTTGATAAAAGTACAACACTTCCAGATGGTAAAATTAAAATCGAAAGAAAAACCTTAATTCCTTCAGGGTATATTTTCTTTGGATATAATATTTCAAAAAATCCATCTCAAATAATTTCTTTTACAAATTCTGTAGTTAATCATGCAGTTGAGCAAAATTTAATACCACCATTTTTGTCAATTGATGTTGAAGGTGGTTTTGTAAATCGATTACGAGGGGTAGCAGGCCCTTTACCTGAAAATGAACGAATTTCTGAAATATTGACACCTTTGCAAAGTTATAACTTATATTCATTTTATGCAAAACAACTTTCTGCCCTTGGATTTAATTTGAACTTAGCCCCAGTTGCAGAAATTTGTACAAATGATAACAAAGATTTTCTTTCGGGAAGAAGTTACGGTTCAGAAATTCAAGCAATTGAGTATGCTACAAAATCAATTAATGCATATCAAAATTCAAATGTTGGATGTGTCGTTAAGCATTTTCCAGGTAATACAAATATTGATCCTCATATTGGCCTTCCCAAAATTGATATGTCGCAACAGGAATTTGATCAAATTGTAAAAGTTTTTTCAGAAGTAATTAAATCAAATCCTAGCGGTGTATTAATGAGTCATGCGATAGTTCCTAGTTTTGATAAGCATCCTGCATGCCTTTCAAAGTTTTGGGTAACTGATGTTTTGCGAAATAAAATTGGTTATGATGGAATAATTTTTTCGGATGATATTTTTATGGGCGCTTTGATTAATAACGGATATAGTCCAAAAGTTGCTAGTAAGC
>JAZUSR010000100.1:0-8834 GCA_045606765.1 Treponema sp.
AAGGTAAAAAAGCTATGAGATGTCCAAATTGCGGTAATAATGATGACAAAGTAATTCAATCGAGGACCCTTGCAGCAGGTGAAATCATCCGTCGTCGTCGTGAATGCCTTCAGTGTAGTTATAGATTTACAAGTCACGAAAAAATTGAAGAAAAACCATTTATGGTTGTAAAGCGAGATGGCAGACGACAGCCTTTTGATAGAACAAAATTAGAAAAAGGAATCGAACGAGCATTAGAAAAAAGACCAATTGCAACATCTATGATTGAAATTATCGTAAATGAAATCGAAGATGAAGCATTTATGCAAGGAAGAATTTCTCGTGAAATTACAACTTCAGAACTTGGTGAATTAGTTTTAAATAGACTTAATACAGTAGACAAAGTTGCTTATATTCGTTTTGCATCCGTTTATAAACACTTTGAAAACTTAGATGAATTTATAAAAGAAGTGAATAAATTAGGAGGGGAAAAACATGAGTAATCAAGCCGTGTTTCCTGAGTGGAAAAGTTTCTTAGGTACTTCACAAGACAAAGAAACAGAAAATTTTATCAAATCGGTAGTAAAACGATCTGGCTCTGTAGTTGAATATGACAGAAGCAAAATCGAAAAAGCTATTGGAAAAGCAATTGAAGCTGTGGAAAAATACCCAGACCCAGAAAAATCTGCAAGATTAACAGATGCCGTTGAAGAAAAAATAAGACTTTTACTAGCTGGGCGACGAGCACATTCAATTCCTGCAATTGAAGAAATTCAAGACCTTGTAGAAAATGCTCTTATCGAAAACAAAGAAGTAGAAATTGCGAAAGCTTATATTCTTTACAGAGCTCACCATGAAGCTATCCGTGATGCAAAAAATCTTATGGTTGACATTAATAAAACAATGGACGGATACCTTGGACAAAGTGACTGGCGTGTAAATGAAAATGCAAATGTAAACTTTTCTCTTGGTGGATTAATTTTACACAATTCAGGAACAATTACTGCAAACTATTGGCTTAACAATATTTATTCAAAAGAAGTAAAAGAAGCTCACAAAACTGCTGCATTCCATATACACGACCTTTCTATGTTCTCAGGATACTGTGCAGGATGGTCTTTAAGACAATTAATTCAAGAAGGATTAGGTGGAGTAACAGATAAAATTACATCAAGTCCTGCAACACACCTTTCTACACTTGTAAATCAAATTGTAAATTTCCTTGGAATTATGCAAAATGAATGGGCAGGTGCTCAAGCATTCTCATCTTTTGATACTTATCTTGCCCCATTCGTAAGAGCAGACAAACTCAACGAAAAACAAGTTCGTCAGTGTATTCAAAGTTACATCTATGGTGTAAATACTCCAAGTCGTTGGGGAAGCCAAGCACCATTTACAAATATTACACTCGACTGGGTATGTCCAGATGACTTAAAAAATAAAAAAGCAATCGTTGGCGGAAAAGAACAAGATTATACATACGGCGACTGTCAAAAAGAAATGGACTTAATTAACAAAGTATTCATTGAATTGATGACAGAAGGAGATGCAGAAGGCAGAGGATTTGCATATCCAATTCCAACATATAATATTACAAAAGATTTTGACTGGACTTCTGAAAATGCAAAATTATTGTTTACAATGACTGCTCAGTATGGAACTCCAAACTTCCAAAACTTTGTTAATTCAGACCTTAACCCAAGTGATGTTCGCTCAATGTGTTGTCGATTACAATTAGACAAACGAGAATTGCGTCGCCGAGGTGGAGGATTATTCGGAGCAGACGAATTTACAGGTTCTATTGGAGTTGTAACAATCAACTTACCTCAGATTGGATACCTTGCAAATTCAGAAGATGAATTCTTCAAACGCCTTGATTACCTAATGGATTTAGCAAAAGAAAGTCTTTGTGCAAAACGAAAAGTAATCCAAAGACTTTATGATGGAGGCCTTTTTCCATATACAAGAAGATACTTAAAAACATTAAACAATCACTTTAACACAATTGGCTTGTGTGGAATGAATGAATGTTGTCTTAACTTTGTTGGAGTTAATATTGCAGATCCAAAAGGAAAAGCCTTTGCGGAAAAAGTTCTACAACACATGCGAGAAAGAATGCAAGATTACCAAGAAGAAACAGGTGACTTATTCAACTTAGAAGCAACACCAGCAGAAAGTACATCTTACAGACTTGCACGCCATGACAAAGAACAATTCCCAGACATAATTACAAGTGGAGTTGACGATCCATATTATACAAACTCAAGTCAGTTACCAGTTGACTACACACCAGATGTATTTGAAGCTTTAGATCATCAAGAATCACTTCAAACAAAATACACTGGAGGAACAATGTTCCACGTATTTATGGGTGAATCAATCAAAGATTGGAAATCATGTGGAGATCTTATTAAAAATATTTCACACAATTACAGAATTCCTTTCTTTACAATTTCACCAACATACTCAATTTGTCATATCCATGGCTATTTGAGTGGACAAGTATTTGAATGTCCAAAATGTAAAGCAGAACGCGAAATGGAACTTAAAAAGCGACTTGCAGAACTTGAAGAAGAAAAACGCCTTCTTCAAGCAAAAAAAGCATAATTTTGCTTAAACTTAAATAAAATAGTAAAGAAAAAAAATTATAAATCGATACTAAATATAGTGTTAAACACTTGATTTTTTACACAAAACACACTATATTTAGTATATGTTTTGTGGGAGGAGAAAAATATGATGGAAACAAAACGTTCATTAAGTCAGGTTGAAGAAGAAATTGCACAGATTCAAGAAGAATTAAAAGATGTGCATGGAACACAAACAGAAGTTTATGCTAGAATCGTAGGTTACTACCGTGCTGTTCGAAACTGGAACAAAGGTAAAGCCGATGAATTTAAACATCGTAAAATGTTTACACTGGAAGATTCAAATCGCTACGATGTAACAGAAGCAGATAAACCATGTGCTTGTTCAAAAGTATCTAAAGTTGCACAAGTTCAAAAAACATCAACAATTTCGTCAAATGAACAAATTGCATCTTATGATATTTTCGTAAGAAAAACTTGTCCAAATTGTCCACCTGTTAAAGAATATATGTCAAATATCAATCTTACAGGAAATATGATTGATGTAGATACACAAGAAGGACTTTCTGAAGCAGCACTTAAAGGTGTTTTTGCAGCTCCAACAGTTATTGTTTATAACGAAAAACACGAAGAAATTGCTCGTGGTCACAATGTTGAAGAGCTTACAGCAATCTTTGCTCCTGAAGTTGTAATGGCATAATGACTCAAGATGAACTATTAGTAAAGCCTACAGGTGTCTTAATTAAAACGACACTTGTAGACTTTCCAGGATGTGTTGCATCAACATATTTTTTAAAAGGATGCAATTTTCGTTGCCCATACTGTTACAACATTCAATTGGTTGAGCCAAAATCAAGTGAAAATAGCAACTTAATTCCACCAGTTCAAGTTTTAGAACATTTATTTAAACGAAAAAATGTAATCGAAGGCTTTGTCATCTCTGGTGGGGAACCACTTTTAAATCCATTAACACCATTTTTAATTACAAAAGCAAAAGGACTGGGTTATAAAATCAAAATCGACACAAACGGAACTCTTCCACTAATTTTAGAAAATTTACTTTCTGATGAAAAAACTAAACCCGATTTTATTGCGCTTGATATAAAAACTTCATTCGAAAAATATAAAACCCAAATTCCAGTTACATCAAACTTTAAAAATGCAAATATAAAAGAATTAATTTCTAAATCAATAGAACTTCTTAAATCCATTGGAAATCAAAACTACGAAATAAGAACTGTTTTAGTACCCAATCTTGTAACAAAAGAAGATATTCAAAAAATAGCGTCGATTATTCCACAAGATGCATCTTGGCAATTTGCCCAATTTAGGAATGAAAATTGTCTAGATCCAAATTACAATTTTCTCACCCCTTACACTGATTCCCAAATAAAAGAATTAATCAATTATGCAAAGACTCTTATTCCAAACGCAGCCCTTCGCTGATAATGTTTTATATACAAACATTTTTAATACCGTAAACACCTTACAAACCAAAAAAAACACAAAATTATCTATAAAATGTATTGACACAAATTAATATTTTTTATAATATAAAATCATCACGGCGACCTAGCTCAGTTGGTAGAGCGCACGGCTCATATCCGTATGGTCATAGGTTCAATCCCTATGGTCGCTATAGCAACCTTAAAAAGGTTGCTTTTTTTTTGTCCGTTTGACAGTTTTATCAGGCTATGTTTTTTGTCCGCTTGACAGTTTTATCGGGCTATATTTTTTGCCCATTTGCTAGTCAAAGGTTTTGTCAATTTAAGGCTTAGGTCGTCTTCGATTTAGAAGCATCTGGCAAAAAAAAATCGCAAAAACAAAAAAATGTTTTCGCGAGCTATAGCGACCATAAAAAGATGTCAATTAATCTTCATGATCTGCTTTCCAAGGCATAAATAATGTTTTAAATGATTTTTTTCCAAACATTGATTCATCTTCTTTTAATAAAGCTTCCCAAGGAATATTTTTTCGTTCTTTTGCAACTTTTAATTCAACATGTTGATCAAGCCAGTCATATTTTAAAAGTCGCAATCTTAATGCATTCACCTGAGCTAATAAAATTCCATTTAAACCTGGAATAGTAAAAAAACAAACTACCGATAAAGCCAAAAGAAAAATTGAATAAATTGCCATAAAAATAGAAAAAGCAAAATTGTCAAATAAAACTACAAATGATTTTTTTACAAGCTTTTTAAAATCACCTTCAATCAAAACAGAAAGAGGAATATACCATTGAAGAGCCAAACAAACAATAATTGCAGCAAATAATAAAATCATTGCAAGCATAACACCATAAAAACTGTCCATTCTAATATAAATTGGCAAACCAACTACAACTGCGATTATAATTGCAGAAATAAGACATCCAAATTTAAAATACTTTTTTACTGCTGAAAAAATATTTATAAAATATGATTTTATTGAAGGAGTTTTAAAATCTGCTATTAAAAACGCATTTTGCGCAAAAGCCCCAATTAAAATAAATAATCCCATGATAGCAACGAAAATAAAAACATAAAAACAAAGGAATGCAGTTAACATACCTAAAGTCGTAGAATTTGCAGGAGCATTTCCCCATATAAAAATACATACAACACAAAATGCAATCCACAAAATAGTAATCAAATTAGAAACGAAAATAGTAAAAATATTTTCCCATCCATCAAAAAAATTTTTCTTAATAAAAAATCCAATCATATCTATATTTTACTATTTTTTTATAGTATAATCAATTATGAACTTTTTAGATTCTGAAATTATTTCTAAAATTTCACATATACACTCAATTTGCCAAGATTTTTTACGAGATGAATTAAATAAAAAAGGACTTCCAAATCTTGCCTCAAGCCATGGACACATATTATTTTTACTTTCTCGAAATTCAAATTTAACAATGCAAGAACTTGCAAAAAAAATAAACAGAGATAAGTCAACAACAACTGTTTTAGTTAGAAAACTCGAAAAATTAAATCTTGTAAAATCTATCATTTGTCAAAAAGATAACAGAAGCAAATTAATTGAATTAACACCAGAAGGAAAATCTTATACAGAACAAACCCATGAAATCTCAAATAATCTAAAGAAAACTTTTTTTAAAAATTTTTCACTTGAAGAAAATAATCAACTAGAAAAAATCATAACAAAAATAGAAAACAATTTTAACCTACAATAATTACTTTATTATTTATTCAATTCAAATTAAAAAAATCTCTATTTAAATCCTCTCCTTTATCCATTCTGTCTAAAAAAATAAAATAGCTTCAATTTTTTTTTAAATAGAGGTAAAAAAAATGATTTATGGTTACATTCGTGTGTCAACAGACAAACAAACTGTTGAAAATCAAAGATTCGAAATTGAAAACTATTGTCAAAAAAATCAAATAACTATTGACAATTGGATTGAAGAAACAATCAGTGGAACAAAAAGTCCAAAACAAAGATTACTTGGTTCATTGTTGAATCAAGTAAAAAAAGGAGACAAAATCATTTGTTCTGAATTATCAAGACTTGGTAGAAGTCTTCTTATGATTATGTCAATACTAAATTTACTGATGGAAAAAGAAGTAGTTGTATGCACAATAAAAGACAATTACATTTTGGGAGATGATATTCAATCAAAAGTATTAGCCTTTGCATTTGGCTTAAGTGCCGAAATAGAAAGAAATCTAATTAGTCAACGAACAATCGAAGCACTCAAAAGAAAAAAATCAGAAGGAAAAAAATTAGGTCGCCCAAAAGGAAAAGCAACAAAAGTAAAGCTATCTTCAAAAAAAGAAATAATTCAAGAATTACTCGCTCTAAAAATTCCTAAAACAACAATTGCAAAAAAAATGAATGTTACACCACCAACACTTTATACTTTTATAAAAGAACAAAAATTAATTCTATTTTCTAGTGATGCCTAATTATGTAAAAAAAATGCTAGTCTACTCAGATTTTCTAAATCTAACCAAGACTAGCATTCGTAAATTAATAATTAATATTCATCTGAAGAATAAGTATCAGAACCTGTAAGAGCAGAATATTCAGTTTGCAAACGTTCACGACTAAAATTATCTAGCAAAGTTTTAACTTGAGCTTTTGTAAAATATAACTGAATTTCTACAGATTTTTCACTTACATTAGACCCCAAGTCAGTAGCAATATTTTTAGCATCCTTTACAATAATAGTAAAATATGGAGAATTGTCTTTAAACTCATAACCCAAGTGATAATTTGTATCACCATAGTTATTCATCATTGATTTAATAGTTCCCCATTCAACTCTACACTTACCCTTTGCTCCATACATTCTTCTTGTCTTTTGAGATTTTTTACGAATAAGTTTTTTCTGATCAAAATCCTGCAAATATTTTGAAAAAGCATCTTGAATAAAAGTAACATCCTTTTGATCAAAAATAATATCAAAGTATGAAGTTTGATAATAAACTTGAATTCCGATTTTTGAAGTTTCAGGAATTAAAAAAAGCTCAGCTTCTCTAGGTTTAATTTTAAAACCTATAGTCCCAGTTGATAGTGGAATTGTTTCATAAAAGTGATATTTCTTTTGTTTTGGAGTAAAAAATCCATCAAAAAATCCGTCCGATTTTTTTTCTTTTTTTGATTTTGATTTTTTAATCTCTGCTTTTGGTTGTTCTTTTTCTACATATTCATCAACATACTCATCTTGAATATACTGTTTCTTTTCGTTTTGAGGAACTGAAATTACAGTTTTTTCTTTAGACGAATTTACCTCTTCCTGTGAAAATCCATTAATAGTTCCAATCATAAAAAAACAACAAACAATAAGACCAATTTTAGTAATTTTTTTCATTTTCGTACAACACCATTATAATATTAAGTTTATATAAGTTTAACAATTTTAATCTTAAATTGTTACATAATAACTTTATTATTATAACACAACTATAACTTTATTTAAACAAAAAAAAGGCAGATACCAATTGATATCTGCCTTTGCATCAAACTAATTTAAAGTCAAGTAATTAAACAAGACTGGTTAAATTAGAAGAAGCACTGTACGCGAACAGGAACAGCGAATGAGAAGTCAGATGCTGCGATGTCACGGATACCTGTTTTTGTAGCACCCTGAACAGCAACACCGAGTGTACCGTTAGCGATTCCTTTGTCAAACCATGCAGCAAATGCGATAGCTGGATCTGCAACATCATCGAATGTCTGTGAGTAACGTACGTCAGCTCCTACACCCATTCCGTTTCCGAGGTCATATCCAACACCTGCACCGATAGCCAATGACATATCAGCATTGTCTGCTGTAGGGATTGAAACTAAAGCGTTAGCATTAAGAGCTAAACCTGCTACTGGCATTCCCCAGAATACAGCTACATCGATTGGAGCATCTTCAATAGTGCGGAATTTAGCACCAACATCGAGAGTCATTCCTTCGATAGCTTTTACAGAAGCTGCAACTTCAATCTGTCCTTCGATTTCGTCATCAACATTTTTTCCAGCACCAATCCACTGAGCTTTGATCTGAGCTACATCAGCGATTGTATATCCAGCCTGAACCTGTGTTTTTGCAACTAAATCTTCCCAGTTAGCAGCAATTCCATATCCTGTAGGAAGACCAACAGAAATGTGGAGACCTTCGATTGGGTCAAGCATTAAGATAGCACCCTGTAATGGAGCATATGCACCTCCAAGTGGGTTCTGACATACGCGAGTAAAGATCAAGTCTTCACCGAGGATGTTACCTGGACGTAACCAGTCCCATGATCCGAAACATGCGTTTCCACGGAGTGTGTCATCAAAAGACTGACCAATGTTCATTTTAAACCATTCAACTGGTTTAACCCAAATGTAAGCGTTGTCGTTTACTGCAACGTTTCCACCATCAAATTTAACATCAGCTACAACACCAACTTGTTCTGAAGCTGCTGAGAAAGAAACACCAACACGTGGTTCTGCTCCCCATGATGTAGAGATACCTGCTTTAGCATCTGTTCCGTCATATGCAAATGGAACGAAGAAACCACGGTTAAATCCCATTCCTACGTTTACACCAGCGAATGCACTGCTAGCTGCCAATGCGATTGCTGCGATTGTTCCTACGATTTTTTTCATTATGAAAAAACCTCCTTATTTTTTTTACAGTTTTTACAAACTGTTACTTGAAGTTTAATATTGATTATTGAAGTTGTCAAGTTTTTTTTTACATTTTTTTAATATGAATTTTTATATCAGTTTTTTACATTTTTTTTCGATTTTTGCAGAATTAATAAAAAACTTTCATATGAAATA
>JAZUSR010000101.1:0-20411 GCA_045606765.1 Treponema sp.
TGGATGCAGTTCATTCACTTTATGTAGATCAATGGGACTGGGAGATGGCAATTGATGAAAAAGATAGAACAATTTTCTATCTACATGAAATTGTTGAAAAAATTTACCGTTGTATCAAAAGAACAGAATTTTATATTTATGATCGATATGATCAAATTAAACCTCATTTACCAGAAAAGATTACTTTTGTATATGCTGACGATCTTCAAAAAGAATATCCAGATTTGACTCCAAAAGAAAGAGAAGCTGCTGTTGCAAAAAAATATGGTGCAGTTTTTATTTCTGGAATTGGTGGAAAAATGGCAGATGGAAGTATTCACGATGGAAGAGCTCCTGACTATGATGATTGGATTACAGAATCTGGTGATGGTCATCGTGGACTTAATGGTGACATTATTGTATGGAACGAAATTTTACAAGCACCATTTGAATTGTCGTCAATGGGTATTCGTGTCAATGCACATTCTTTAAGGGAACAGTTAAAAGAACGGGGAATGGAAAAACGCGAAAAGTTGTTGTTTCATTCAAAACTTTTAAAAGGTGAACTCACTCAAACTCTAGGTGGTGGAATTGGACAATCTCGTCTTTGTATGTTCCTTTTAAGAAAAGCTCATATTGGTGAAACTCAGGTTAGTATTTGGCCAGAAAAAATTCACGAAGAATGTAAAAAGAAAGGAATTAAATTATTGCAATTGCGATAATTTTAAAAATAGATATCTAAGGGAATATTCAAAATAATTATGGATAAAACTGAATATAATTTTAGCCATGAAAATCTTGAACAAGAATTAAAATCTATTTCTCAAAAAAAAATTACAGAGCTATGTGTTCATGATGAAAAAATAGCAAGTGATAAAAAGTTTTTAATTCGATTCTTGCAATGTGCAATTAAAAATATTCCCGATGTCTATTTTAATATAAAAGTTTATCCTAATATTATTGATAATGAAGTTATAAATCTTTTTTCAAGGTTTTATTGTTCGATAGAAATTCCATTTACAGAAAGTAAAAATCAGATTGCAGAAAAAGATAAAAAAGTATTTTTATTAGATAAAAAATTATATTCTAAAAAAGCGGATTTATTAAATTATGCAGGTTTAGTTTTTGGTTTTGATATGGATTTTGCCCTTTGTTTTGGCGATTCATTTAAAATGTTTCGGGATAGAATTGATTTTGCTGTTACTTTGTATCCAAATCATATTAATTTTCCTCAGATGGATAACAGTTTTAGCAAAAAAGAAAAATGTACAGGAACTTATTCAAGTCAGGATATTAATTTTTCAAAAAATATTGCGATTGCGATAAAGATTTTTTATACAAAAGGAAGAGCTGTTCCTTGGTTTAATTTGGTTTTAAAACCCTTAAAAATTGCTCCTTCAAAATTTTTCTCCGATTTTGCTGAATGGCTTTCTTGTAATAATATTAATTTGAATGATTTTGAAAATATTGAAAAATTGTCACATAAAGAAATTGAAAAAATGCAACTTTTGTTCCTTGAAATGAAATTTGAAGAGAAGCAAAAAGAGCATCTATATGTGATTGTAAAAGATATTGTTATTTTGTATGGAGCTTTTAGTCGTGTTGATTTTGAAGGAGAGGAATCTATTTTGAATCTTTCTTTTAATCCAGATGATTTGTTAAGTCCTGCTTCTTTGAATTTATCATCTTTTTCTGACAATGTTTGTATGGAAGAATGTAAAATAAAAGTTTTTGCTGGTGAAGAATCTCCTGAATATAAGTTTTTGTAAATAAATGTGATGACAACTTACGAAATTAATTCAATAGAAAAAAATCGATTAGATTTATTGCTCCGAAAAGAATTGCCAAAACTTCTTTCAATAGAAATTTCAAATAGTAAAATTCGTCGGTTAATTATGGCAGGCTGTGTTGTAATTGATAGTCGGCAAGTAAAAGTTCCTTCTTTTACGGTGTTTGAAAAGACAAAAATCTTTGTTTCTATTGATAAAGAAAAATTGTTGTTTGAAAAAAAAGTTGATGATATTTCCTTTGAATTATCGAAAGATTCTGTTCTTTTTGAAGATGATTATTTAATTTTTGTTCATAAACCTACAAAATTTCCAACAGAAAGGACAATCGTGCAAGAGCGGGATAATTTGCATGATGCAGTTGTGCGTTATTTATGGAAAAAAAATCCGTCTTTGCGAAATCCTCCTTATGTAGGAATTATGCATCGACTTGATAGAGAAACTTCTGGGGTAATTTTATTTACGAAAACTCGCCAAGTGAATAAAGCAATTTTTGATATGTTTGATTCAAGCAAATTGGAGGAAGTTTCAAAGAACTCCTTTGGAAATTCTAAAAAAGATGAACAATCTGTAAAGAATTTGTATAATGTTGAAGGAAATCGGCGCAAAATCGAAAAAACATATATCGCAGTTGTAAAAGATTCACCTTTAATAAAAAACTCTTTTATTGTAAAAAACTATTTAAGTAGAATTACTTCCAAAAGTTCAGGCTGTAAATGGGGAAGTGTAAAAAAAACTGATGCTTTTTTTGCAATGACAGAATTTAAAGTTAGAAAAAGAGAAAAAGGCCTTTGTTATATTGAGTGTCATCCGATTACTGGCCGAACTCATCAGATTCGAGTTCATTTATCGGAAAGTGGTTTTCCAATTTTAGGAGATCAGTTGTATGGCGGTCCAAAATGTCAAAGGTTGATGCTACATGCAGAATCATTAAAAATTATTCATCCGATATCTAATGAAAAGTTAGAAATAAAAGCCTGTGATTCAATGTTTTAAATTTGAAAATAATTGAAAACTATGTATTTTTTTGACATTTAATTCTATTTTTGGTATAGTAATTTCTATGGAAGTTAATCGATTGTCAGAAAATAAGATGGGTGTTTTACCTATAAATAAACTTTTAATTTCAATGTCATTGCCAATGATGTTTAGTATGTTTGTCCAGGCAATGTACAATATTGTTGATAGTATTTTTGTTTCAAAAATTAGTGAAAAGGCTTTGACAGCTGTTTCTTTGGGATTTCCTTTTCAGACCTTGATGATTTCCTTTGGGGCAGGAACTTGTGTAGGTATAAATGCGCTGCTATCAATGAGATTAGGACAAAAAAATCAAGATGCTGTTAATTCAACAGCTTTAAATGGTTTGTTTTTGGCACTTTGTAATTATGTTTTGTTTGTAGTTCTTGCAATTTGTTTTATTGATCCATATTTAAAAAGTCAGACAAATGATTTAGAAATTATTCAACTTGCAAAAGAATACCTTTCGGTTGTAATGCTTTGTGGATTTGGACTTTTCTTTGGAATTACTTTTGATAGACTTTTGCAATCCACTGGTAAAACATTTTTTACTATGATTACTCAACTTATTGGAGCAATTACTAATATTATTCTTGATCCAATTTTGATTTTTGGGCTTGGACCATTTGCTAAAATAGGAATTGCAGGAGCGGCTGTTGCTACTGTTGTAGGACAAATTTTATCGATGATTTTTTCGATTGTGTTTAATTATAGACATAATTTTGAAATTAAGTTGAATTTTAAAAATTTTAAGCCAGATTTTAGAATTATTTGTCAAATTTATAAAGTTGGTCTTCCATCGATAATTTTACAAGCTGTAGGTTCTTTTACTACATATGGAATGAATATTATATTTAAATCATTTAAGGAAATTTCTGATACGATTATCGCTGTGTATGGTGTATATTTTAAATTGAATAGTTTTATTTTTATGCCAATTTTTGGTATGAATAATGGAATTGTTCCAATTGTTGCATATAATTACGGAGCTCGAAATAAAAAACGAATTACAAAAACAATTAAAACTGGAATGTTATATGCATTTTGTATAATGTCAATTGGAACTTTGGTTTTTGAATTTTTCCCAGCTCAATTGCTGTCTATTTTTGAAGCTTCTGAACAAATGTTAAAAATCGGTGTTCCTGCATTAAGGATTATTGCAACAAGTTTTATTGGTGCTTCAATTGCAATTTCTTTGGGGACAGTTTTCCAAGCATTAGGAAGTGCTGTATATTCGATGATAGTTTCTCTTGCAAGACAGGTTTGTGTATTGTTGCCAGTTGCTTACTTTTTTTCACTTACGGGAAAAGTGAATTTAGTTTGGCTTTGTTTTCCAATTGCAGAAGTTATTTCTGTAGGATTGTCACTTTTCTTTTTTATTCGTCTTTACAATAATAAAATTAAGAAAATTTAGTTTTACTAAAACTCTTGTTTTTTTGACTTTTTTGTTACAAATGAATAACATACTCGACAATTAAGGCTTCTTTTGCTAAAATATATATATGAATGATTATATACTTGCGCCTTCTTTGCTTTCTGCAGATTTTTCTAATCTAGCAAAGGCAATTAAGATGATTGAAGACAGAAATGCAAAATTTGTTCATATTGATGTAATGGATGGAAGTTTTGTTCCACAGATTTCTTATGGTCAGCCTGTTGTAAAATCTTTACGACCTTTGACTAATCTTGTTTTTGATGTACACCTAATGATTGATCATCCGGAAAATCATATTCAAAGTTTTGCAGATTCTGGAGCAGATTATATTACATTTCATGTTGAAAGTACTGATAAAATTGATTCAATTATTGATCAAATTCATAAGTTGAATAAAAAAGCAGGCCTTTCGATAAAACCTAAGACAGATGTTAGTTTGATAGAAAAATATTTAGACAAATTGGATTTGGTTTTAGTAATGACTGTAGAACCTGGGTTTGGTGGTCAAAAACTAATTCCAGAGTGTGTAAAAAAGGTATATGAACTAGTTGAACTTCGTGCTAAACAGAATTTAAATTTTTTAATTTCTGTAGATGGTGGAGTAAATGAAAATACAATTCAAAGTGTAATTGATTCTAAAGCTGATGTAATTGTATCAGGTTCTGCATTTTTTTCAGGAAGGTTGTAATGAAAATTAATAAAAAAATTTTATGTAGTTTTATTAACTTGTTGCTTTTATCTTCAGTTATTTTTTCTCAAGAAATGTTGATAAATGATGATTTTTCTTCTAGTGCAAATAGCGAAGAAACAAAATCTTTGTTATCAGATGCTTTGAATGCTTTTTCAGATGAAGATTGGGAAACATCCACATTTCTTTTTAAAAAATTACATTCTAACGAAAATAATATTTCACCAGAAACTCTTTATATGTTGATTCATGCACAATCTTTTAATTTGCAAGACAAAAATGCAATTGCTGATTGTGATTTGTTTATTAAAAAATTTCCTTCAAATGAATATTTGCCTTTGATTATTTATAATAAAGGCAAACTTCTTTTTCGTACAAAAGATTTTGAAAAATCGATTATTACATTAAGTGATTTTTGTAATTCCTATCCGACTCATTTACTTTATTCCCATGCACTTTTTTTAATTGCGGAAAATTTTTATTTTTCATATAACTTTGATAATGCAAAACCTTTGTATACAAGATTAATAGAAGAATATCCAGAATCTCCTAAAGTAAAAGAGGCTACTTATCGTTTGGAAATTTTGGCTCAGCGTGACCGTGAAGAAAAATTGATGTATTTACTTCAGCAAACAGGAGAAGAGTATTTACAGTCAAAGGAATCTTATGAAAAGAATGTAAAAATTCAATCTGTCGAAAATTCAGTAGATATGAATACTCAATTAAATGAACTTCGCTCAAAAAATGAAGCGTTGGATTATGATTTAGCACAAGAAAAAAAGCGTAATGCGGAACTTGAAGCTTTAGTTAATTCTTTTGAGCAAGAATATATTCAAAGTATAAAATTATTAAAAGATCAGGCAAAAGATGCTTTGATTAAAATTGAATCTATGTCGGATGGTAAATAATATGAATAAAAAAAAATTAATATTTCTAACTTGTGCTTTTTTTCTTTCAGCAAGTTTATTTAGTCAAACTGCTGTTACAGTTATTAATGAGCAAAATGTTCAAATTGAATATTCTCCGTTAAATGATTCTGTTTTTTTATATTATTTAGATTCACGAGGGAAAAAAACTCCAGTAATCGATTTGGTTGAATATGCATATTCAACTTTTGTTGGTGTTTTAATCGATGGAAAATATTATAATATAAAACAATCAAGTGGAATTGATACAAAAGTAAATGTTGAAGAAAATACTCTCGTTGTTCAAAATGTAATCGCTAATAAAGTAAGTGTTGATATTTACTACAAAATTAAAAAGAACAATGTTTTAAGTCTAACATACAAAGTTACAAATATTGATAAAAAGACTCACACAGTATCGATAAAATCTGTTTTTGATACAATTCTTGGAGAGCGAAGAGGTGGCTCTTATACAACAGCAGTAAAATCTAGTATTGATTCTGAATATATAATTTCTGATTTAAAAAAGCATAAGCGATTGATTTCGACAGATGGAAAAATTGGTATTTCTTTTATTTTAGATGATAAAATTCAAAAAGATGTTTATAAAGTTGTTATTGCTGCCAAACCTTTTTTTCATACAGATGGATTTGAAAATCAATTTGTAGAAGGTCGCGGTTTTAATACAATTTTAAGCTATAATAATTCATCAGTTGGCTTTTTCTACAAGCAAAAAACTCTTTCTGCAAAAGCAAGTGTGAGTTATGAGCAAAATATTATATTTTCTGGCGATGTAGTAAAGTTGTATAAAAACTTATCTTCTGCTGAATCATCATATAATCAAGAAGATTTCTTTGAGGATGATAATGAATCTATAAATGAAACTTCTGAAGAAGAGAAATCTATTCAAGAAGGTTCAGTTCAAAATGAAAATGATTTTTTTGAAGAAGATTTTTCAAACGAAAAAAAACTTTCTAATAATGATAGCGATAATTCTTTTGAAATGAAAGATACTTACAATCCTTCAAATTCTGATGATGAAATTTCTGTCAAAGAAAAAAAGATTGAACAAGTAAAACCTGAAAGTGTTGAAAAACAAACAGAAGTAAAATCTCAAGAACAAATAAATCAACCTAAAGCGGAATTAAAACCTGAAGTTGTTTCTCCAGTTGTTGAAAATCCTACACAAATTCAGCCTGAAGTTCAAAAACCAAAGATTGATAAGGAATATGCTTTAAAAATTATTGAACGAATTCAGCAAATTGAAAATGATGGTTCAAATACAAATCGTTATGAAATTATTAAATTACAAACTGAATTAAATTTAATTTTAAAACAATTAGAAGATTAAAAGGTGATTGATGAAAAAAAGTACATTGGAAGTCGCAAAAGGGTTAATGGCGCGACGAGATTTTTCTACAGCTATAAAAGTTCTCCAAAGTCGAAAAGAACAGTACGAGGATAGTTTTGATTATTATTGTACTTTAGGAATTGCGTGTTTATATATCGGGGATTTTGGAAGTGCTGTTCATTATTTTGAAAATGCTCGTAGAATTAAAGTAAATAATCCGACTATGCTTTTAGGGCAAGCTGCAATTTTTTTACGACGGGGAGATACAGAACGAGCAGTTCAATATTATTTAGATATTTTAGATACAGAACCTCGTAATGAAGTTGCAAAAGCTGGGTTAGAATTTATTCGTACTCATGGTGACTATGAGACAATTTGTAAATATGTAGATTCTGGAAAGATTGAACAATTTTATCCACCATTACCAATTAATCCAAAAAGTATTTATTTTATAATTTGTGCTTCAGTAATTGGAATTATTTTTGGAATTTTAATAGTGAATTTATTTGTACCAAAAGCGATTCCACAGCAATTACGAGCAGATTTGTCTGAATTAGCTCTTACAACTGATGAAATAAAATATCCTCAAGAAAAGGACATTTCTAAAAATCTTGTTCATTATATTTTATCAGATAGAGAGATTAAACAATCATATAAAAAAGCTACAGAGTATTTTCATGAGTACAATGATAATGGTGCTCAGTTAGAAATTAACAGATTATTAAATTCTAATGCAGCTTTAGGAATTAGACAAAAAGCTCGACTTTTGATGGAATATATAAAAGAACCTACATTCGATTCAATTAAACAAAACTTTTCTATTGAAGAAGTTAAAAAAGATCCTTATTTGTATTTAGATTGTTTTGTAGATTGGTCGGGAAGAATTGCAAACGAAGAGAAATTAGAAAAGTCTGAAAAATTTACTCTCTTAGTTGGTTATGAAGATCAAAAAAATGTTCAAGGAACTGTTTTGGTTGAACTTGATTTTATTCCTAATCCAGAACTTGATGGTTCAAAGCCAATTCGTGTTTTGGGAAAGGTTTGCTTAGATGGAGATAAAGTTTATTTAAAGGGGAAATCTGTATACCAAAATATAAATCAATAAATATTTATTATTTGATGATTTATTTATAAAAATGTACATGATAAGGTGGGATGAATAAATTGAATAATGCAAAATTAAAGCTAAATCCCGGCAATAAAAGTTTTGCAAAATACCGGGAGGTGTAAAATGTCTAAAAAAGAAGTTGATATGCAGGAAAAACTTCAAGCCCTTGAGGCAGTTAAACTTCAAATTGAAAAACAATTTGGACAAGGTTCATTAATGAAACTTGGTACTCATTCAAATTCAGAAGGAATTGAAGTTATTCCATCTGGTTCAATTTTGCTTGATGAAGCATTAGGAATTGGTGGTTATCCAAAAGGTCGTATTATCGAAATGTATGGACCTGAAAGTTCTGGAAAAACTACATTGGCATTACACGCTATTGCTGAAGCTCAAAAGTTAGGGGGAATTGCAGCTTTTATCGATGCTGAACATGCGTTAGATCCACAGTATGCAAAAGCTCTTGGTGTTAATATTGATGATTTGTATGTATCTCAACCAGATACAGGAGAACAAGCTTTAGAAATTTGTGAAAGTCTTGTTAGAAGTGGTGCAGTTGATATTATTGTAGTTGACTCTGTTGCAGCTCTTACTCCACAGGCAGAAATTGAAGGAGAGATGGGAGATTCTCACATGGGTCTTCAAGCCCGACTTATGAGTCAGGCATTAAGAAAGCTTACAGCTATTATTGGTAAGTCAAATTGTATTGTAGTTTTTATTAATCAAATTCGAATGAAAATTGGTGTTATGTTCGGAAATCCAGAAACTACAACTGGTGGAAATGCACTAAAATTTTATTCATCGGTACGACTTGAAATCCGTAGAGTTGAATCAATCGATTCTAAAACATCTGAAGATGCCGTTGGAAACAGAGTTCGTGTAAAAGTTGTTAAAAATAAAGTAGCTCCTCCTTTTAGAAAGGTTGAGATTGATATTTATTTTGGTAAAGGTATTTCATGGTCAGCAAGTCTTTTAGATTCTGCTGTAAAACATGGAATTATTGATAAACGCGGTGCGTGGTTTACATGTGGTGAAGAAAAAGTAGGTCAAGGAAAAGAAAATGCTGTTGCATTTATTGAATCTAACCCTGACTTTGCTGCTAGAATTGAACAGCAAGTTCGAGAGATTGTTTTTCCAAATCAAGTAGCAAAAGAAAAAGCGCCAGAAAGTAAATCAAAAAAAGCTGAAAAGGAGACTGCTACTGAAAAAGAAACTCCAGATGGATTATTCTAATTTAGTAGAAAATTTAATTTAATCGTGAAAACAGTAATTTTAGGGCTTGGTTCAAACAAAAATTATAATAAAGTCGAACCAATATATTTGTTACGAATGGCTATTGATGAATTGGCAAAAATTGCAGTTCAAATAGAATGTTCTTCTATTTATTGTACAAAGCCAATGTATGTTGAAGATCAGGATTATTTTTTTAACATGGTGGTCGTTCTAAAAGTTTTGGATAATACTGAGCCTCATAAATTACTCGAAAGAATTCACGAGATAGAAAGTCTTTTGGGTCGAGATCGCTCAAAAGAAGTTCGTTTTGGACCTCGTTCTATCGATATTGATATTGAATATTTTGACGACCAGATTGTAAAAACGATGGATTTAGAAATTCCACATCCTAGGTTAAAAGAAAGAGCATTTGTTTTAAAACCTATGCTTGAGATTTTGTCAAAATGTTCCGATGTTATAAGAGAGGAAAAATTATTAGAATTTGATTCATATTTAAAGTCTATTTCAGATGATGATGTTGAACTTTTTATGGATTCAAAGGATTTTCTTCTCTTAAAAGTAGATAAAGAGGTTCAAAATGGAAACACAGTCACAAGAAGCAGTTAAGACAACAACAAGATCTTATCAAGCTGGAGAATTTGAAGGTCCACTTGATTTGCTTTTGACTTTGATTCGAGAAAGTAAGGTGAATATTTACGATATTCCAATTTCTCAAATTACTGAGCAATATCTTGATTACCTTGATAGTATAAAAGAAACGGATTTATCAGATTTATCAGAATTTTATCTATGGGCGTCGAAACTTGTTCATATAAAAAGTAAAATGCTTTTACCTGTTGAAATTCAATACGATGATGATGAAATTGAAGATCCTCGTCAGGAATTAGTTGAACATCTTATTGAATATCAAAAGTTTAAAAAACTTTCAGAATTGATGGAAGAAAAAGAAGATGAATCTGAATGGAGTTTTGAACGAAAAAAGATTCAGCGAGTTCTTCCTTTTGAAGATGCAGATTCTCAATGGGAAAAAATTGACACTTGGGAATTATTGCAACAAATGCAAAAAATATTTAAAAATATGGTATCAAAATTTTCTAATGAAAAAATTCTTGATATGTATGAAGGAATTTCAGTAAATGAAAAAATTACATTAATGAATGAATTGTTAGAAGATAACGGTGAATGTATGTTTACAGATTTGATTATTCGTCATGGAAATCAAATGGATATCATTTGTGCTTTTATGGCAATTCTTGAGGCTGTAAAATATAAGATGGCGTCAATTTATCAAAGTAAACTTTTTGGTGATATAAAAATTCGCAAATATAATGTAGCTTAAGTTGGGTAAAAATGGAATTAGAAAAAGAATGTGCACTTATTGAGTCAATTTTGTTTTTAGAAAGTGAACCTGCAACAGAAAAAACTTTGTCAAAAATTTCTGAACTTTCTGAAGAAGTTGTTTCAAAGTGTATTGAAGGATTAAAAGAAAAATATAAGAGCGAAAGTTCTGGTATCGAGTTAGAAATGATTACTGGTGGTTGGGCATTGGTACCCAAAAAAGATATTTGGGATGTTCTAAAAGAAAGATACGGAAATAAGAATGAAGGAAAATTATCTCGTTCTGCATTGGAAACTCTTTCTATAATTGCTTATTCTCAGCCAATTACTCGTGCTGAAATTGAAGCAATTAGAGGTGTTTCAGCAGATAATATGATTCGTCTTTTAATCGAAAGAAATTTAATTAAAGAAGAAGGTAAAAAGGATATTCCGGGAAAACCAAGTTTGTATGGAACTACAAAGGATTTCTTGAAGTTTTTCCGTTTAAATAGTATTGCTGATTTACCAAAACTTGATGAAGAAGAACAGGAGCGATTCGAACTTGCTCGATAACGAAAAAATTAGACTTCAAGCTTTTCTTGCTCATTGTGGTGTTGCAAGTCGTAGAGCATCCGAAAAAATTATTCTCGACGGTAGAGTTACTGTAAACGATGTGGTGGTTACTGAACTTGGTACTAAAGTTTCGGCGACCGACATTGTTTTAGTGGACGGGAAAAAAATAGCTCTTGAAGAAAATAAACGATATGTTTTATTGAATAAGCCAACAGGTTATGTTTGTTCATCTAATGATGAAAAGGGCAGAGATAGTGCGATTGATTTATTAAAGGATTCTTTTTCAGAACGATTGTATAATGTCGGTCGCCTTGATATGTTTTCAAGTGGACTGATTATTTTTACTAATGATGGAGATTTTGCTGCAAAACTTAGTCATCCCTCAAGTGAATTGGAAAAAGAATATATAGTAGATTCAAGTTTGCCTCTTCCAAGAGGGCTTGCCGAAGAATTTATGCATGGTGTAAGGGTAGATGGAGTTTTTTACAAATGTAAATTTGCCAAAGAACTTAATTCTCACCGAATGCAAATTGTCTTAATCGAAGGAAAAAATCGAGAGATTCGTCGTGTCTTTGAATCAAAAAATGTTGCAATAAAACGACTTGTTCGTGTTAGAATTGGTAATATCGAGATGAATAAACTTCCTCCTGGAGAACATAGAATTTTAACAGAATCTGAAGTAAAAGGGTTATTATCAATTTGTAAAAATGTTCAATGATTAAAAAATGATGTGATTAATTGAATATAAAAAAATATTTGTGAGAAGTATAAATAAATACTTTGTCTAAAATAGCGTCGAAGTGTTTATACAGGTGGTCAAAGGACACGACCTTCAAGTCCTTGACTCACCTTTGTTTAGGTTCTCTAAACATTGTAGAACCTAAATCTTTGAAGTTTGCGTTGCAAACTTTCTAATTTAGGGTTTAATACAAACCCTAAAAACGGCCGAGTCAATGCCTTGAGCAAAGCGTGCCTTGACTGGACATATTTTTGCTGTTTTTATGTCGTTACAAAACAGCGCTAAAAAAGTCAAATCGGAAATTAATATTTTTCGTTGACTTTTTATGGGAGTTAATATGGTAGTAGCAATCGATGGACCTGCAGGAACTGGAAAAAGTACTGTTGCTTCTTTAATCGCAAAAAAATTAAATATTACTTTTTTAAACAGTGGATCATTTTATAGAGCTTTGACTTTGGCACTTCTTGAAGCAAATGTTGATTTGTCAAATAAGGATTTAGTGATTGAATTTTGTAAAAAGCAAAATTTAGATTATGTTAATTCACATTTAATTTTAAACGGTGTAGATGTGGAGCATCGTCTTCATGAGGATAATGTTAGTGCAAATGTGTCTCCAGTTTCGGCAATTCCAGAGGTTAGACATTTTGTAAATGATAGACTTCATGAAATTGTAAAGTCATTGAGCATTGTTTGTGAAGGCCGAGATATGACAACTGTTGTATTTCCTGATGCTGAATATAAGTTTTATCTTGATGCATCAATTGATGTTCAGGCACAGCGTAGATATAATCAAGGCGTAAGTAATCTTTCACTTGAAGAAATAAAAGAAGCTATTATTAAGCGAGATGAACTCGATAAAAATAAAGTTGAAGGTTCTTTAAGAATTGCACCGGATGCAACATATATCGATACATCGGACTTGACCATAGAAAAGGTTTGTGAGATAATCATAAATAAAATTCACCAATAAAAGGGTAAAAAATGGAAAAGATGGAAGTGGTAAAGGAAGAAGCCCAGAACTCCAAGGGTGACATCCAGACACAATTAGAAGAATCTCTCAATAATCTTAAACCGCTTGAAGACGGTCAGCTTGTTGACGGAGTAGTTGTTCAGGTTTCAGAGGAATATGTATTCCTTGATATCGGTTATAAGTCAGAGGGTAAGGTTCCCGTAGCGGAGTTCGCAGATAATCTGCCGAAAGTCGGGGATACAGTAACTGTAGTTCTTCTTAGAAAAGATGGTAGAAACGGTCCAGAAGTTTCTAAAGCAAAAGCTGATGCTAAGCAAATGTGGAAAGATGTTCGCAAGGCATTTGATGAAAAGACTCCAATCGCTGGAAAGATTGAAAAGGTTATAAAGGGTGGTTTTGATGTAAACCTTGGTGGTGACATTCATGCATTCTTGCCAATTAGTCAGTCTGATAGTCAGAAAGTTGATAAACCAGAAAGTTTGATTGGGGTTAAAGACAATTTCTATATTGAACGACTTTATTCGGATAACAAAGCAAATGTTGTTGTTAACCGTAGAAAATATCTTGAAGAATTTATGAATTCTGCTAGAGATAAATTCTTTGATACAGTTCAAATCGGTGATACTGTAAAAGGAACTGTAAAAAGTTTTACAAGTTTCGGTGCTTTTATTGACCTTGGTGGTTTTGATGGCCTTCTTCATATCAATGATATGAGTTGGGGTCATGTAACTCGTCCAAAAGATTTTGTAAAGAAAGGTCAAGAAATTGAACTAAAAGTTATTCGCCTTGATGCTGCTGATAAGAGAATTAATCTTTCTCTCAAACATTTTACAGAAGATCCATGGTTGCACTTTGAAGACAATTATCATGTAAATGATATTGTTAAAGGTAAAGTAACAAAACTTACAGAATTCGGTGCTTTCATTGAATTAGAAGAAGGTATCGAAGGATTAGCACATATTAGCGAATTCTCTTGGACAAAGAAAATTAATAAACCATCTGATATGGTAAAAATTGGCGATGAACTTGAATGTATGATTTTAGGTTATGCAATTCAGGAAGGTCGCGTATCACTTGGTTTAAAACAGGTAACTGCAAATCCTTGGGATACAATTACTGAAAAATATCCAGTAGGTAAAAAAATCTCTGGAAAAGTTGTAAAACTTACAAATTCAGGAGCATTTATTTCTCTTGAAGATGGAATTGATGGTTTCCTTCATGCAGATGATATTTCTTGGACAAAGAAACTTAAACACCCAGGAAGTGAACTTTCTGTAGATCAGAATGTTGATGCTGTTGTAATTGAAAATGATCCAGGACAGCACAGAATTCGTTTAGGAATTAAACAACTTTCTGAAAATCCATGGGAAGATTTTGCTAATAATCATAAACCAGGTTCTACAATTGAAGGAGAAATTACTTCAATTACAGACTTCGGACTTTTTGTTCGTGTTGAAGGTGGAATCGAAGGTCTTGTTAATAAAGCAAATCTTTCTGATGATAGAGATGTTTCTTTTGAAGAAGCTGTTGCAAAATATAAAGTTGGCGACAAAATCAATGTATTTGTTGTTGATGTAAATCAAGATAAAGAAAAAGTTGCATTCTCTGTAAAAGAATACAAGAAAAAACAACAACGCGATGAAATGTCTCAGTATCTAGCTTCATCAAACAATGATGATGATGGTGCTTATACATTAGGCGATATGTTGAACGCTCAGAAAAAATAGTTTATATCGATGAGTGAAATAGAGTCTATTACAACTGAACGGTTGAAGACACTCATCGACATAAATACGAGAATAAATTCATATTATCAAGATGTAAATACTTTGATGGTATTTATTCTCGAATCTGCAATGCGTCTTGTTGAATGTGAGTCTTCATCACTATTACTTGTTAATAATGATGAAGATTCTCTTCATTTTGCTGTAGCATTAGGGCCAAAAGGCGCAGAAGCAAAAAATATACTTGTCGATAAAAAAAGTATTGCCGGATGGGTTGCCGAAAATAATCAGCCAGTTTTAATAAATAATGTAGCAGATGATTCTCGTTTTTTTACTGATGTCCAGATAAAAACTGGATATGTCAGTCATACTATGATTGCGTTACCTATGAGTGTTGAATCAAAGGTAATTGGTGTAATTGAGTTATTAAATAAAACAAATCATCGAAAATTTGATACAAGCGATTTAGAAATTTTAAAAGTTTTATCTTCTCTTGCTGGAATTGCATATAGTAATGCAACTCGATATAAAGATGCAAAAAATGCAATTTCTAATTTACAAGATACTATCAATGTTGGTTCTGATTATCATACTTTTATTTCAAAAAGTCCTATTATTACTGATTTACTTCATGTTGTTCATGAAGTTGCAAAAACTACGACCTCTGTTTTGATTACTGGAGAAAGTGGGGTTGGAAAGGAGCTTTTTGCTGAACAGATTCATATTAATAGTCCTCGAAAGGACAAACCTTTTATCCGTATCAATTGTGCAGCTCTTGCTCCAAGTTTACTTGAAAGTGAACTTTTTGGTCATGTAAAAGGAGCTTATACAGATGCTTCTTCAAATCGAAAGGGGAGATTTGAAACTGCCGATGGTGGAACAATTTTTTTAGATGAAATTGGTGAATTGCCACTTGAACTTCAGTCTAAGTTATTAAGAGTTTTGCAAGAAAAGACAATTGAACGAGTTGGTTCTAGTGAAACAATTAATGTTGATGTTAGAATTATTGCTGCAACAAATAAAAACTTAGAGCAAATGGTTCAGGAGGGAAAATTTAGAAACGATTTATATTATCGATTGAATGTAGTTCCTATAAGAATTCCTCCTTTAAGAAATCGAAAAGAAGATATTGAAGCTTTTGCGTTTTTCTTTATGAATAAATTTAGTGCGGAAACCAAAAAGAACTTTATTGGTTTTACGGAAGATGCTTTAAAAATTTTGTACGATTATGATTGGCCAGGGAATGTTCGTGAGCTAGAAAATTCGATTGAAAGAGCATGTGTACTTGGTGTTCCGCCGTATATAAATATTCGTGATTTAAGGTTAAATATAACAGAAAATTTGTTAGAAAATACCAAAAATGATAGATTTTCTATTGGTGTTTCTGATATAATTGATGAAACTGATTTATCATTGAAATCGGCAGTTACAAAATTCAAAAAGAATTATGTAAAAACGATTCTTGAAAAAGCAAATAATAATCAGACAAAAGCTGCAGAAATGTTAGGTGTTCAAAGAACTTATCTTTCTAGACTTTTGGTTGAATTGGAAATAAAAAAATAGTTTTACGAAATAAGCGTAAATCGTGGAGGCAAATTATGGCTAAAAAAATTAACAGTGAAATGCCAGCTAAAGAAAAAAAAGTATCACTTTCAGAGAAAGTAGGAGATTTTATTCAGAAATATCGTTTTGTGTTTTTGACAGTTCTTGCTTTGCTTGTAGTGGGTTTTGTTGCTTACGGAGTTATTTATAATTCAGCATCAAAAAAGACTTCAAAACTTTTGTCAAAAATTGAAAAGATTGAATTTTCATTGTTGGAAAATACTTCAGAGCTTTCTGAAAGTGAAGTTTCTTCTCTTTTAGATGATTCATTGAAAACTGTTGAAGAATATACAAAAAATTCTGGTATTGTTGGTATTCGTGCGGAATTGTTAAAAGCTGACATTTGTTATAAAAAAAGTGATTATAAAAATGCCTGTGATTCATATTTAAAAGTTGCTTCAAAAACTAAAGGAACTTATTTGTGCCCAATTAGTTATTTTAATGCTGCTCGTTCATCTGAACAATTAAATGATACTACTAAAGCAATTGAATATTATCAAATGGCAGCAAATGACAAAGAATTTGTAAATATAAATCAAGCATTGTTTTCAATTGGTCGTATAAAAGAATCAAGTTTAGACTATGAAGGTGCTTACGAAACTTACGAAAAAATTGTTTCTAAAAATGAATCAGACACTTGGTCAAATCTTGCTAAAACAAGAATTTTGACTCTAGAACTCGAAGGAAAAGTTAATAAATAATTCTAAAAAAAGTATCAAGTGTATGAAAAGCAGATATTTATTTACGTTGTTTTTAATAATCAATGTTTTATTTTTCTCTTGTGGGCTTGATACTTTTTATTCTCTTGAACCTCCTGTAAGAACAAAAAATGTTCCCTCTTATGATACTGAATTGCTTTATAATTATTTTCATTTTTACACAAATGATGCTGCTAATAAATTGATGCAAGGTTTTAAGTATCGCGGAACAGAAGTCTATTATCGAATTTATGCAAATTATCAGATTATTGAAGAAAGAGAAGATTTGATTTTAGATTTGAATAATTCTACAAATTATCTAGCTGCTATTGAACGATTAAAATCGTATAAATATCAACCGTTACATACAAAAGAATATGGTAGTGATTTAAGGCCTTTGATTGGTGTTGATAATGCATTGAATTCTCAGGAAATTGAAATTCGATTATCAAAAAATCCTAATTATTCTCAATTTAGTGTACCTTATATCAAAAAAAATGGAACTGTTTTTGCAACCCCTGTTCGTTGTGTTGATACAACTGATGGATATTTAACATTTGATTTTGCAGAAACAGATGAAAGTATTTTAAATCGAATTCCGGCAGATGGTGATGAAGACTATGAAAGTGGAAGTTTTTCAAATTTATATCCAAATACATATTTTGTTGATTTGTATGCTGTTGCAGTTGGTCAAGATTCAACTTTTACAAACTATTATTCAAAAGTTTTACATTTAGGAACTGTTAGAATTAGTGCTACAGATTCTTCGAATAATTAGTTATAACTATTGATTAAAAATTATATTTTTGATAATATACTTTTATTGGCCCTTTAGCTCAGCTGGATAGAGCACTTGCCTTCTAAGCAAGTTGTCGGCAGTTCGATTCTGTCAAGGGTCGATTTTTTTTGAAAAAAATGTGAAAAATGTTGATTTAGCACTTGAAATTATTTTTATAATTTGCTATATTAATTTCATATTTCACGGGATGTAGCGCAGTTGGTAGCGCGTCTGGTTTGGGACCAGAATGTCGCAGGTTCAAGTCCTGTCATCCCGACTATAAAGGCTTGCAATAATGCAAGTCTTTTTTTATGTCTAAATGATTTTGTATATTAATTTATGATTCAACATTTTTCACAGGTTTTATCGTGGATTCCTTCTTTGTTAGAGGGAACTAAAATTACAGTTCTTCTTACATTAAGTTCAGTAAGTGTAGGGCTATTGATTTCTGTCCTTCTTGCTGTTGGAAAAATTTCTTCAAATAAAATTTCTAATTTGTTTTGTTCATTTTATATTTTCTTTTTTAGAGGAACTCCTTTATTATTACAGTTATATTTTATTTATTATGGCCTTCCAAAAATAAATGAATGTTTTATGATTTCAAATAGATTTTTAGCAGCATTTATTGCTTTTAGTTTAAATTGTGCAGCATATTTGGCTGAAGTAATTCGTTCTGCGATTCTTTCGATTGATAAAGGTCAAATCGAAGCTGCTCGTTCTTTGGGACTTTCAAATATTCAAGTTATTATTCATATTATATTGCCTCAAGCATTTAGTAGAATATTGCCACCTCTTTCTAATGAGTTTATTTTAGTATTAAAAGATGCATCTTTGGTTTCGATTATTGCTCTTTCTGATTTAACTCGTGTAACACAAAATATTGCATCTAGTAGTTCATCAGCTTTAGTGTTTATTCCAGCAATGATTATCTATCTTATCATTACGGCTTTTTTTAATTTTACTTTTAAGATGTTAGAAGAAAAAGCTAAAAAGTTATAGTGTGCCTTTTAAAATATTTTTGAGTCTTGTATTAATCCTGCCGTAAAAATTTGTATAATTTGTAAAAAAATCTGAAAAGTTTATATATGAATTTTGTATGTAAGTCTATAGGGCAAAAAAAAAGACCTTGAAAAAATCAAGGTCTTTTGGACGATGAGGGGATCGAACCCCCGTCATTCTGGGTGTAAACCAGACGCACGTACCAGCTGAGCTAATCGTCCGGTGATGTTTATAATATATATAATTATAAAAAAAGTGTCAACTACTTTTGCAAAAAAAAATTATTTTTTTTTACTTTTTTTATTCCATCGGATTTACAATTTCATTTGGGAACATAAATAAATCTTGTATTTTTACAGAGAAAAGTGAAAGACCTTTTTGTTGAACTAAAATTTCACTTTTAACTGGAATTGTAAATGCATGAGAAATTGTTTCATAACCTTCAGCTTCTACTGTAACTGTGAATTCAAACATATTAGTTTCGTTTTCATTTGAAGCTTCTTGAGGTTTTACATAAAATGAATAAGCACCTTTAGTAGATGTAAAAGTTTTTGTAGGATTTGCCCATGTTTGATCAATCATTTCAACTAATTTTCCATTTGCCGAAAGTGAAATTTTTGCATTATCAAGTGGTTCAAAAGTTGTTCCATCCATAATGAGTCCTGTAAGGGTTGGAAAAAAGAAAAATGGTTTTGAACCTGATACATATAATGTTTCTGAAGTTGTTGTAGTGTTATGAGTAGGGCGTTTTGATGAACTTACGAGTCTGATTCCTTCTAAAGCTAATGTATCTATATCTGCTTTAGTTTGTGCTAAATTTGAATCTGACGCAGAGTGTGTTATTCCTCGAGAAGAAACAATGTACTTTGGTGGAATTCTGTTTAAAACATACGCCATAGCATCTAGTCGACAATTTTCACAGTCGCAAGAAAGCCAAACAGAATTTGTTTTTTTTATATCTTCATATAATTTATTAACTTTTTTCTCTACTAAGTCTTCCATTAAGTTATGAATTTTCATATTTACCTCATACAACCTATATACAAACATTATAGTCTGATTTATTGTATTTTGCAATATTTTGATTTTTATGATAAAATAAAGGTATATGAAAAAGTTTTTATTCAGTAAGAATATAAAATTATTTAATTCTCTTTGTAAATTGTTTTTTTGTGGAGTTTTCGCACTATTTTTTTTGGGTTGTAAAAATGCCTCATCTTCTGAAATTGTTAGTGAACAAAATACATTAAAAAGTCTTACTAATTCAAAATTGCAAAATATTCAATGGACAAACGAAATTGAAAAAAATCGCTTAAAAGAAAAAATTCATTCTTCTCCAGTTGTATCTAAATCCTTATCATTGACTCCAGATGTAATGATTGCTCTTGAAGGTGGGATTCCTCGTAATCCAATTTATCCTTCGATAGATGATTTTGGAAGTTTGGATATATCTGATTTAGATTATAAAATTTATGATTTGATAAATTCATTTTTTATAGATTTGAAAAATT
>JAZUSR010000102.1:0-3840 GCA_045606765.1 Treponema sp.
GGCATTACGGCTTGTTGTGTGTTGTAATACAGTTTTTCCAGCACCGAATGGACCTGGAATACAATATGTTCCACCTTTAGAAACTGGATAGAATGTGTCAATAAGACGAACTTGTGTAACCATTGGTTCACTTGGAGCAAGACGTTCAGCATAACAATCTACTGCACGTTTTACTGGCCAATAAAAAGACATCTTAAGTTCTTTATCAACACCTTTTTCATCAGTTACAACAGCAACCGATTCCTCGATTGTGTAATCACCTTCTGCATTAATTGATTTTATTTTGTAAGTTCCAAGGAAATCAAAAGGAACTAAAATCTTATGAGTAAAAGGTCCTTCTGGAACTGTACCAAAACAATCACCAGTGTAAAGAATATCGCCAACTTTTGCTGTTGGTGTAAAATGCCATTTTGCAGAAGTTGAAAGTGGTTCAACATAAACACCACGCTCCAAAAAGTAACCGGCTTTTTCAGCAAGTAAAGGAAGTGGGTTTTGAAGACCATCATAAACTTGACCTAATAGTCCAGGTCCAAGCCTTACAGCCAACATATCACCAGTAAATTCAACTTTATTACCAGTTTTAATATTATCCGTAATTTCATATATCTGCATTTGTGCAACATTTCCACGAATACGAATAATTTCACCTTTTAATTTCTTATCATCTACATATATGTAGCCAACTTCATTCATGGTAACAACACCGTCAAATTCAACAGATACCATGTTACCATTAATAGCGACTACTTTTCCGCTTGTTTCAGTCATGTAGTTTCTCCAAGTATTTCATCATAAATTTTTCTATAAGATGTAATTCCAATTTCTTTATCAAATTTTTTCATTCTTTGACAAAGCATGAGTCTTAATCCATAAGCAAAAACGGCATCAATACTAAAATTATCGATTGGTTGCATAGAATCAAGAGTTTGCATCCTATATTGATTCAGGAATTCTTCCGCTGCCAAAGGGCTATCCATTCCAACAGCTGTTCTTGCAGCTTGTAAAATATCAGCAGTACAAGAACCAGGTAGCACGCCAAATTCTTTCTTCATCTTAACAGCTCGAATCTGTGCCAAGGCAAGACGAAGACATCGTTCTTTTTCATTCCATTTATCCAAGAATGCAGAACCTGTCTTTGATTCATCCCTTGAAGGTTCAAGAGAAAGATTTTCAAGAATTGTTAAGCTCTTTTGATCTAAAAATCTAGAACATAAATCCCTGAAGTATTGTTCTGTAATCGGCAATGACTTACTATCACAATCAATAGCTGGTAATTGCGACATCAGGTAATACTGATTTGACACTAGTTTTACTCCTCTTTTACAGCATCTTTCATTATTTGAGACAACCTAGGATTCAAATATGAAGAGAATAATTCTGCAACTGATTCTGATGAATAATCATAAAAACTAGAACCATCTTTCATTCCAATTCTAAAACCACCAGCTAAAGTTTTATCAGGTTTAATTTGAAGTCCTTTTTCAATTTCTGCTTTTAAGGCTCCTGAAAGAGAACTTTGTAAACTACTTAAATCTGCTTCCGAAAGAAGAACTGACAAATCAGATACATCAGATTTATTAGCCCACGCTTTTACTGTCTCCGGAATTAATTTTTCCATCAATTCTTTTGAATAAACAGATTTAGTATTTGATTCAATAATTGCTGAAAGTTCAGAAGAAATTCCATCTCTAAATGAAATAAGTAAATTTCTACTAGCTTGTTTAATTGCATCAATACTTACTTTTTCTAAACGAGCATTTTCTGTCTGTGCTTCCTTAATAATGCTTTCAGCTTTTGCTTTAGCATCAGCAATAATAGAATCTGCTTCTTTTCTTGCATTTTCTTTTATTGTGTTAGCTTCTTGTTCAGCTGATGCAATACCATCTTTTTTGATTTTATCAATCAATTCTTGTAACTGGACGTCCATTTGAACCTCACTAATATTTTCGAAATTAAACTTTTCTAATATTATAACATTGTTTTTTTCAAAAAACTACTTTTAAAAGCATTTTTTTTAAAAATCAAAACTATACACAGTTATAGCATTATATTCTTCATTTGGCTCTAAAATACAATTTGGAAAATTTTCTTTATTTGGAGAATCTGGGAAAGCCTGAGTTTCCAAACAAATTGCATCATGCATCTCATATTCAGCGCCTAATTTACCAACAACTTCACCAATAAAATTTGCAGTATAAACTTGAAGCCCTGGTTGATTTGTATAAACTTTCATAGTTCGATTAGTTTCTTCTGATTTAAGAATAGCACATTCTGCTCCTTCACAAGTAAAGCAACTTTCAGTAGGCTCAACCCATTGAGAATCTTTTGAAAACCAACAAGTTGTGTAACAATGATCATAACCAGGTTTTATTTTTTCATCATTACCTGAATAACCATTTTTATAACCTGCATAAATTTCATTAATTGAAGTACCAATTGCCTTTGAAGTATTAAAATCAAATGGAGTATCTTTTACATTGATAAAATCTCCTGAAGGAATTAAATTATTATCAACATCTAAGATATAATCAGATTTTACTTCAAGTAAATGGTTTTTAATTGTTCCTCTTCCATTAAGATTAAAATACGCATGATTTGTTAAATTAATAGGAGTTTTTTTATCAGTAGTTGCTTTATACTCAAGACGAAGCTCATTTTTTTTGTTAAGAGTATAAATCACAGTTAATTTTACATTTCCAGGGAATCCTTGTTCCCCATCAGGACTTATACGAGTAAATTTTACACCTTTTCCATTTTTATTAGAAATAATTTTACTATCCCAAATCATGTGGTCATAACGAGTAAAACCACCATGCAAAGTTTGAATTGATTTTTCGTTTTTATCAAGATTATATTCTTTACCATCGATAGAAAATTTTGCATCACCAATACGATTTGCAAAACGACCAACAATTGAGCCAAAAGAATAACCTGTACAATGTGCAAAACCATCAAAAGTTGAATAACCTAATAAAACATCATCTTTTGACCCCATTTTATTAGGTAAAAAAATTCCTGTTATTGTACAACCAAAATCAGTTATACAAACAGACATTTTTCCATTATCAATTGTAAAAAGTTTTGCAACTTGACCATTTGACAAAACACCATAATTTCTTACAGAAACTTTCATAAAAAACCTCACTGTAGCATATCTATAACAATTTGAACTTCTGTTGTAGATTTATTTAATTCCCTTGCAATTTGTTCTGTTGTGTATCCCAAATTGTAAAGTTGATTAACTTGATCATTAAACGATTTTTTAATTTGAATTGGATTTTCGGCCATAAAAATTTTAGGTGAAACCAAAGGTACTTCTCCATACCCATTTCCATTTGAATCTACATAATGAACTTGAGACGATTTTTTCTTTTGATTTGCATTTTCATCAAATAGTTCGTTTTGTTTTTTTCTTGATGCAGTATTACTTAAACTAATTTCATACGCTGCATTTTGATCAATCACATCAAGTAAAACATCATTTTTCGCTTTTGAAATCTTTGAAGATTTTGAATTTGAAGAAGAACTCTTTTTTTTCAACGGTTCTTTTTGCATAAATTCATTATTTAAAATTTCTTTTGGCATAGTTTTTTTAGAAACTTTTGATGAATAAGCAGATAGATTTTTTTGAGTTAAATAATCTGTTTTTGTTGAGTGAAAAAATTCCTCAGTATGAATCGCATTTAAACGACGATCAACAGTATCTACCAAAGAATTTAATTCATCAATTTTCATATCGATTAAATTTATATTTTCTAAAGTATTTCTATTTATATCATTTAAAAGTAATTGAAATTGATTTCGAGCCTTTTCAATTTCATTATCAACAGAAAAAAGATT
>JAZUSR010000103.1:0-4332 GCA_045606765.1 Treponema sp.
TTTCTGTATTGATAATCTGCAAGTCGGAGGACAACATATAAATAGTTGTATTATTATATTCAACATCAATTTGAAAGTCTTCTATTAAAGTATCATCATCATTATATTCAATATAAACACTATTATAAGGTTTCCAGATTACGGTTGTATCTTTCTTTATAGGTTTAGTAAATTCTATATCTCCGTCACTGTAAAAAGTATCAGCTACAACTTTATATTTAATTGTTTCTCCAATAAGTGAACTTATAGAAAAAATAAATATAATCGAAAACAAAATTATTTTTTTCATCATCTTTTTTCCTCGTAATTAAATGATTTCTCATTCTATTCATCTGCAATGTTTTTATTATATCATATATTTTCTACTTTTATGCAGTTATAGTTTATTTCAAATATCCCCCATAGCACCAGCCCACAGTACCTGCTCGGATTGCCCTTTCCTCCCGGTCTTTTGCACCTGCTTGAACTTCTACTTTTACCCAGTTTGATGAAATGCCGTCGATTGTTTCAGTTTTACCGAGTTCAAGGATTTTTACTTTTGTACCAGCTTGCATTACTGTTAGAACCTCTGATGTTGTTGCTTCGCCAGAGCGGAGTTTGAGGTTTTCGGAAACTGTCATTGTTTTGTTTTTGGCGACGTTGGTAGAAGGAGTTGCTTTTGAAGATTCATTTTGAACAGATAATTTTTTAGGCATTACAACTTTTGATAAATCGTTCGATTTTCCTTTTATCCAGTTTTCTATCTGATTGCAGGCTTCTGGTGTTGTACGGATTAATGTTTGAAACAAATTTTCTTCTGAAACTTCATCGATATACATCTTCATGTAATCACCATCAAGTAAAAATATAATATTATAAGGCGATTGTTTTTCAAATAATTGTATATACGTAGGTCGAGGATGCGAATATTTATCCATGTAATTTCCAAAATTACTATACATATCCAAGATTTTATATGAAAACAAATCAGATTCTATTTTATCTAAGAATCCTATAAAACCAGTTTCATCAAAACTAGTTGTTCCAAAACTTAAGAAAAAATAATCTCCAAAATAAAATTTTTCAATCTTGAAAAAATCTATCCAAGTGGACGTTTGATTCTCTGTTGAATTTGTAAATGTTTTCCAAAATGGTTCATTTCTCAGAACTACAGATTTTCTGTTTTTATCATTTAATTGTTCATAATAGTAATCTGCAATCCAATAGTATTTTTTAATAGATTCAGACATTACATTATTATTATCTTGCAAATCAAGAACTTCCACAGGTATTTCAAAACTGTTTCTTTTATTTTCATTGTAGACAAATATTTGTATTAATAATGGATTATCATTTGTAATCCCTATCCCATAGTTTTTTTGATGTTTTTTGAAGATCTCACCTTTAGAAAATATATAAGAATTTTGCATATTTGTATCTGAGATTTCAATATCTTTATTTAGTACAAACGAAATATCTATTGCATGAAGCAATAAAGAGAATAAATTTATAATAATATAAATTGTAATTTTTTTCATAATTTAACCTTTAGCATATCCTTCTTCGTAATTAAAAAGAAACCTTTGGAACAAATTGATAATAAAATAATTATATTTTTTTTTCTACTTAATACCATAAACAAATCTTTTCTACTCTTGCCTTCGAGTAGAGTTTTCTTCTAACAGTAAGTTGTCAAAGACATTTACAACAGATTTGTCTGATAAATCAGTTATAAACAAAAAAGTCCGGCATTTATTATATGATTAATAAATAAATTTATTTTGCTTCATATTTTTGTATAAGTTCAATATTATATTTATCAATATCAGTCAATAAAGAATCACTATAATTTGGATTCTTTTTATACCAAGTATAACATTCCCAAAGAGACTGTAAATCTACACTTTTGAAAGTGCGACCGTGGCGTGCGTAAACGGCATTTCGCATTATTCGTAATTGGGCTTTGTCTAAGTCTCGTAAATCTTCGGCTGTGAGTTTTGAATCAAGTTTTGAAAATTCTAAGCCGTTGTTGGCGAAGTAATCTTCGGAAACAACGGCTTTTTTCATTTGCTCCTGAGTTACATTTTCATCGAGAATGTATTGTTGTTCTGACGGAGACCAGTAGAAGAAAGCATATTGATCTATACCTCCATCTGCTACATAACCATATTCTACTTCATGAACTTTTCCACGACATTTTATCCTTATCCCTCTTTTTCCGTTTATAACACAATATTCAATCCAACCTAATTGATATTCTTCTATATCATAATCTTCTAATTCAATATACAAAATAGACTTACAATCAAAATAGGGAGAGATTATTTCAATAAGAACTGAAAAAGTTCCAGTTTCACATGAATACAAAAAATCATTACGTGTATCAAAATTATAATCAGTAATTAACAGTTTTCCATCTTGCCATTGATTTTTTTCATGAGTCTTTGACTTATCAAATGAGAAACTTCTGGCATAACAATATGATTCTCCATCTGTAACAAAACCTTCGTAATAATCGCTATTATCATAACCAACAATAATATATAAAGAATCATATAAATATATTTTATCATAATATTTTAATCCATTATGTTTCTCATAATTTGACCATGTACCATTATTTTCTCTTAAATATTCAACATATTTTTCATTTTTCTGAGCAAATAAAAACGATGTAATAAATACAAATAAAATCGCAAAAATCATTTTTTTCATTTAGGTCCTCTTAAATTAGTTTTCAAATTCCCGAATTTGAGAATAATCTTCTCTAAAATTTTGTTTTGTGTCAGATTTCACCTACAAATTTTACAGTTCCTATTGCATTATTGTCCCGAGAGAATCCTTTATATTTTTCCCACTCTTCATCGGACATTGTACATCCCCACGGCTTCACAAGTTTTTTTTGTTCTTCTTCTGGCAAATATTTTGATAATTCAAATAATACTGGTTCTATATATGCCATCATTCGTTTTTCATTTCCTGCAGGATATGGCATAGAAAATGAAGGAGCCCTTTTAGCTCTATCATTCCAACGCACATATATCTCCATTATTGAAAAATCTCTATCTTCTATAGTGTTCATAATTGATATATGAGAATCATTGGATTCTAATGTTTTAAATGTATCAGGATTATCAAAATCTGATGGATTCATACTTCTAATCGAATTAATTATCCAAGATATCCACTCTTTTTTTATAGCAATCTTTGTATTGTTCAAATATCCGCCACAAAGAAGAACTTCTTTCTCATTTAATTCTTTTACACAATAATTATATTGTTCTAATAATGATTCCATTTTAATTTCTCTCTTTCCATTCTTCTTTATGATTAAACAGATTTCTCATTCTATTCATCTGCAATGTTTTTATTATATCATACATTTCATTTTTTTATGTAGTTGTAGTTTATTTCAAATATCCACCATAGCACCAGCCCACAGTACCTGCTCGGATTGCCCTTCCGTCCCGGTCATTTGCACCTGACTGAACTTCTACTTTTACCCAGTTTGAAGAAATTCCGTCGATTGTTTCCGAAGAACCAAACTCTAAAATTTTAATTTGAGAGCCCTTTGACATTATACAAATTGTCTCATTATCTTTTGCTTCGTTAGTTCTTAATCTTAAATTTGAAGATGTAATTTTTTTTATGTTTGTCCTCAATAAACGTATTCCAATATCTCCACGAGAAAATTTTCTAGTGCCATAGCCTAGGCTAGGTATTTCGAAATCTTCTCCATATCCCGAAGCAAAACATGCACCACATGTATAGTTTAGTTCTTCCTCATAGATATCCATTACCCATTCAGAAACATTACCACTCATATCGTAAAGCCCATACCCATTCGGTTTCTTCTGAGCGACTTCATACTCATGAGATTCTTCTGGGTCATAAGGTTTCACAATAGCGATATCATCTATATTATCACTTCCTGGATATTTATAATTTTCACCACCTTTTGCAGCATACTGCCATTCTTTTATAGTCGGAATTCTAAATCCATCTGCATTTTCATTTATTTCTATTTTATAATCAATTTCTAAATTATAAAAAGGCTGATACGCCATTAAAATATCAGTTTCTCCCTCTATAACATAGACAGGTTCGTAGCCCATCAATACACTTAATTTGTTGCAAAAATAAATCGCATCATAATAACTTACACATTCAACTGGATAATTTGGATTAATATTTGCACTAGGATTTTCACCTGTGACCTCTTCAAAAAGACATTGGGTTACTTCTGTACTTGAAAGCTGATAATTTGTTCCTGGTATAGCACACATTTGTAACTTATCTGTCTCTATTGCATAAAGAAAAGCACAATAAAATATCAATAAGAAAATAAAAATA
>JAZUSR010000104.1:0-26959 GCA_045606765.1 Treponema sp.
CTTCCAATGGGTGGTGGTAAAGGTGGTTCTGACTTTGATCCACACGGAAAAAGTGATGCAGAAGTTATGCGTTTCTGCCAAAGCTTTATGACAGAATTACAACGCCATATTGGTGCTGACACAGATATTCCAGCTGGTGATATTGGGGTTGGTGGACGTGAAGTTGGATATATGTATGGTCAGTACAAAAGACTTCGTAACGAATTTACTGGTGTTTTGACAGGAAAAGGTCTTACTTTTGGTGGATCTTTGGTTCGTACACAAGCTACAGGTTACGGATTAATCTACTTTGCAGATAACATGCTTGCTAAAGTTGGTGACAACTTCAAAGGAAAAGTATGTTCAGTTTCTGGTTCTGGAAATGTTGCTCAATATGCTGTAGAAAAATTGATTCAACTTGGTGCAAAACCTGTAACAATGTCTGACTCAAATGGATACATTTATGATCCAGATGGAATTACACAAGAAAAACTTGACTGGGTAAAAGAACTTAAAACAGTTCGCCGTGGTCGCATTAAAGAATATGCAGACCAATTCCCAGGTGCAAAATATGTAGAAGGAAAACGTCCTTGGGAAGTAAAAGTTGATTGTGCTTTCCCTTGTGCTACACAAAACGAACTTAATGGCGAAGAAGCAAAAATGCTTGTTGCTAACGGAGTAAAACTTGTTGCAGAAGGTGCTAACATGCCTTCAACTGCAGAAGCTGTAAACATATTTGTAAATGCAGATATGCTTTATGCACCAGGAAAAGCTTCTAACGCTGGTGGTGTTGCAACATCTGGTCTTGAAATGAGCCAAAACTCAGAAAGACTTTCTTGGTCAGCAGAAGAAGTTGATGCAAAACTTAAAGGAATTATGAAAGACATTCACGATGCAGCTTACTCAGCAGCTGAACAATTCGGAATGAAAGGTAACTATGTAGCAGGTGCAAACATCGCCGGCTTCATCAAAGTTGCTAACGCAATGATTGCTCAAGGTTTGGTATAAGCACATAGCTGAGAATTGCGTAGCAATGATGCATCTGCGCCGAAGGCGCAAACGTCAATAATTTCCTATAAGCAAACGAAGGCGAATGCCTTCGTTTGCACCGTGCGCGAGAGCTCACTAGATAAAGGATGTCTGTTTTTTTCAGACATCCTTTTTTTTATAAATAGACAAAAAAAATGTAATATTGGATAATATGGATATGTTAAATTTTGAAAGTGATTATATTGAAGGTGCTCATCCATTAGTACTTTCGAAGTTATTAGAAACAAATATGGAACAATTAAGTGGTTATGGAGCAGATAAGTATAGTCAAATTGCTGAAGATAAGATTCTTTCTGTCTGTAATTGTCCAAGTGCAAAAGTTCAATTTGTTGTGGGCGGAACTCAAACAAATCAACTTGTTATAGATTCAATTTTAAAACCATTTGAAGGAGTAATTGCTTGTAAAACTGGTCATGTATCGTTGCATGAGGCGGGCGCCATTGAATATACAGGTCATAAAGTTTTAGAAATCCCATCACATGATGGAAAAATCGATGCAGGTGAATTAGAATCTTTTGTCGAAGATTTTTACAATGATGGTAACCGGGAACATATGGTTTATCCTGGAATGGTTTATATTTCTTTTCCTACAGAATATGGGACACTTTATTCAAAGGAAGAACTTTCAAAAATAAGTGAAGTTTGTAACAATTTTCACCTGCCTCTTTTTGTTGACGGCGCCCGCCTCGGGTATGGTCTAAAAAGTTTAAAGTGTGATTTAACTTTGGAAGAACTTGCAAAATTAGTCGATGTTTTTTATATTGGTGGAACAAAAGTAGGTGCTCTTTGTGGAGAAGCAATTGTTTTTACAAAAAATAATCAGCCTGAACATTTTGTAAATCTTAAAAAAAAGCACGGTGCGTTATTAGCAAAAGGTCGATTGCTTGGAATTCAATTTGATGCATTATTTACTGATGACTTATATTTTAAAATTAGTGAACATGCTATAAAAATGGCAAATATTTTAAAAGAAGGATTTTCAAAAAAAGGATATAAATTTTTACTTGATTCACCAACTAATCAGCAGTTTGTTATTTTAGAGAATGAAAAATTAAAAGAATTGGCTCAAAAAGTTAAGTTTTCATTTTGGGAAAAAATCGATAATAATCATACGGCTGTTCGGTTTGCAACTAGTTGGGCCACTAAAGAAGAAAATGTGTATAAATTATTTGAATTAATTTAAGCACCTTTTTTAATATCCTTGAAACTTTCGGATTTTTCAATTAGTATCATTTGTATGACAGAACTTCAATTAAAATACGGATGCAACCCTAATCAAAAACCAGCTAGGGTTTATATGAAAAATGGCGATTTACCAATCACAGTTGTAAATGGTAAACCGGGATACATCAATCTTTTAGACGCCCTCAACGGATGGCAACTTGTAAAAGAATTAAAAGAAGCAACAGGACTTCCTGCAGCAACATCTTTTAAACACGTTTCTCCTGCAGGTGCTGCAGTTGGACTTCCACTTTCAGACACATTAAAACAAATTTATTTTACAGACTCAGTTGAACTTTCACCTTTGGCTTGTGCTTACGCCCGTGCTCGTGGTGCAGACAGAATGTCTAGTTTTGGTGATTTTATTGCTCTTAGCGACGCATGTGACGAAGCAACTGCTCTTCTTATTAAAAAAGAAGTTAGCGATGGTGTTGTGGCTCCTTCTTATTCAGAAAAAGCGTTAGAAATTCTTAAAGCAAAGAAAAACGGAAACTACTGTGTAATTCAAATTGATCCAAACTATGTTCCAGCAGACTTGGAAACAAAACAAGTTTTTGGTGTTACATTTGAACAAGGTCACAACTTCTTAAAAATTGATAACTCTGTTTTAGAAAACATTGTTACAAAAAATAAAAATCTTTCAGAAGATGACAAACGCAACCTTGTAATTTCTTTAATTGTATTAAAATATACTCAATCAAATTCAGTTTGTTTTGTAAAAGACGGACAAGCAATTGGTATTGGAGCTGGACAACAAAGCCGCGTTCACTGTACAAGACTTGCAGGACAAAAAGCAGACAACTGGTGGTTACGCCAAAGCCCACAAGTTTTAGGTTTGCAATTTGTAGATGGAATTAAACGTGCAGACCGAGACAACGCAATTGATGTTTACATTGGCGAAGAATATATGGATGTTTTGGCAGAAGGAAAATGGCAAAACATTTTCAAAGTAAAACCAGAAGTTTTCACTCGCGAAGCAAAAGCAGAATGGATTTCTAAAAACACAAATGTTGCTGTTGGTTCAGATGCTTTCTTCCCATTTGGCGACAACATTGAACGTGCAAAAAAATCTGGAGTTACAGTTGTAGTTCAACCAGGTGGTTCTGTTCGTGATGACTTAGTAATTAAAGCTGCCGACGATTACAACATGGTAATGTGCTTTAACGGAATTCGTTTGTTCCACCACTAATCCACTAATTTGATATGGCACTATAAGCAAAAAAAGGCTGCCTAGTAAGTTTAAACTTTTGTGTTATTTTAAAACACAAGACTTACTAGACAGCCTTTTTAAATTTAAAATGAATTATTTTTTAGTTAAAGAAATGTTTTGCCCATAAAAATTTACTACTAAGTTGCCATTTTGTAAATTTCCAAAAAATCCCTCTTCTAGGTCTTCGTCACCAACATCGAGCCACATTGTAAAACATGAATTAGTAACTGTCCAAAGTCCAGTTGTTTCCTCCTCGCTATAATTCTTTGCAAAAACAGTTCCGTCGGCATTTAATGTAACGGAAAGTGACATATCATCGCCCATTGTTCCAGTCCAAGTTCCTACGTAAGCAGATGTGTCTACTTTAGTAAAAACAAGTTTGTAATTCATATAGGTTGCATCTATTTTATCATTTTCTAATCTTCCATTAAAAGTTCCTACTCCCGAAATGTTGGCTGTCATATCAGAATTAGTAACTTTCCAATTTCCAGCTGTGAATCCTTCGTCATCTTGATATTCTACAAGAGTACCATCAGTATTTAATGTAATAGAAAATGATACAGGTCCTAGTGTTCCAGTCCAAGTTCCTACGAAATCATTTTTAGTTACGACACTTCCTTCCGAACCACCATTTCCATTACTATAAGCAACGGATGCAAAAATCATTGATGTTGCTAATAATAAAACCATAATTTTTTTCATATTGACCTCCGAAAAAAAATAAAATAAATTGATTAAAAAATTGAATAACTGTCAATAATTTTTTGTGCAGCAGGAAGGTAAGTTTTGCCAAACATATTTAAGTGATTAAGAATGTGGTACAAATTATATAAGTCACGGCGATTGTGGTATTCAGGTTGCAAAAGGTTTGACTCTTTATATACTTCATAAAATTTAGGATCAAAACCCCCGAAAAGTTCTGTCATTGCAATATCTGCTTCTGCATGTCCAACATAACAAGCTGGGTCAATTAAGAATGGATTTGCTTTTCTATCGCTTAAAATATTTCCGCTCCATAAATCTCCATGCAATAAACTAGGTTTTTCTGGTTCAATCAAAATTTTATGAATGTTATCGAGTAATGTTTGAAATTTAATTATTTTATCTTTTTTAAAATAGTTTTCTGCAAGTTTGAATTGATATTCAAGTCGATTTTCTCGAAAAAAATCTATCCAGGTTTCTTTGGGAGAATTAATTTGTTTTGTATGTCCGATAAAATTATCGGTTTTAAAACCAAATTTGTTGCAAGTAGTTGATTCAGTTGAAATAAATTCATCACAAGGAGCGTTATGAAGTGACACTAAATTTTTTGCAAGATTCTCCCAAAATTTATTGTTAAAATCATCATAATTAATAAATTCTAAAAGTAAAAAAGAGTATCCTGAATTATCACCGTCATCGGTTCCATAAGCAAGTACTTTTGGAACTTTAATAGTATTAGTTTTTTCAATTGACAGTAAGTTTGTTGACTCTGCTTCAAAGTAATTAAGTTTGTTCTTTTCGTTTGCCTTCATAAAAAGATATACCCCATTAGAAAGAATCATTCCGTAGGATTTATTAATATCTCCACCAGGCATTCGGAAAGAATTTTTTATATTAATTCCTGAGTCATAAATTGAAAAGAGAGCATTTTGAAATGAATTATAAGGTGAATTAATATTATGCTTTTTTTCCTGCATCGCTCTTTTCTTCTTCAAGAACTTCGTTTAATCCTTTTGTTCCTTTTAAAGCTGCAATTGCAACTCCCCATCGAGAATTTAATACTCCATATCGAGTTCCCTGAAAGAATGAAAATTTTCCTATTTTATCTTGGATTGCATCTTTTTCGGCAAAAAGTTTTTCTTTTTGATTTTCAAAAGATTTAATTTTAGATACTTGTTTATTTTTAGCTGCTTTTTCAACAGTTTCTATAAAAGTTTCATATTTATCTAACCAATCATCAAGTTTATTTGCAAAAGTTGATTGTGCTGTAAAAAATAAAAGTAGTGAAATAATTGAAATTAATTTAATTTTTTTATTCATTTTTAGTCTCCGTAAAGATAATAAATAATTGTTTCCCTATTAAATATAATACCAAAATTTGATATAATGTTACAAGATTTAAAGCGTTTTTATCATCTGGCTTAATTTTATTGATTTAAGGTGCACTACAGAAGATTTGACGCGACCATTTTGGAGTAAATATGAATAGTCAAGATTTAATGAAATTGCAAAACGGAAGTGATGTTCGTGGAATTGCTGTTGAAGGTGTTGCTGATGAACATGTAAATTTAACTTGTGAAGCTTGTAATAAAATAGGTCAAGGATTTATAAAATGGCTTTCTGAAAAGACAGGTAAAAGTGCGAATGATTTAAAAATTGGTGTTGGTCGAGATTCTCGTGTTTCTGGTCCTGCTCTTGAAGAAGCTGTTATAAAGGGAATGGTGAGTACAGGTGCAAGTGTTGTTAGATGTGGGCTTGCTACTACTCCTTCAATGTTTATGTCGATTGTTTTTGAACAAACTAAATTTGATGGTTCTATCGAAATTACTGCTAGTCACTTACCTTTTAATCGAAATGGTCTTAAGTTTTTTGATAAAGACGGTGGTCTTGAACATGATGATATTACATCGATTTTGGAAAAAGCATCTTCTGTAGAAGAAAAAGATGTTGATATTTCAAAATGTGAATCTTTTGATTTGCTTTCAATTTATGCTGAACATTTGAAAAAAGCTATTTCTGAAGGAATTGGTGCAAGTAGCGAAAAACCATTGGCAGGTCTTAAAATTGTTGTTGACTCGGGGAATGGCGCTAGTGGATTTTTTGTAGATAAAATTTTGAATCCTCTCGGAGCAGATACAACAGGAAGTCAATTTCTTGAACCAGATGGAAAGTTCCCTAATCATATTCCTAATCCAGAAAATAAAGCTGCAATGGAATCAATTAAAAATGCAGTTCTTACTAACAATGCTGATTTAGGTCTAATTTTTGATACTGATGTTGATAGAATGTCTGCTGTTTTATCAGATGGTAGTGAAGTAAACCGTGATGCAATTATTGCTATGGCTGCTGCAATTTTGGCTCCAGAAAATCCTGGTAGTACAATTATTACTGACTCTGTTACATCAGATAGACTTACATATTTCTTAGAAGAAGTTCTTGGATTAAAGCATCTTTGTTACATGCGTGGTTATAAAAATGTAATTAATAAACAAATTGAATTAAATAAAAAAGGAATTAATTCTCCTCTTGCAATGGAAACTTCAGGACATGGTGCTTTAAAAGAAAATTATTATCTTGATGATGGTGCTTATCTTGCAGTTAAACTTGTAGTTGCTTTGGCTCAAGCTGCAAAAGAAGGTAAAAAACTTGACAGCTTAATTGAAAAGCTTCCTCCACTTGTTGAAGAAGGTGAATATCGATTTAAGATTTTGACAGAAGATTTTAAATCTTATGGAAAAAAAGTATTGGAAGAATTCCGTTCTCGTGCAAAAAATGCAGGGTATTTATTGCCAGAAAGTTATGAAGGCGTTCGTATTTCATTCAAGGAAGGAGATGCTCAGGGTTGGATGCTTTTGCGTTTGTCTTTGCATGATCCTGTTATGCCTTTAAATATCGAAGGTGCTCGTTTGGGAGATGTAGAAAAGATTAAAAAAATTGCAAAAGACCTTTTAGCTGGGTTTGATAAACTTGATATGAATGCGTTGAATTAAATTTAATTCAGTTTAACACATCCAAAACAATTTTCATCATAAGACAGGAAGTAATTTATTTCCTGTCTTATTTTTTCTGAAATATCTGTAATTCGCTTAGCTTCAAATAATCCGTCGATTTTATTTCCGGTAACTACAAGAGGATTTATGTAGCGTTTTTTTACTTCTAAATTTACACAAAAGTGTCCTTTGAGAGGTTCTGGACTTCTTGTGATTTTTCTAAATTTTCTATATGTCCGATAAAACAAAATAAATTTTTCAAAAGAATCTTCAGATTTTTTATAATGCGTTGAAGTATCGACAAATTCATAAAATTTATTGGCGAGATTGATGGTTTTATTTTTTTGGACAACTTTATCAAGTTTTTGGATAATTTCTTTTTCTGTAAATGTAAAAAAATCTGTTTCGCTGAGAATGTTTAGTTTAATAGCTAAATTTAATGTTGTTGCTAAAAATTGCATAACCATTTTATCTTCATTTTTTTGAAGAAATAAACCAATATCAGTTGTTCGATGTGTATAAAGTTCAGCAATTTCTACAGATTTAAATCCAAGTTCTTCTATGTTATTTTCGTTTTTGCAGATAACAATATCATTGTAAATTGATTTTATTTCTGATAGGGAAAAAGATTTGTCGAGAGACCATGTTCCTGCGAGGGCTGCTCCTGATGGAAACATATATTCAAGGCGGTCTGCACTAAGTTGAGGAACTTCGTTGTCGGCAATTGGATATTTGTGATAGTCGTCAACTTGATTTAGTGCAAGACCATCTTCCGAAAGACAATCAATAAGTTCTGGAGAGTTCGCCAGCATTGATTTGTTTTCTCCTTCGGTTACAGTTTGTGTTAAAGAATCTCCTTTTCTAAAATCTGTAACATGACTAAAAGCTGGCGTTGATACATCGTGGAGCAGCCCGGAGATTGTTTGTGCCTTATCATGTGTAAAATGCCAAATGATTAAGGCAACCCCAATGCTATGGTCAAATCTTGAGTAATAAAAATTGTTAGAAAAAAAATCAGTCCAATCTGTTCCACATAAAAGGCCAATTCCTTTTAATCGGGTTAAAATCGGAAGATGTAAATATTTTTTTAAAAATTCAGGAATTTCATGATTTAAAATTTTATGATATTGTTCTACAAATTTTTTACTCATAAATTCATTATAGTTTAAAATTAAAAAATGTCATATTGTTTCGAGCAAAAAATAGTTGTACAATATTCATTATGGAAATAAAAAAAGGCATTGTTCTTGAAGGTGGTGCCATGCGTGGTATGTTTACAGCTGGTGTCCTTGATGTTTTTATGGAAAATGATATTTGTGTAGATGGGTTGATTGGTGTTTCTGCGGGAGCAACCTTTGGATGTAATTATAAATCTAAACAAATTGGTCGAACAATTCGATATAATAAATTACTTTCAAAAGATAAAAGATATTGTTCTTTTTGGTCTTTATTTACAACCGGTGATATGTATGGTGCAGATTTTTGTTACAATGTGTTGCCTAATAAAATTGATATTTTTGATTATGAAACTTATCGATCCAATCCTGTAAAGTTTTACATTGTTGCTTCAGATTGTGAAACTGGGAAGCCTGTTTATAAAGAACTTGAATCCTGTGATGAAAATGATTTTAAATGGATGCGCGGTAGTGCAAGTATGCCTCTTGTAAGTAAAGTTGTGGAAGTAGATGGTCATAAGCTTTTAGATGGTGGTATGACAGATTCTATTCCTCTTGAGTATTTTGAATCTATTGGTTATCAAAAAAATATTGTTATTTTAACTCAACCGAGAGATTTTAAAAAGACTCCTAATAAAGCGATGGGTTTGATAAAATTGGCTTTAAGGAAATATCCTGCTCTTGTAAAAGCAATGGAAAATCGTCATTGTGTTTATAATAAAGAAACTGAATATGTGTTCAATCAAGAATCAAAAGGAAATTGTCTTGTAATTTGCCCAAAAGAATCTTTAGGAATTAGTCGAACAGAAAAAAATCCTTTGGAGCTTCAGCGTTGTTATGACGAAGGAAGAAAAATTGCTTTAGAAAGGCTTGAAGAAATTAAAAAGTTTATTCAATGCATTTGCTGATTTATTGATTTTTTTTGTTTTGTAAATTTAGTTCTTGTTCAAAAATATCAAAAAAGACATAATTTTTATCAATAAAAGGTAGTATCTTTAAAATTGAATTGGTTATATTAATTTTTCTATGAAAGAAAAAAATATTAATATGACAGAAGGGAATCCTGTAAAATTATTACTTCTTTTTTCAATACCGATGCTTATTGGAAATGTTTTTCAGCAGATGTATAATCTTGCCGATTCAATTATCGTTGGTCGATTTATTGGATCGGATGCTTTAGCATCGATTGGAACAACAGGCCCTATTTCTTTTTTCTTTTTTGCAATTTGTAATGGAATTGGATCTGGCGGTGGTATTATAGTTTCCCAATTTTTTGGCCGTGGCGATAAAAGTAGAGTTCGAAACTGTATTATTAATACTGCCTACATTATGATTGTTCTTCCAATTATAGTTGGTGCTATTGCATTTTTTCTTGCAGAACCAATTTTACATTTATTGAAAGTTCCAGAAACAATTATTAATGATTCAATTAATTATTTAAGAATTAGTTGTATCGGATTATTTTTTGTTTCAATGTACAATTATGTTTCTTCGATGCTTAGAGCATTGGGAGATTCTAAAACTCCTTTGTATTTTTTGATTTTTGCTTGCTTACTGAATGTTGGACTAGATATTCTTTTTATTAAAGCTTTTTCAATGGGTGTTGTTGGTGTTGGAATTGCAACTGTAATTGCTCAATTAATATCTGGTGGATTTTGTTTGATTTTTGCAATTAAAACTAATTCTTTTTTCAAATTTGAATCAAAGGATTTTTTTGTAAATTATTCAATAATGCGTGATATTGTAAAAATTGGAATTCCGATGTCTTTTCAGTTTTCATTGATTGCAATTTCTTGTATGGCTTTGCAAGCTGTTGTAAACTCATTTGGTCCTATTGCAGTTGCTGCATTTACTGCAACTGGAAAAATTGAGGAGTTTGTTCATTTGCCTTATCAGACCTTGAGTGCTGCTCTTTCGACTTTTTGTGGTCAAAATTATGGTGCTAAAAAAATAGATCGAATGATTTTAGGGTATCGTAAATCTATGATGATAATGACTATTTTTACTGTAGCAGTAATTCCTATTTTTCAATTTTTTAGTAATGAAATAACTGCAATTTTTGTGGATAATTCTGAGGTTATTAAAATAGGTGGCAAAGCCTTGCAAATTTCTAGCTTGTTTTATTTTGCACTTGGAACAATTTATACTGTTCGTGGAATTCTTTATGGAGCAGGAGATTCTATTTTCTCTTTCTTGAATGGTATCGTAGAAGTAATTGGGCGTTTTACTATTCCTATTTTATTGACATCTTGGTTTGGGATTGGTGTTTTTGGAATTTGGTGGTCTGTAGGAATTGTGTGGGTTGTATCAGCCATAGTTGCATTCTATCGATATGTAGTAATTCGAAAACGCCTAAATAAAATGGTTAATCAAATCGGAGCAAGTTAAATTATTCTGTAATTGTAATTTCTACACGTCTGTTTTTTGCCATTCCTTCTTTTGTTGAATTATCTGCAATCGGTTTATGACTTCCATGTCCACGGATTATGAATCTTGAAGAATCTATTCCAAGAGTAGCTAATTTTTGTGCGATTACAGTTGCTCGATCTTTTGAAAGTTGCATTTCGCCTTTTTCATTTCCTGTTGAAGCTGTGTGTCCTTCTACGAGTAAAACGGCTGTTCCTGTATTAGATAGAATTTCTGCAATTTGTTTTAGGCGCTGATTTTCAGTTGGAAGAAGTTCGTTAGAATCTGGTTTGAATTGTAAATTAGGAATTGTTAGTTTGATTCCAGCTTTTGTTGTTTCATAAGTGAGATATGCATTTTCATTAACTGGTGAATTATTATTAGGTAAATTTTCTGTTGAGAGAGTTCCTCCTTCTGTTGAATCATTTTGAGAATGGATTTGTTCAACCCAATAACTTGTATTTATATTTGTAAAATCTGATTCATCATAATTTGAAGAATTCATGCTTTCTGAATTTGCGATATAAGTTGATTCTTTAGATGGAATATAAATAGGAGATTCTACTTTTGTTGCAACTCTTTGTAAAATTGGTAAAAGTTTTTCTTTGTCGAGAGCCGGTTGGTATTTAGTAAATAAATTTATTGTTCCTTTGAATTGAATTTTTGCACCATTTGTGTAGGTAAAAACTTCATTTACTGAGTCACGGATTACGATTGCAGCTCCAGTATTTTTACTTACATAGATTGTTGCATTATGGCTGCCTTGGGCTTCAATTAAATCTTTGTCGCCGTTATAGTCAATATAATATTTTGTTCCATAGCGAGTTGCCCATTTTGCACTTAGTAAAAAAACATCTTCCCCATTATAAATTTCATCGCGCAAATATGTATATTCAACATAAAAAGGAATTTTTGTAAAAATGCCTTTGTTGAGTGGATCGACACAACGTATTGCTTTTGATTGCCATCGTTCTCCAATTGATATTTCTTTTTTGGGATAGGAAGGAAAACTTCTGAATGAAGGATATCCATTGTCTTCAATCATTTCTAAATTTCCATCTTCTGTAATTTTAAAAACTGATGGGATTGCTTCATTTAATGTTGGCCCAATTGAAATATTTGCTCGTTTAGTTCCTTCGTCAAGGTAGAAATTTCCATCGTATAAAAGATAATTGTTTTGATGACCACTTTCTTCAATAAATGATGAAACTTGTCGGCTAACAAGACCAATGTATTTACCATTGTCATATCGTCGTAAATCTGTTCGTTCTATAAATGTATAATTTTTTCCACCTGTGTAAGAAATTAAAGTAGATTGCTCATTTGAAGAAATTTCATTTTGAGTAAGAAAAATTAAAGAGAATAAAAAAAATGGAAAAACAATTCTTTTCATTTTGGCTCCGTAGTGTTTCTTTTGATGGATTATTCACCTTGTTCAATTATATTATAAAAACATTCGGATTAAAAGAAAATTACACCTTTCTGAGATATTCTAAAATTTGTTTGTTTTGTTCAGAGTGGTTATTAAAATTTGCTGTTAAGCAGGATGAATGATGAATTTTATTTTTAATTTCCTTTTGCAAATTAAATGTTATTTCCATTGATAAATTGAATTAACTAATATATAATTTATGTAACTATTTACAAAATATCAGAATTTGTCATTTTGAAATTTATTCAAAGTGGTCTAAGAGGTTTATTTTATGGAAAAAACACTTCCAAGAATGTTGAGAGAGGTTAGTTTAAAATATCCTGATGTTCCAGCACAATATACTCGTACAACAAAGGATGGAGATTTTTCTTTTGAAACATATAAACAGTTATTTGATACTTCTCAGTTATTTGCCGCAGGTCTTTTGGCATTAGGTACTGTTCGTGAAGAAAAGATTGGATTAATTTCTGATAATAGAAAAGAATGGGAACAGTCAGATATGGGGATTATGACGATTGGCGCTTGTGATGTTCCTCGTGGGTGTGATGCTAGTGAAAATGATTTAAAATACATTCTTTCGTTTACAGAAGTAAAAACTTGTGTAGTTGAAAATTCAACTCAAATTAAGAAAATAATGAATGTAAAAAATGATATTCCAACTTTAAAACAGTTTATCATTTTTGATCAAATTTCAGATGAAGTTCAATCTCTTTGTGATGCTTCAAATGTCAAAATTTATACATTCCAACAAATTTTAGATTTAGGAAAAGCATTTACCGAAAAGAATCCTAATCGTGTAAATGAAGAAATTGAAAAAGGTCAATGGGACGATATTGCTGCAATTATTTTTACTTCTGGTACAACAGGAACTCCAAAAGGTGTAATGCTTTCTCATGGAAATTTTATTGCACAGCTTGATGAACTTCAGGAGCGAATTTATTTGTATCCAGGTGATAAAGCAATTTGTGTATTACCGGTTTGGCATGTTTTTCAGCGACTAGTTGAATATGTAATTTTGTCGCAAGCTGCTTCAATTTGTTATTCAAAACCAATTGGAAGTGTTTTACTTCCGGATATGTTAAAATTAAATCCAACACTTTTACCAGCAGTTCCTCGTGTATTTGAAGCTGTTTATGAAGGTGTAAAGAAAAAAATGCGTCGTACTGGTGGAATTGTTGAAGGTCTTTTTAATTTTTTCACAAGTGTAGCAATTTTGCATAGTAGAATTTCAAGAAGACTTTTTAGAAAGAATTTCCGTACAAAGTATGATTTTATCGTATTGAGTTGGATTTTCTTGGTAATTCCATGGATTTTACTTGCTCCTTTGAAAGCTCTTGGAAATGTTCTTGTATTCAAGAAAGTTAAGGCAATGCTTGGAACTAATTTTAGAGCAGGGGTAGCTGGTGGTGGAGCTTATGCAAAATCAATTGATGAATTTTTCTGGGCGCTTGGCATTAATGTAGTTGAAGGTTATGGAATGACAGAAACAGCTCCGGTAGTTGCTGTTCGACCAATTAAAGCGCCTGTTTTTAGTTGTATTGGTACTGCTATCCGTGGAGTGAATGTACGCGTTGTTGATATGGAAGGAAATATTTTACCTAAAGGAAAAAAAGGTGTTTTACAGGTAAAAGGTCCTACTGTTATGAAAGGATATTATAAGCGCCCAGAGCTCACAGATAAAGTTTTATCTGCAGATGGATGGCTTGATACAGGTGACTTAGTTATTCAAGGTGTTCATGGTGAAATTAAGATTTTGGGTCGTGTAAAAGATACAATCGTTTTATCCGGTGGAGAAAATGTTGAACCTCTTCCAATTGAAGCAAAACTTCAAGAATCGCGATTTATTGCAACTTCTGTTGTTGTTGGTCAAGATCAAAGAAATCTTGGGGCATTAATTCTTCCAAATCAAGAAGAATTGGAACTTTGGGCACAAGAAAATAAAATTCAGTTCAAAGATTTTAATGAACTTGTTAAAAAAGAAGAAGTTTATAAATTGATTGAAAATGAAATCCGTGAATTGGTAAATGCTAAAAATGGATTTAGAATGTTTGAAAAAATTGTAAAATTTGCTTTTTTAACAAAACCTTTTGAAGTTGGTCGTGAGTTATCTGCTAAGCAAGAAATTATGCGTTATAAACTTACTGAAATTTATGAAAAAGAAATTAAGTCGATTTTTAAGGATTAATTTTTTATAAACAATTGTGCTGTATAAAAAAAGTGGTAGCACTTTTTGAATCTATAAAGATTGCCAAAATACGTCCGGTCAAGGCACGCTTTGCTCAAGGCCTTGACTCGGCCGTTTTTAGGGTTTGTATTAAACCCTAAATAAGTTAAACAGTCAATTTAAAAATTGATATTTTTTATTGACTTTTTATTGGGGGATATAATTTTGGATAATCATTATTTTTTAGATTTAAAAGGTGCTTTTTTTATGTCTTTTTTTTGTTTAGACAAATCAAAGTCTTTTGAATGAAAAGTAGATTTATTTTCTTCACATTCAATTATTCTTGCACCACTTTTTTTGTCGATTTTTGCTTTTTCTGAAGGAATATTTGTATTAATTAAATCTCCCGAGAAAATAAGTTGTGATTTTTTTGGAATGTATAAAACGAGTCCAATAGGTGAACAAGCATAAAATCCTATTTTGTTTTCTGAAAGTTTTATTGGATCACTAGCAATTCGAATTGTCATTTGATTACTGAGTTTTTTATTTTCATCTGATTTATTTGATTCTAAATCTGCATTTTCAGTTGGAATTGAAAATACAAAACTTAAAACGGCTCTATCTTTGGGTAATTTTGCCAAACTAGATAATTTTTGAAGTTTTTCAGGTGCGTTTTTTGTTGGAAAAGCAAAGTTGCACCATTTTCCTGTTTTTGATGAATTTGAGTTTGTAGAACTTTTATCGATATGATGGCCTTTTAATAAACGACCATCCATTGGACATAATTCATGGTGACAACAAGGAGCTGAAATTGATAATCCTTTTCTAATAAAATTATCTCGTAATAAACTTATGAATCGTGCTGAGCGAGGAACGCCTGGCTCAACAATAATAAATGATGAATTTTTAGTGGAATATTTAAATAAATCAGTGCTATATTTTTTTGCTAAAAAATCTAAAGGTTTTTGTTCTGATTGAAAAGCTTCATTGAACATATTTGCACAAGTAATTAATTTTGCTTTTTCTTTAATTGGCGTTCCGAGCCCTCCTTTTACACGGATGATTTTCCATTGGGCCGGTTGGTTGTCATAAGAAAGCTGATTTTCTTTTGTAATTGATTTAGAAGAATTTTCTGGTTCTTTTTTATTTGTTGGTACAAAAGAAGTTGTTTTTGCAACGATTGAAAGGAAAATATTTTCACCTAAAGTCATAGAACTTTGGGAAAGATCAAGGCAGTACCAAGTAAGTTTTATTTTTCTAAGTTCGGGGCGACTAAGCCAAAGAGCACTAATAATTGTCAATGGCCCACTTCCAATATCGATACAAACATCATTATCTTTTAGAGTGATTTTTGAAATATCAATATTTGAAAAAAGTCTTGTTAGTCGAACTAAATTCCACCACATAAAATATCGTGCATATGCAGAAAGTGTAGTTTTTTCATTCATATAACTAAGGCGGCGAGTGTCTCGTTCATCGGTGAGTTGATGAGAAAGTTCTCTAATGTCTTCTGGTAATTTTGAAAGTTGCTTACTGTTTAATGGTAAATTATCTTGAACAATTTTATCGAAGTTTTCTAAAATTGAAATAGCTTCTTCTGGAATTTTTTGAGGATTGAATAATGAACTAATTAGTTCGTTAGTGCTGTTTTTCATTTTTTACTCCTGAACTTTTTTACAGTTGTTAAAGCAGTCATAAGTTCATCACGGATTTCATTTAAGGTTGATTTTATTTTACATAATTCATTACTTTCTGAAATAATTTGTGCTTCTGTAATTAATTGATCTCTAGCACCTTCAATAGTAAATTTTTTTTCGTTAATTAGGAAGTTAAGACGATTAATAATTTCTATATCTTTTTTAGAGTAAATTCGTCTACCTCCAAAATCTTTTTCTGGAGAAATTCCTGGAATTATTTCTTCCCAATATCGAAGAACATGGGGTTTTACACCTGTAAGTTCTTCGACTTGGCCAATTGAATAACCCGCCATTTATTCTGGTTCCCGATCTTCCCATTTTTTTCGACTTGCTTTTAATTCAAGTTGGACTGGAATTTTATCAAAACCTAAGTCTTCTCGGATTCTATTTTTTAGGAATGAAATATATGTTAAAGGAACAACTTCAGGTCGAGTAGCAAAGATTGTAAAATGAACAGGATTTGTTCCAGTTTGTACCATATATCGAATTTTAAAATGTGCTGTTCGGCTTGCTGGAGGTGGATATTTAAATAACCAGTCTTTTAATGCCAAATTTAAAACAGAAGTAGAAACTTTTTTTGTTACTTGTTCATAAAGTTCTATTGTTGTGTCTAAAAGTAGTTTTATTCCGTTTCCTTCAAGAGCGCTTATACAAATGATTGGGCTATAATTCATTTGGCCGAACATAATTCTAATATTTTCTTCTGCCTTTTTAATTGCGGTTCGTCCTTTTTCTTGAGTGTCCCATTTATTTAGAATGAAAATAATTCCACGACCTTGTTCATATGCTAAAGAACATATTTTTTTGTCTTGTTCAGCCAGACCTTCTTGGGCATCAATCATTAAAAAAACAATGTCACATTCGTCTAGCGTTTTGATAGCACGGTTTACAGAATAATATTCTACATTTTCTTTGACTTTAGCTTTTCGTCTAATACCAGCTGTGTCAAGAATTGTAAAATTTTTATCATTGTAGGTGAATGATCCTTCGACAACATCTCTGGTAGTTCCGGCATAATTTGATACGATTGAAGATTCTGAATGAGTAAGCCGATTTGAAAGAGTTGATTTTCCTGTATTTGGTTTTCCAAGGATTGCAATTCTAATTGGTCGTTCTTGGTTTTCAGCTTCTTGAACTTTTGAAAAATCTACATTTTTTATTAATTTTTCTTGTAGTTCAGGAATTTTATCTCCGTGTTCTGCAGAAATAAATAAAAGTTCTTTAAATCCATATTTCATATAGTTGATGGCGTAATCTTGATTTTTTCCACCTTCAGTTTTATTTACAGCTGCAATAAGTTTATTCCAATATGGTCGAAGCTGTTGAATAAATTCTTCATCTTCTGGAGTGATTTGATTTGCTTCCAAAAGAAGAAGGATTGTATCTGCTTCTTTTAATTTTTGAAGTGTTTTTTCTACAACTAAATCATCCATTACGGCTTCCATTGAACCGATATCGCGAGTAAGTTTGTAACCACCTGTATCCATTAGATGAACTGGCTTTCCTAAAATGAATGTATCTCCTTCTACTGGATCACGAGTAACACCTGGAGTTGGATCTGTAATAGCAACTCTTTTTTTCATAAATCTGTTAAATAGGGTTGACTTTCCAACATTTGGGCGACCAGCAATTACAACTAATGGTAAATTAGTATAAATTTTTGAAGTGTCAAATTTAAGTTCTTCTTTTTGTTCGAGAGAAGAATCTACAACTGATTTTTTTTCTTCATTTTTATTTTCTTCTAAAAGTGTATCAAAAGAGTCTAAATTTTTTTGAAGTGATTTTTTTGATTTACTAACTATTGGTTTTGGTTTTGAAAAATCAGGTTTCTTTCTTTTTGCCATTTATTCACCTATTTGTATAGATATTTTATCGGGAATGTTAAAGGTTGTTAAGTGATTTTTTTGAAATGGCTTCTAATTCTTTGATTGAAATAGAAGCAAGCATTTCTTTTATATATGGAATTCTACGAGGTCCCATACTTAAATTTCTAATTCCCATACCTGCAAGAATCATTGCACTATCATTTTTGCTAGCCATTTCTCCACATACAGAAATAGGAATATTTTGTTTGTTTGATGCATCAATTGTAAATTGAATTAATCGTAAAACAGCCAAGTGAACTTCATTGTATAATGGGGCAACGCTAAGATTTTCTCTATCAACGCTTAAAGTATATTGAGTTAAGTCATTTGTTCCAATTGAAAAAAAGTCAGATACTTTTGAAAGACAATCTGCTGTAATTCCAGCGGCAGCAGTTTCTATCATAATTCCTATAGGAACATCTTTTTTGAATGGAATATTTTCTGATTCTAATTCTTCTTGAACTTCTTTTGCAATTTCTCTTGCTTTTGTTATTTGATTTACATGTGTAATTAAGGGAAGCATAATTTTTAAATTTCCGTAGACACTTGCTCTGTACAAAGCACGAAGTTGTGTTCTTAAAAGTTGTGGATATTTAAGAGAAATTCGGATTGCTCGAAGTCCCATCATTGGATTATTTTCTGTATCTTTTGGCAAATCTTTTGTCGATATGATTTTGTCGCCTCCGGCATCTAATGTTCGTATAGTAACCGGTTTTCCATTCATTGTTTCGAGAACATATTTATATGCTTCAAATTGTTTATCTTCTGACATTGAATAAGTTCTAGCTTTATTTTGGTAGTCGGCCATAAATAAAAACTCTGTTCTAAAAAGTCCGATGCCGTCGGCTCCTTCTTCGATTGCAATTTTTGCTTCTTCTGGAGTTCCAATATTTGCAAAAATGTTAAAAGTTGTTCCATCTTTTGTTTTTGCAGGTTTATCTCTAAAAAGAGCGATTTTTTGTTTATGTTCTTGGTCAATTTGAATCTTTAATGAATAATCTTTTATAGACTGTTCATCTGGGTTTAGAAGAACTTCTCCAACAGTTCCGTCTACGATAAGTAAATCACCAGTTGAAATTTCTTTAGTTAATTTTTGTAATCCAACAACTGTAGGAATTCCGTAGTTTCTTGCGAGAATACAAACATGGCTTGAAGTTCCGCCTTCTTCTAAAGCAATTCCTGCAATTTTTCTTTTTGAAAGAACTATTGCATCTGAAGGATTAAGTGATTTTGCTACAATCACGCAATCATCTGGAATTTGATCAATTTCGAAATGTTCAATATTAAGGAGTTCATCTAAAACTTTTCCAAAAATATCACAAATGTCGATTGCTCGTTCTGCAAGGTAGTTGTTTCCTGAATTGCGAAGACGCTGTGCATATTCATTTGTTTTGATATTTAAAACATACTCAATGTTATCAAAAGTTGCTTCAAGATTTGTTTTTACTTCTTCTATAAAAACAGGATCTTCGAGCATAAGTAAATATGTTTCGAAAAGGTCTTTTTGGATCTTATCTTGTTTTAAATTAATATTTAAAGATGTTAATTGAGTTTGAATTGAAAGATAAACTTTTTCTTTTGCACTGACAAACCGATCCCATTCATTTAAAATTGTAGTTGAATCAACTGAAAAATGAGGAATTAATTTTTGTTTTTGTTCAGGTATAACAAAGGCTTTGCCGATTCCAATTCCTGTTGAAGCCGAGGTTCCAAGAAAAATATTCATCTCTACTATTATAATGATGAGCAAATATACTGTCAAACGAGGAAGAAAAAAACTTTAGAGAATTTATAATGACAAGTCAATCTATTTTTTGTATTATCAAAGAATATTTGATATTTTTTAATTGAATAAACAAAACTTAAGGTTAGTTATATGAAAAAAATTTTATTTATTTGTCACGGGAATATTTGTCGTTCTCCAATGGCAGAATTTGTTTTTAAAGATATGGTAAAAAAAGCAGGTAGAGAAAAAGAATTTATTATTGATTCTGCAGCAACAAGTAGAGAAGAAATAGGAAATCCTATTCATCATGGAACACGGACAAAACTTCGCCAAATGAATATTCCTTTTACAGATCATCGGGCGCGACAAATTACAATTGATGATTATAATGATTGGGATTATCTGATTTGTATGGATAGAAATAACTTAAGAAATATGGAATGGATTTTAGGAAGCGATGTTGATTCAAAGTTTCATTTATTGTTAGATTTCGCAGGTGAGCATCGTGATATTGCAGATCCTTGGTACACAGGAAATTTTGATTTAACTTATAATGATGTTGTAAAAGGCTGTAAGGCACTTTTACAACAGTTGTAGTTAATATTCCTAAGTTGAATTCTTATGGCAAAAATCCTTAAAAAAGATTTATATTATAATTGGAACGCCATTCTTTTTCGAATGAATTGTAGATATTTTCAAATTCATCATATTTATTATTTACAGAATTCATTGCGAATTTTGAAATCCAAATAATGTTAAATGAATCTTTGTCTGTATCAAGTGGTGTAATAAATTTTAATCTACCTGTTGATTTATCAAAAGTATAATCTGTGTTTAAAATTGATTTTTTTCCATTTACAAAAACCCCTGGCATTGCTTTGTTGTAAAAACCATGTAAAACAAATTCGCCAGGATAATAAGGAATTCCTGTAATTGTAAAAACTAAATCTTTTGGTAAAAAATTTGTTCCTTTTGGTAAAGTTATAATCAATTCAGAAGTTGAAGAATTATATTTATAATTTGATGCGGTAAGAGGAATTTTTGTACTTGTTTTTAAATGTCGTGCTTCTACAGAATCAATTTTTTTAAAACAAATAGTTGTATAAATATTTCCAGTTGGAGTAGGTTTTGTAATAATATAAGTTGATTTTTCTTTGTTTTCTTGTTCTGTGGAATTACAAGATAAAAAAGCTAATGACAAAATTAGAATAGTAAGTGCGAGAAAAATTTTATTTTTAATTTTATAAAAATTATTATCACTTGATTTATATATCACTATTATCTCCTTTAAATTATTTTTTTAATAATGCGGCAAAAGGATTGTAAGTATCGCTATCGTCTTCTTGATTTGCCATGTATTTTGCTGTGGTTTGGTCTTGTTCCTTTGAAGTGCTTGTTGTAAGAGAAATGCGTTTGTTTTCTGCATCTATTGATTTTACAATAACAGAAAGTTTATCTCCAGGGTTAAATTTCTTTTTAAGATTTGTATTGGCATCTACATTTAATTCTGAAATATGAACTAATCCATCGATTCCTTCTGCTAATGTAACAAAAATTCCGAAGTCTGCAACTCTAGCAATAGTTCCGTCAATTTTTGTGTTTTCTGGGAAATCTTTTTGAGCTGTATCCCATGGATCTTTTTCAAGTTCTTTTGTAGAAATGCTTACTCTTTCGTGGGCCCAATCTGTTTTTATGATTTTAGCTTCAATTGTTTGGCCAACTGAGATTTTTTCATCAACAGATTTAATGTGCGCTCTTGTAATTTCTGAGATTGGAAGAAATGCTTGTACGCCTCCGATATCTACAACTGCACCTTTTTCTTTGAGTTCAATAACTTTCCCTTTTACAATGTCACCAGTAACAAAAGTTTTTGCCATTTGATCGATGTTTTCTTTGTGTTCAAGTTCCATTATTGCACGGTTAGAAACGATAATATTTTTTCCATTGTTTTTATATTCTTGTATTTTGAAGGAAAGAACTCTGCCAATGTAATAAGATGGTTCTTGTCGTTGTTTAAATCCCATTTGAGAAAAAGGACAAAAGGCACGATTTGAGCCGATTTTTATTTCGAATCCACCTTTTATTTCTTTTTCAACTTTACCTTGTACAGGAATTTCTGAATTAAATGCATTTTCTAGCATTTGTTCATCAGCATTTTCCCCTGAAATTTTTGTAGTAAAATATGGAACTCCATCTTTTGTAGAAATAAAAAATGCTTTAATTTTATCTCCTTCCTTTACATTTATGTTTCCATTTGCGTCTTGGAGTTCTGCTTTATCTAAAATACCTTCTGTTTTTTGATTTAAGTCTAAAAAAATTGTGTCATTTGAGATTTGTACGATGGTTGTTTCGATTTCTTGTCCTGGTTCAAAATAGTTCATAGTGTTGCCTCTTTATATATTTTTGTAGTATTATACATATTATATATAAAATAGTTCACTAGTTCAAATCAAAAAGTTTTACGCACTTGCGAATTGTGATTTCTTAGATTACAATTAAATATTATTAAGAAATTTATTAATATTTGCTGGAAGAGTTTACTTTATGAATTCGATGACTGTTTTACCAGGTTCACCTTTTAATTTGGGTGCAACTGTTACAAGAGAGGGGATAAATTTTGCAATTTTTTCAAGGGACGCAACACGAGTCGTTCTTTGCTTTTTTGAAAATGCAACATCGGCCTCTCCATATTCGATTGTTGAATTTGATCCTAGGGTTAATAAAACCGGTGATATTTGGCATATTTTAATTCCTGATTTAAAACCTAATTCTCTTTATTTATATAGAATTGATGGTCCTCACGATATTCATAAAGGATTGCGTTTTGACTTTAGTCGTTATTTGCTTGATCCTTATGCAAAGGCTTTATCTGAAGGATCGGTTTATAAACATTTTGCAAAAATCGGGCCAAGTTGTTGTGATGCTCTTTATGTTCCAAATCGAGAGCCTGATAAAATTGAACTCTTTCCAAAATGTGTCGTTATAGATGATAATGATTTTGATTGGGAAGGTGATAAACCTATTAATCGTCCGCTCAATGAATCAATAATTTATGAAACTCATTTAAAAGGATTTACTGCATCTTCTTCAGCTAAAGTTTCTTTTCCTGGAACTTATAAAGGATTTATTGAAAAAATTCCTTATTTAAAAAATTTAGGAATTACAGCTGTTGAACTTCTTCCAATTTTTGAATTTGATGAAAATGAAAATGGGAATATTAATCCTAAAAGTGGAGAGCGTTTAAAAAATTACTGGGGATATAGTACTATTGGATTTTTTGCCCCAAAGCAAGGATATTCATCAGATAAAACTCCTGGTGGTTGTGTAAGAGAGTTTAAAACTTTTGTTAAAGAACTTCATAAGGCTGGTATCGAAGTAATCCTTGATGTTGTTTATAATCATACGGCTGAAGGTAATGAAAATGGCTCTACTTATGAATTTAAAGGAATTCAAAATGATGTGTATTATCAGCTTGTAGAAGGTGATATGCAGTATTATAAAAATTTTACAGGTTGTGGGAATACTGTAAATTGTAATCATCCTGTTGTGCGAAATTTTATAATAGATAGCTTGCATTACTGGGTAACACAAATGCATATTGATGGATTTAGATTCGATTTAGCACCAATTTTATGTCGTTCTCAGACTGGGCAACTTTTGACATTCCCTCCTTTGACAAATCATATTGCAGAAGATCCAATTTTGCGTAACACAAAAATTATTGCTGAACCTTGGGATGCATCTGGTGGCTATTTAGTTGGTCGTTTTCCGGGTGGTAGATGGAGTGAATGGAATGATCGGTATCGTGATGATATTAGGCGATTCATTCGAGGAGATGAATTTACATCGACCGCTGCTGCTACTCGTCTTGCAGGTAGTTCTGATTTATATTTGTATTCAGGACGAAAGCCTTTTGATTCAATTAATTTTATAACTGCCCATGATGGTTTTACATTGAACGATTTAGTTTGCTATAACGGAAAGCATAATGATGAAAATGGTGAAGAAAATCGTGATGGTACGGATAACAATTGTTCTTATAACCATGGATTTGAAGGTGCTTGTACAAACGAAAAAATTGAAAGACTTCGTGTAAAACAGATTAAAAATTTCTTTGCTTGTTTACTTTTGGCTCAAGGTACTCCAATGTTTGTTGCTGGAGATGAATTCCGTCGAACTCAAAATGGAAATAATAATGCTTATTGTCAAGATAATGAAATTTCTTGGGTTGATTGGACTTTGGAAGAAAAAAATAGAAATTTAGTTCGTTTTACAAAAGAATTAATAAAATTTCGAAAAAGTCATCCAATTTTTAGTAGATTTCATTTTTTTGGTGAAACTGAAAATGAAAAGAAAAATGGTGTTGATTTAGTTTGGTACGACTTTGATGGGCGTGTTCCTGATTGGAGTAAGATTAATAGATTTTTAGCTTGCCATATTTTTGGTAGCCGATATAAGAATGAAGATGGAACAATTGGTTCAGATTTGTATGTTGGAATTAATACAAATCGTCATGATACGACTGTAATTTTACCAACTTTAGAAAATGGCAAAAATTGGGCTCGTGTTGTAGATACTTCTTTCCCTGATGGAGAAGATATTCTTGAACTAGGTAAAGAAGAAGTAATATCAACACAGCGTCGTTATATTATTCCGGCAAATTCGATTGTAGTATTATGTAGTAAATAAAATATCGTCAAAGATAAATGAAAAAGACGAATTTTTATATAAATATAAAATAGAAAGGTGAAAACTTTTTAAGGAGATGGAAATGGTATTTGATACTGAAAAATTTAAAGCAAGTTTGGTTGAACGTCTTAAGAGGCAGTATGGTAAAGATATTGCACATGCAAATAGTCACGACTTGTATGATGCAGTTGCAGCTTGTACAAGAGAAATGATTACTAGCAATTGGATGGCAACTCGTGCCGAATATGAAAAAAATCCAGTAAAGCAACTTTATTATTTTTCTGCTGAATTTTTAATGGGTCGAGCATTAAGTAATAATCTTATAAATCTTCAGATTAAAGATGCTGTGAAAGATGTTCTTAAAGGTATGAATATTGATTATAACCTTGTAGAAGATCAAGAACCTGATGCTGGTCTTGGAAATGGTGGTCTTGGACGACTTGCTAGTTGTTTCTTGGATTCACTTGCAACTCTTGATTATCCAGGACATGGATATGGTATTCGTTATGAATATGGTATGTTTGAACAGCATATTGAAGATGGTTACCAGGTGGAATATCCAGATAATTGGCTTAGACATAGAGATCCTTGGGAAATTAAACGATCTGACCTTGCTGTAACAGTTAAATTTGGGGGAAATATTGCTTATGGAAAAACTCCTGATGGTCAGGATAGATTCTATCTTGAAAATGCAGAAGAAGTAATTGCAACTCCATACGATATGCCAATTATTGGATTTGATACAAATACAGTAAATACTCTTCGTTTGTGGGAAGCAACGAGTGCAGATGGTTTTGATTTACAATTGTTTAATGATATGCAATATAATCGTGCAGTTGAAAAGCAAAATAGTGCTGAAAACATTAGCCGTGTTCTTTATCCAAATGATAACGGGCCATCAGGGAAAGCACTTCGTTTAAAACAACAGTATTTTTTCTCAAGCGCTAGTTTACAGGATTTAGTTCATCACTTTGTTTCAAACTTTGGAACTGATTTTAAGAAATTCCCTGAATATCATGTTATCCAGTTGAATGATACTCACCCTGTAGTTGCAATTCCAGAATTGATGAGAATTTTTATTGATGAATATGGACTTGGATGGGATGAATCTTGGTCAATTGTTCAAAAGACATTTGCTTATACAAACCATACTATTTTGGCAGAAGCTCTTGAAAAATGGCCTATTGAAATTTTCCAAGGACTTCTTCCTCGTATTTATCAGATTGTTGAAGAAATAAATCGCCGTTTTGTAGAAGATTTGAGAGAAAAATATCCTGATGATTACGAAAAGCATAATCGTATGTCAATTATTGGTGGTGGAAAAGTTCGTATGGCATGGCTTGCAATTCATGCATGTTTTAGCGTAAATGGTGTAGCTGAACTTCATACTGAATTATTGAAAAATCAGGAATTAAAAGATTGGTCGGCATTGTATCCTGAAAAATTTAATAACAAAACAAATGGGGTAACTCAGCGTCGTTGGTTATTAAATGCAAATCCACAGTTGGCAGAATTTATTACAAAGAGAATTGGTCACGGCTGGGAAAAAGAATTGACAAAACTTAAAGAATTGGAAAAATTTCTTGATGACGATGCCACTCTTGAAGAATTAATTCAAATTAAACAAGAAAATAAACAGTCTCTTGCCGATTATCTTAAACATAAACAGAATGTTTTCCTTGATCCAGATAGTATTTACGATGTTCAGGTTAAACGTCTTCATGAATACAAACGACAATTTTTAAATGTTCTTCACATTATGTATTTGTATAATAGACTTGTTGAAGATCCTAATTTTAATCCTCCTGCAAGAACATATATTTTCGGGGCAAAAGCTGCTTCTGGCTATCGTCGTGCAAAATCAATTATTAAATTGATTAACACAGTTGCTGATAGAGTTAATAATGACCGTCGTGTTCGTGGAAAACTTCGTGTTGTATTTGTTGAAAATTATTGTGTAACTGCGGCTGAAAAAATTTATCCTGCTGCAGATGTTTCTGAACAGATTTCTACAGCTGGATATGAAGCTTCTGGAACTTCAAATATGAAATTTATGATAAATGGTGCTCTTACATTGGGAACAATGGATGGGGCTAATATTGAAATTTTTGAAGAAGCTGGAAAAGAAAATGGATTTGTATTTGGACTTTCAAGTGATCAAATTATTAAGATGGAACAAGATCATTCTTACAAACCATCTGAATATTTGGCAAGAAATCCACAACTTGCAAAAGTTGTTAATCAATTGGTTGATGGAACATATGATCCAACACATCAAATTTTTAAAGAACTTCATGATTCATTAGTATATGGTGTTGAAGGTCAGCGTCCTGATGTTTTTTATGTACTTGCTGATTTTGAAGCATATTGTAAAGCTCAAGAGGCAATTGCAGAAGCTTATTCAGATAGAAAAGCATGGGCTCGAAAAACTTTGATTAATATTGCTAACAGTGGTAAGTTCTCAAGTGACAGAACAATCGAAGATTATGTTCGAGATATTTGGCATTTGAAAAAATTAGTTGTTTCAAACTAAGTGAATTAAATTAAACAAGGTTTTGTTTTTGGAAAAAATAGAGCCTTGTTTATTAATTTAGGGTTTATTACAAATCCTAAAAACGGACGAGTCAAGGGCTTGAGCGAAGCGTCCCTTGAC
>JAZUSR010000105.1:0-5653 GCA_045606765.1 Treponema sp.
ACAAAAACTAAAGCAAAATCGGCAACAACAAAAGTAGCAGCAGAAAAAAAAGTAGCAACTAAGGTAAAAGCTTCTACAGTAAAAAGTGATGTTACAAAAGCTAAAGCAAAATCTACTGCAAAAACAAAGGTAGCTACAAAAACGACAGCAAAACCAAAAACTACAACAAAAACGACAGCAAAACCAAAAACTGCTACAAAAACTAGTAAGTCAAAAAAATAGTTTTTAGAAGTTATTGAATTAAAACTGCTAGAACAAAAGCTAAATCTTTTGTTTTGGCAGTTTTTTTTTGCTTGTATGAAAATTTGTTTTTTTGTAAAATAATGAATAAATTTATTTTATTTTTTATATTGTATATGATGTTATAAAAATCTTTTCTAGAGGTGGTGTAATGAAAAAAAGATTGCTGGCAATTGTGATTGCATTATTTATTTGTAATGTTTGTTTTTCACAAGTTTTACAATCTACTGGGGTTCAAAATAATTTGTGGACAGGAATGGGAATTCCATCAGGTGTTCCAAATGATGAAAATAGGGATGGTTTTAGATGGTATGGATTTATAGATTCAATTCAGGCACGAGTAGATGTTGGAATCTTTACTATTGATGGAATGTTGGCCTGGGGTGCATTAACTGAATGGAATCAAAATAAAATCGATGATTTTACTTTTGCTAATACAGCATTAAAACCAGAAAATTTTTTACATCGAAATACTCCAAGTGTAAATGATGATTCTGGTAGGCGATCAAATGCTTATAATAGAGGTGATCGAAATTTTGGAAATGAATCTTATTATTTAAATTTTCTTTGTCATCCAATTACAGATTTTGATATAGGAATTGGAACTCGTCTTGAGTGGGAAGTAGGTCCTAATCCTTCTTATGGTGCCTATACTTGGGAATATAATTCACATGTACACCAAGGAGATTTACGAGATGGAACTCCAGGTTCTGTTCCTGTTGCAGGTTTTGTAAAATATTCAAACACATATGCTCAAAAAGCAATTGGGTTAAGATATAAATATAAAAATATAGTAGAAATAGGAATGGCAATTCCAGATGGTTTTTCTACAGCAAGTCCTGTTACAAATCTTGGTTTTTCAATTACTCCTGTAGAGTTTATTACCGCAGCTTTTGCATATGAAGCATTGTTTATGCGTGATTCAAATTTATATACAGGTGCAACTATTCGATTGAATAAAAATTTCATTATTGATGGATTTTTAGCATTTAATAACATTGGAAATAATTATGAAGACAAAGGTCTTTGGGGAACAGGTGGAATAGTTACTTTAAATTTTCCAAATGTAGGACTTGTATTAAAACCTGAAATTGGAATTACTAATTATTCGAATAAAAGTTATTCTTTTGCATTGTATACTGGTGGAAAAGTAAATTATCAATTTGCTCCAAGATGTAATGTTGGTTGTTGGGTTTCTCTCGCGTGGGGCGCTGAAGATAGTGCTTGGTATAGAGTAGAAGGTGATCCTAGAAATGATTGGTATGGAGGATTTATTTTTAATATCCGACCAGAATTTAAATTTGATGTAAATTCAAATCATTCCTTAGCGATAACAACTGAATTTCAGTCTTTGACAGATTATAAACGAGATTCTGTTAATTCAACATTAATTGGAATTTATTGGCGATATAAATCTTAGACGAGAATTGATATACAAAAGGCAAGGAATATTTTTAATCCCTTGCCTTTTTTCGTTTACAAAAAAGTTAGTTTTTACAACCCCATTGTTCGTAATATTTATCTAATTCAGCCTTGATATCATTCGTAATAAGTCCAGAATTATCTTCTTTGTAAAGATATTCGATAACATCGTTCATGGTAACAATAGCTCTTGCTGGGAAACCATAGTTTTCTGAAATTGTATCTAGTGCAGACTTTGTTGAATTGTTTGCTTTTTCCATTCTGTTTAGAGAAACAATTTCGCCAACAATTGTAATACTACCAGGTGTTGTTTCTTGATTTTTAATTTTGGGATAAGTTTCTTCGATAGACTTTCCAGAAGTTGTAACATCTTCGATAATTACAACTCGATCGCCGTCTTTTAAATTGTAACCTAAAAGAGCACCTTTATCTGCACCATGATCTTTTTCTTCTTTTCTGTCGGCGCAATATCTGATTTCTTTATTATAAAGTTCATTATATGCAATACAAGTTGCAACACTTAAAGGAATTCCTTTGTATGCAGGTCCGAATAATACATCAAAGTCATCACCAAAGTTATCGTGAATGGCTTGAGCGTAAAATTTTCCTAATTGGGCAAGTTGACTACCTGTTACATAGGCTCCCGCATTCATAAAAAATGGAGATTGTCTTCCACTTTTTAAAACAAAACTTCCAAATTTAAGCGCATTGCACTTTATCATAAAATCAATAAAATCTTTCTTATACTGTTCCATAAAAATAATTTTATCAATTTAGTATTTTTTTTTCTACCGGTGTAAAAAAAATTATAAGAAATGTGCTGAACTTTAGATTCAAGAAACTCTTAATTCTTGCCGATAAGTAATAGATAAGGGAATTTTTTTTCTGCATTTGGAGAAATTATGGTTCAGCCGATTATAGGAATTAGATTAAAAAACAAAGGTTTTGTTTCATTATTAAATGCAAAAGGTGAATATTCTAAAAGTATTTTCGTTTATAGAAATGATTTTACGAATTTGGAACTTCCTGTATATGCATGTAAAATGGCTTCTCAAACAAAAATTGACAAGGTCTTTAGAATTGGAAAAATTTCTCTTTCTGAATTTTATTTGAATCAAATTAAAAATAAGGAAAATGATACATCTAAAGATAATGTTGTAAAAATTGTTTCAACTCTTGATGAAGATGGAAATCTTTCTATTGTTGTAAATGTAGGAAATGTAGTCGATTTTAATCCTGTTAAAATTTATGAAACAAATATTTATGAAGAAATTGAAGCAAAAGAAATTGAAGATAGAGAAAAGGCTCTTTTAGATTATGGGGATTTTGTTAAATGTAATTTATCTGGAGCTTTTTTATTGCCTGAAGAGGATTTATCAGATGGAAGTGTTTCAATTTTAAAAGAACAAAATCTCGAAAATAAATTAAATGAAAACGATGGTAAAGAAATTACTGACGGAAAAAATATTTTAAAAAAAGAAGTCAGTGAAGAAGATGATTATTATGAACTTGCTGATAGTGCAAAAAAAACTAAATATACAATCGGAGGAAAACTTGTATTTATTATTACATTAATCTTGCTGCTTTCAGTTGGTTTTGCACTTGCTTTAATTTCATTTTATTTTTCACAAGATATATTGAAAAATGCTGAATTAAATAATTTTACAACTAATGAAAAAATTTCAGATTCTGTTTCTAAAAAAATAGAAAGTATTGTTGATAATTCTTTGATGTTTTATGATTTGTTTACTAGAGCAGAAAATGATTCTTTGATGAAAGAAGAAATAATGTCTTCATTTTTTGAACGAAATAAAGATGTTATTTCGGTTTTTATTCAGAATGGTAAAAGTTTTATTAATAATAAATTTATTGTTACACATGGAATTCACGAAAATAAAATAAATTCAATTTATTATTCTCATAAAAAAGATGTGGAAAATTCTTTAAAAGGAATTTATAACATAAAAAATGTTTCGCATATTTTAAAACAAAAAGCATCGGCAATTTTTATTCCTGTTGAATTAATTCGCAATAATCAAAAAAGTTTTGAATCTCTTGTAATTGTTTTTTCAACTCAAGTATTTGAAGATTTGTTAGCAAATAATTCTGCTAATATTAGTTTTATCACAGACAAGAATGGCAATTTGATTGCAGGTTTAGATTTGGATAAAGTGATGACCTGTCAAAATATTTGTGATTATGAAATTGTAAGAGAATCAGTTAATTCGACTGGATATAATTCTCAGATTATTTTTGATTATGGAAATGAAAAATATTATGGTGCATTTAAAAAGAATTTGATTTTAGATTCTAGTGTTATTTCAATTGTTCCAACTTCTATCGTACTAGAGCCCGTTATAAAAACAATTAAAAAGAATGCATTTTTATCTTTGGCAATTATTTCATTAACAATTATTGTGATTTGGTTTTTTGCTAAAACTATTAGTAATCCAATTAAAGCATTAAGTGCTGCTGCGATAAAAATCAAAAATGGTGAATATAAAATAAATTTAAAACCTCATACACAAGATGAACTTGGTTTATTAACAACTAGTTTTGTTGATATGGGAGAGGGATTGGCAGAGCGAGAAATTCTAAAAGAAGCCTTTGGAAAATTTACGAATAAAGAAATTGCCGACAAAGCAATGAAAGGTGAATTGAAACTTGGTGGTGAAGAAAAAGTTGTAACGATTTTTTTTAGTGATATTCGAAAATTTACTTCTTTAAGTGAAAGTCTTTCGGCTCCTGAAGTTGTAGAATTTTTAAATGAATATATGACAAAAATGGTAAAATGTGTAACTGAAACAGGAGGCTTTGTTGACAAATACATTGGAGATGCGATTATGGCAACATGGGGAACTCCAATTTCGACAGGAGTTCCAAAAGAAGATGCAATAAATGCACTTCGATGTTCATTAAAAATGCGTGCAGAACTAATCGAATTTAACAAAGAACGAAAAGCAAAAAATAAACCACTAATTAAAATTGGATGTGGAATTAATACAGGTCTTGTTGTTGCTGGACAAATTGGTTCTACAGAACGAATGGAATATACTTGTATTGGTGATGCTGTAAATACTGCTTCGAGAACTGAAAGTTTGAATAAACCTTTTTGTACAGATATTTTAATAACAGAAAATACTTATGAATTAGTCAAAGATGAAGTAATAGTTGAAAAAATGTTACCAGTAAAAGTCTTTGGAAAAAAAGAATTGATGAATATGTATGCTGTGATTAATTTAAAAGATGCAGATGATATTCCTGGAGCTGGAATTCTTGGATTTAAAACTTTGGATCAAGTTCGTGAAATACTTGAATTAGAAAAACCAGATTTAGATGGTGTTGATTTAAATGAAGAAGAAAAGAAATTTAGAATTAAAAAGTAAAGATATATTTGTCATTTGTTGTTCTCTTTTTTTTACTTCTCTTTTTGTCTTCTTGTATTTTAAAGAAGTTAATTATGAACAGCGTAAGGAAAATGAATCTGAAATTGCTTATATTTTAAATTATGAAAATTTTGTTGAACGAAGATTTATTGATCGTAATTTATGGACAAAAATAAAAAAGAATTCAAAACTTTATAATAAAGATTTTATTAGAGTATCGCCGCAGTCAACTTCTGAAATTTTATTCAATGATAATACAAAAATTTCTTTGTCAGAAAATACAATGGTTCAAATATATGTTGGTCAAGATGGGAATTATGCAACCTTATCTGATAATGGAGAAATCGTAGTAGATTTGTCAGGTTCAAATTCAAATTTTATTGTTACAACTGGGAAAGGTGAAAAAATAAATTTGAATAGTGGCTCTGTGATGTCACTTTCTACTTTTAATTCAAATGTTGAATTGAATGTAAAAAAGGGAAATGCTCGTTATTTAAATAGCGAAGGTGTCGAAAAAGTTGTAAGTCAAGGAAGTGGAATTACTACTGATGAAAAAGGAATGATTCAGTCAAAAAACTTTGTTGTACTTTTGCCAGAAAAAAATT
>JAZUSR010000106.1:0-18564 GCA_045606765.1 Treponema sp.
AAGAACGCCGCATGCGCATTAAAGCAAAAGATTCAAATATTCCATCTTGGGTTGTAATTTGTTTCCCAATTTTTATTACTGTAATTGTAAGTTTATTTATTCCAGATGCAGCAGCATTAATTGGATTCTTGATGTTCGGAAATTTAATTCGCGAATGTGGAGTTTTGGAAAAACTTTCTAAAGCCGCACAAAACGAACTTTCAAATATTGTAACACTTTTGCTTGGGTTTAGTGTTGGAGCAAGTATGACAGCTCAAAACTTCTTACAACCAACAACTCTTTTAATCATGATTTTAGGATTAATTGCATTTATTGTCGATACAGCAGTTGGCGTACTTTTTGCAAAATTCTTAAATCTTTTCCGCAAAAAAGAACACAAATTAAATCCAATGCTTGGTGCTTGTGGAATTTCTGCATTCCCAATGGCAAGTCGCGTTGTCCAAAAATTGGCATTGGAAGAAGATGACCAAAACTTTATTTTAATGCACGCCGTAAGTGCCAACGTTTCTGGACAAATTGGTTCAGTAATCATTGGTGGAATTATTTTAGGAATTCTTGGCGGAATGTAAAAACAATATTAAAAAAATATGTATTAAAAAGAGATTTTCACTTTTTTGTGGAAATCTCTTTTTTTTTATATATAATGAAATTTGGAAATAGTTTTTGTTTATGCTAGGAGGAAAAAATGGCAAATCCATATTTACCAAATTGGGAATATATTCCAGACGGAGAACCTCGAGTTTTTGGCGATAGAGTTTATATTTATGGTTCTCACGACAAAGCTGGTTCAGATTCTTTTTGCGATTATGTTTTAAAATGTTGGAGCGCTCCAATTGACAACTTGAACCAATGGGTTTGTCATGGCGACATTTTTAGAACTATGGAAACTCGTGATTATCCAGCCGACACAGATTGGACAAATAAATCTACACAACTTTATGCTCCCGATGTTGTAGAAAAAGACGGAAAATATTATTTGTATGCTTACATTGTAAATGCAAAAGGTTGTGTTGCAGTTAGTGATAAGCCAGAAGGTCCTTTTAAGTTGATTTCTAAATACAAATACACAATTTCTGATGAAATTTGTTGTAATGGTTGGTTCATTGACCCAGGTGTTTTAGTTGATGATGATGGCAGAGTTTTTATTTATTGTGGATTTGAACGCTCATTTTTGGCAGAAATCAATGGCGATAATATGTACGAAGTTCTTGATGGAACTTGTATTGAACATTTTATTCCAATTGAAGAACGAAAAGAATTTGGTTTTGATTCAAAAGAAACTTTCTTTTTTGAAGCCGCATCTCCACGCAAAGTTGGAAACACATATTATATGATTTATTCTCCAAAACGAGGTTCCAGATTAGCTTATGCAACTTCAGACAAACCAACTGGACCTTTTACATACAGAGGCTACATTGTTGATAACGGAATTGATTTTCCTGGCGGAAACGATCACGGGTCAATTGCTTGCATAAATGGTCAATGGTACATTTTTTATCACAGAATGACTAACGGAACAATTATGTCTCGCCGCGGTTGTGTAGAAAAAATCAACATTTTACCAGACGGAACAATCCCAACTGTAGAAATGACTTCTTTAGGTTTTGAAGATTCACTAAATCCTTATAAAGAAACTCCAGCCGATATTGCTTGTGTTTTAACTGGCGGTGCATTCATTACAGAAAAAAATGTCTTTAGCCGCGTAATCAGAAATATTACAGACCAAACAGTTATAGGCTACAAATATTTTGATTTTGGCGATGATTTTGGAAGCAAAACAATGGAATTTGCTGCAAAAATTAAAGGCATGGGTACAAATTGTAGAATGAACATTTACATTGACGGTGTTGATGACGCAAATCGTCTTGAATCTGTAAAAACAATTGGTAAAAAAATTGGTTCTGTAGAAATCGGTCACGACGACGGCGTTGTTCAAACTGTAGTTGAAGCAGTTACTGGTCGCCATGCAGTGTTCTTTACAATTGAAACTGATTATCAAGGTTGGATGGGCGACTATTTTAAAGGTCGCAGCCTCTTTGAACTTGAAAGTTTTGTGTTTATGAAGTAGTTAAAAAAAACAGGGCTGTTCAAAAATGAACAGCCCTTGTTTAGGGTTTAATGCAAACCCTAAAAACGGCCGAGTCAAGGCCTTGAGCAAAGCGTGCCTTGACCGGACGTATTCCCGCACTTGATGCGGGAATCATTTTTTACAAAGTTGCTAAAGTTCTTTCAATTCTAGCAAGTGATTTTTCTTTTCCTAAAACAAGGATGCTTCCAATTAATGGAGGCGAAACTTTGCTTCCTGTTACCGCCATACGAACTGGCATCATAAAGTCGCCAAGTTTAATTCCAAGTTTTTCTGCTTTTTCTTTTGCAAGATTTTCTGCACCTTCGTGGTCCAAATCAAAAATCTTTGAAACGTAATCTTTTGCTTCTTCCAAAACTTCTTTAGTTTTTGCTAAATCAATTTTCTTTGGAATAATTTGATCTGCAGGTGGAACAGCTGGCTCTGTAAACATAAATTTAACCATTTCTGCTGCTTCACTTAAGAATTTAAGACGTTCTTGAATCAAAGGCATAAGACCAAGCAATGTTTTTTCAACATCTTCTGTGCTCATGTTCATTGATTTGTCTACACAATATGGACGTCCGTCTTCACCCAAAGCAACCCCAGAGAATTCTGGACCAACATTTGGTTTTGGCTGAGGATTTTCTGGATTAATTTCTAAAGTTGCATCTCCAGTTCCTGTAATGAATGGCAATGTCCATTTGTAAAGTTCTTCTGCAGAAAGCTGACGGATGTAGTTTCCGTTAAAATATTCAAGTTTTTTGTAATCAAAAACTGCAGGTGCTTTATTTAAATGTTCAAGTTTAAATGCTTTTGCAAGTTCTTCCAAAGTGTAGAATTCTTTTCCTTCTTCGTAAGAACAACCAAGCATTGCAACATAGTTTACAATTGCTTGTGGCAAATAACCGCGAGCTCTAAATTCATTTACAGAAGTTGAACCGTGACGTTTAGAAAGTTTTTTACCATCGCTTCCGTTTACCATTGGAAGATGGCAGAATTCTGGATGTTCCCAACCAAATGATTTATACATTTGAACGTGCAATGGTGTAGAAGGAATCCATTCTTGAGCACGCATAACGTGACTAATTTTCATCATGTGGTCATCAACAATGTTTGCCAAGTGATATGTTGGGAATCCGTCTGTTTTAAGCAAAACTGGATCTGGAGAAATATCTTCATTTTTCCATACGATATCGCCTAAAATGTGATCAGAAAATTTTGTTTCTCCTTCCATTGGAACTTTTAAACGAATTACATAAGGTTTTCCTGCATCAAGGTTTGCTTTTACTTCTTCTGGTGTAAGATGACGACAGTTTCTGTCATATCCTGGAGCCATTTTGTTTTCTGTTTGAATTTTTCTAATACGATCAAGACGTTCTGAATCACAGAAACAGTAATAAGCTTCACCGTTTTCAATTAATTTCATTGCGTATTCTTTGTATAATTCAAATCTTTCTGATTGAACATAAGGTCCGTATTCGCCACCTTTACTTCCACCCTCGTCCCAGTCAATTCCAAGCCAATCCATTGTGTCGTAAAGATTTTTTACATATTTTTCATCATAGCGAGTTTGGTCTGTGTCTTCCAAGCGAAGAATAAATTTTCCGCCTTTTGAACGAGCATACAAATAATTAAAAAGTGCAGTTCTAACACCACCAATGTGCTGCAATCCTGTTGGAGAAGGAGCATATCTAACACGAACTTCTTTATCTGCCATAATTTTTAACCTCAAAATAAAAATTGAATAAATTATATCGAAAAAAACTATATGTTACAAGTTTATATCTATTAGATATCTATTTAATAGGAATCCCAATTTCAATTAACCATGGTAAAAGCCAATTTTCATTCCATTTTGTTTCTTTTACAAACTTTCCATTGCCCATTCCAAAACCATGATCACCCACTTCATTTAAGATAAATTTATGTGGAACATTTTCTTTAGACAAAGCCTCTGAAAGTCTAACCGAATTTTCATACATAACAGTTTTATCATCTTTATTTGTAAGTAAGAAAACCGGACACATCTTTTCTGTAATTTGAAGTTCCATCGAAAATTTATCTTTTAACTCCTTAGATGGATTTTTTCCTATTAAACTTTTTCTTGACCAAGCATGTCCAATATCATCTTGCATCGAAACAACTGGATAAATTGGCATAACAAAATTAGGTTTTAAACTAACATCAGTTTTTATACCCAATTTTTCAAGTTCATTCACTTTATCACCAAAAGCACCTGCCATAACAACTAAATGACCACCTGCAGAAAATCCAATTGCACCAACCATATTTTTATCAATTTTCCATTCATCTGCATTTTCACGAATAATCTGAATTCCTCTCTGAATATCTTCAAGCATTGCAGGATGAGAAACTCCGTCCCCTGAAACACGATAACGAAGCACAAAAGCATTCACACCTTTTGAAGCAAACCATTTTGCAACTTTTTTTCCTTCATGTCCAATTCCTAAATGATGATAACTGCCACCTGGACAAATTATTACTGCGGCACCTGTATTTTTTTCTGGCAAAGCAAAATAAGGCAAAATATAACTTTTATGACTAGCCTTTAATTTATACCCATCCCAAATTTTTATCTTTTTTTCACACTGAACTTGAGAAAACGAATTTTCTGTAACTACAAAAACAAAAAAAAGACAAGTAAAAACTTTTATCATTTTTTTTATAAAATTCATAAAAAACTCCCATAAAAAGTTAATAGTAAATTAACTCTTATAATTTTTAATCTTAATTACGATAAAAAAATTGAATAAATATATTTTTACAAATATTCTTTCAAAATAGAAATTGGTTTTCCAACTTTCCAACAAAGTTTAGTAATTTCCTCAGTCGGCTCAATTCTATCTGGAACCATTACAGTTTTAAAGCCTGCTGCAAAACAACTTTTTACACCATTAGGACTATCTTCAACTCCAACACATTGAAAAGGTTCTACTCCAAGTTTCTTTGCTACAGATAAATAAATTTCAGGATGAGGCTTTGAGCATATTACTTCATCTCCAAAAGTTGCTTGTTCAAAATAATCAAATATTCTACAATTTGTAAGTTGCCTTGTTGCAGTTTGTCGACGAGTGCTTGTAGCAAGCCCAAGTTTATACCCTTTTGATTTTAGATAATCTAAAGTTTCCTTTACATCAGGCAAAAGATCAATTCCAGAAGATTGTTCAACTTCATGAAAATATTTTGAAAAATCTGAAAAAAACTTAGGACAATTAAAATCTTTTCCATAACGATTACACAAATTTTGAGCCATTTGATTTTCGTTGCAACCACGATTTTCAGTAATTGCATCTTGAATATTATCCAAATTCATTTCATTAGCCAACAAAATCCATATTCTATCACAAATACTTTCAGAATCTAACAATACTCCGTCCATATCAAAAATAACTGCTTTAATTAATTCATTCATCTAAAACTCTCAAAATTAAAACATAAATTCAATTACTTCATTTACATCAGACACAGGAATAAACTTAATTCCTTTTTTTACATGTTCAGGAATTTCATCTAAATCACGAAGATTTGCTTTTGGAAATAAAATTGTTTTAATACCATTTCGTCTAGCAGCAACAGTTTTTTCTCGAAGCCCACCAATTGGTAACACTTGCCCTGTTAACGAAAGTTCTCCGGTCATTGCAACATTTTTCTTTATAATTTTTTTAGTTAATAACGATGTAAAAGTAGTTGCCATTGTAATTCCTGCAGATGGTCCATCTTTTGGAGTTGCACCTTCTGGAATATGAAGATGAATTACATTTTCTTCAAACCATTCAGATTCTACAAAACCTTTTTGCTGAACATAAGTTTTTACCCAGTTAAAAGCAATTTGAGCTGATTCTTTCATAACATCGCCCATTTGCCCCGTAAGAATTAATTCATTTTTTCCAGGAAATGAAATTGCTTCAAGAAGTAAAGTATCTCCACCCATACTTGTCCAAGCTAAACCAATTGCAGTTCCAATTTTATCAGCCCTTTTAATTTCTGATTCATCAAAAATTGGTTTTCCTAAATATTCATTTAACTCAGGAGCATCAATAGTAAAATTTTCAGTTGTATCAGGATTTTCTTTAGAAAGCATTTTTGTTACAACTTTTCGATTGATTTTATCAAGATTCTTTTCAAAATTACGAACTCCCGCTTCCCTTGCATATTCTTCTGCAATTCTAACAAGGGCTTGTCTTGTATATTTTACTTGATTCTTTTTTAAACCATTTTTTTCAAGATTTTTAGGAATTAAATATTTTTTTGCAATTTCAATTTTTTCTTGGTCAATATATCCAGATAACTGAATAATTTCTGCACGATCAAGTAAAGGTTCTGGAATTGAATCAAGAGTATTTGCAGTCAAAATAAAAAAGACACTAGAAATATCAAAAGGTAAATCTAAATAGTTATCTCTAAATGAAACATTCTGTTCAGGATCTAAAACTTCAAGTAATGCAGAAGCTGGATCTCCTTGGTGCGATGTTCCCATTTTATCAATTTCATCAAGCATAAAAACAGGAGATTTTGATTTTGTAATCTTTAATCCCTGTATAATTTTACCAGGCATTGCACCTATGTAAGTTCTTCTATGACCTTTTATTTCTGCTTCATCACGCATTCCACCTACCGAAAAACGATAAAAAGGTTTATTCATTGCATTTGCAATTGAGCGCCCTACACTAGTTTTTCCAACTCCAGGAGGTCCCACAAGCAAAATTATAGAACCTTTGTTATCTTTTTTTAATTTTCGAACAGACAAATATTCCATAATTCGTTTTTTGACATCTTCAAGACCATAATGGTCTTTTTCAAGAATTTTGCTAGCATTTTGTAAATCGTATTCCTCTTTTATTTCTTCATTCCAAGGAAGATTTGTAACAAGTTCAAGGAAATTACGAGTTCCAATATATTCTCCGGAATTTGGATCCATTAAGTTAAATTTTTGTAATTCACTGTCAACAGTTTCTTTGATTTCACCTTGAAAATTAAGCTTTTCGATTTTATCTTTATACTTTTTATATTCGTTTACATTTCCTTCAGAATCAATTCCTAATTCTTCTTGAATTGACTTTAATTCTTCACGCAAAAAATATTCTCGCTGATTTTTTTCAATTCGTTCATTAAGTTCATGCTGAATTTTTTTCTGGATACGCAACAATTCTTGTTCCTTTTTAATAAACACAAGAACTTGTTCTAATCTTTGACGAACATTTATAGTTTCAAGAATACGCTGTTGATCTTCTTTTTCTACATTGAGAATCGATGCAACAAAATCAGCAATTTTTCCAGGTTGGTCGATATTAACCATATTCAAACGCATTTCTTCAGAAAACATTGGATTATTATCTGAAATTTCTTTCATTTCGCTAATTAAAGCACGAGTCAATGCCTTTACTTCAAATGTTGAATCTTCTTCATCGTCTAAATATTCTACAAAAGCTATAATTGGATTAACTTTATTGATAGCTTTGCTAATTTTAAATCGCTTAATTGTGGAAATAAAAATATTAATTCCACCGTCTGGAAGATTAATCTTTTTTATAATTCTTGCAACAGTTCCTACTGAATATAAATCTGCCAAGGAAGGTTTATCAGAATCAATTTTAGTCATTACAATTCCGATAAATCCATCATTATCATAAGCCATTTCGACAGCCTTTACATCTTCAGTAGATGAAATCATTAAAGGTGTAAAAGCCCCGGGAAATACAGGACGTCCTTGAATTGGAATAATATTTAATTTATTTGGTAAAATTTGATCTACTGGCAAAATAGAATTTGCATTAATTCTTGATTTACTTTCTCTTCCCTCAGAATCAGTAATTATAACTTCAATATCTGGTGTTGAATTTTTTCTTTTACTCATAACCTATAATATACGAATATATAGATGAAAATTCAAGGGAAAAGTAAAATCAAATAGCATATTCAAACTTTAGAACTCTTCTCTAAAATAATCATTTTTCAAGAGGATTTAAATTAAAATTACAATATATTGTATCTTGATACCAATCAATCAACAAAGAAAAAATTTCAGAAGTATAACCTTCACATTCAGCACGAAATTTCCATACATTAGTAGATGTAAGTTTGTCAACAGGAATATTTTCAAGCAAAACCCATCGCTCTTTATATAAAACTGTGAATTTTGTATTTTTCGTAATATCAACTCCTGTTTTTGAATCAAAAGCTGTAAAAAACGCAGAAATTGGGCGTTTTATATGCTTAAAGTTATCAACTTCAATAATTTTTTCATTTTTATCAACAGAAAAAGATTTCCACCAAACATTCGAACCAATAACAATTTTTACACGATATTCACCTGGAACTAAATAAATTGGTTTTGTAACATAATTTTTATTCTTTGAAGTTAATCTTTGAGTTGAAATTCCTTTTTTAAAGACATATCCTTCCTCAAATATTCTCTCTGAATCCTTAACTTCTTCAATTTTTTGACCAAATTTAAAAAATATTGCTTTTGCCGAAAGTTGGCTTGCAGGACTTGAAGTTTCTGGCATTTTCATAGTTAAAACAACTGGAGAATAAAACCCTCGAAGAATATATTTATGAATAAATCCCTGTGACCACAAAGTAAAACTAGTAAAAATTACTGCCCCTAAAGATAAAATTGCAACAAGACCAATTTTCCAAGGATTTTTCTTTTTATTAAATTCAACAACTTTATAAGGTTTTTGACTTATTACAATTTTTGCTAATTCAACACGGATTGCATGTGTATCATAATTTTTTAGGTATTTTTTGATAATTTTTATAATTGGATTTACAGATTGAAATCGATGTTTTGCTTTTGGTTTTAGCATTTTTTTAATTAATTTACAAATTACAGGCGGAATTGTTTTATCGATTGTTTTTGGTGAAATATATTTTCCTTTTTTTATTCTTGCGATATTTTCTTTAGAATATTCTGAAGGATATGGCTTTGTTCCTGTTACCATTTCATAAAGCATTATTCCCAAAGCATAAATATCTGCTCTATTATCTACTGTAGAACTGTTTTCAAACTGTTCAGGAGGCATATATGCAGGTGTTCCCAATGTAACACCGCTTTGTGTCTTGTCATTTGGGTCATCATTTTCATCAGAAGCAATTCCAAAGTCTGCAAGCTTAACCTCTGCACGGCGGCTTATTAAAATATTTGCAGGTTTTATATCTCGATGAACGATTCCTTTGGAGTGAGCAAATTTTAAAGCGAAACAAGCATCTTGAAGAATTAATAAAGCTACAAGAGGATCTACAATAGTTTGTTTTTTTATCAGTTTATCTAAAGCAAGTCCATCTACAAATTCTTCGACCATATATCGATAGGGTCCTTCTGTAAAATAATCAAACAAATGAACAATATAAGGACTTTGCATATCAAGCAAAATCTGCGCTTCTTTTTTAAACCGTTCTTTTACTATAGAACTAGACTTCATAGCCATCTTTTTTATTACAACATCTCTTTTTAACGACGGATGAATAGCTTTATAAACAACACCCATTCCACCTTGAGCAATTTTACTTTGAACTTTATATTTTCCAATTAAAGCAGGAACTTCTTCTGTCATTTTTTATACCTCTTAATATATATTATTTATAATTCAATAATATCTGAATCGGGATTAAAACCTTTTTCTCTTTCGATGTATGCAAATTGCATCTTTCGTGGATTGTGAATTTGAACTAAAAATCCATTTTGTCGCAATCCGTAAGAAGTCTTTACAGGTCGATGACCAGTAATATATTTTTTTTCAATATCATTTTCTATACAATTTTCTTTCAACATTTTTTGTACACAACCATCTTCAGCTTCGTCATTTTTTGTCCATGTTAAACCTTCTATAACATATTCATCTAAAACACAATCAATAATTTGCTCTTTCGAAAAATAACAAATTGGCTCTGAATGGCTTAAAATAAAATTATCAAAAAAGGCTGCAACTGGCAAAAGTTTTTCAAATTCTGAAATACTTTGGAGCACTCTATTTCCATATTTATCAAGAATAAAATCTAAAACCATACTTCCTTCATGAACATATTTATGAAATGAATAATTTCCAAATCCAGTTTCATTTTTAATATTTTCATGATTTCCCTTTAAGCAATGAACCAAATCTGGAAAAACTGATTTTAATTTTAAAATTTGCATTAAAGTTGATAGCCCATCATTCATTTCTTCAAGCATATATTTAGAAAGTGAATTTCCTTTTTTATATTCTTCATATGCTAAAAGCCAACGAGATTTTTGATTACTTTCTGAATGTAGAATATCACCTAAAAAAATAATTTTTATTTTTCTCTGACATAATAACTCAAAAATACTATAGTCGTCTTTTTTGTAGTTTAACAAATTGTAAATAAATTCTTTACGAGCATGTAAATCAGGTACAACAATTACATCAGTTGAATCTACTGCCGAAAAATCTAAAAGTCCTCCAGGAATATCCTCAATTACAGAAACAGAATATCGATATTTTGTAATTTCATTTTTTAAAATTTCAGTCGTAATATTACATAAATCTAGCAATTTACCCTTAGAAACAATTTTTTTAGAAAATGCAAAGGACTTAATTTCTTTGAGAACTTTAAATTTTTCAACATATTCTTTTTTATTCAATTTTTTCTTAATTAACCTTACTTAATTCTATGTATAGCTTTTCTTTCATATTCTGAAAAAATTTAGTAATTTCTTTAATTTTTCACGAAAACACTAAATTGGCACTACCAATGGTAATTTTATCACCAGTTTTAAGTTTTACATATTTTCCAGCAGGAATTTTTACATCATTCAAATAAGTACCATTTGTAGAATTTTCATCCTTAAGAAAATAATCCTCTCGAATTTTTTGAATTAATGCATGATGACGACTTGCAAGTTTATTGTCAATTACAACACTATTATCACTTTCTCGACCAATTGTAATTTTTGCAACAAGTTTAATCTTTTTTTTATCGAACAAAAGATAAGACATTGCACTAGGGTTTGAAATTGCATCGATGTGTTGACCAACTGGGCTATCAGTTAAAATTGTAGAATCATCCATAATATTTTCCTCCAAATTTGTAAAATTAAATTTAAATATTTTCTTTCTTTATTGACAGTTATTTTTTATGATTATATCATATTTTACATGAAAAATAAAAAAATTGTTAAATTTATTCTGTTTTGTAGTATCACCATTTTATACATTCTTTTTGGTTTTAGACCATTATCTACATCGTTACAACTTACACCAGTTTGGACAACGGATATAGAAAATACTACAGAACAAAATACTAAATCAGAAAATGTATTACCGTTTAAACTTGGTCAAAATGTAGGATATTTTTCCCACGATTGCAAAATTGTAACATTAAAAAATTTTGAATACAAAGCAACAATTTCACCAAAATATTTTACATCCTATTCACAAAATTCTACAAAACTTGATATTTATGATAGAAAAGGCAAAATCATAGCAAATATTTCAGCAGGTGGATATCCATACATAATTGATGAAACAATTTTTATTTTGCTTCCAGGAGGAGCTGGATTTGAAGTAAAAGATTTTTCAAACACAACAATATGCCGATATCAACACACAAGTCCAATTACATCATTTAATTCTAACAAACATCTTACAGCAGTTGGATTTGCAGACGGAACTATCTGTTTATTCAACAATAAGTTTGAACTTTTAAATAAAATCATTCCAGGGGGAAGTAACTTACCAGTAATTTTAGGTTCTAACATAAGTTCAAAAGGAAATTACATCGCATGTGTCAGTGGACATAACAAACAAAGATTTGTGCTTTACAAAAAGAAAGAAAATCACACACAAATAATTCATCACAAATACATCGATAACAGTTTATTTAGACAAACTTTTGTATATTTTACAGAAGATGAATCAAAAGTTTTTTACAATGATTCAACAGGAATTGGAATTTTAGACTGTGAAAAATTTGATTATAAACACATTAATATACCTGGAAAAGTTTTAAACATACAAGAATCAACTGTCGGAAACACAATTTTTGTTTTATCAAAGGAAAGAACTAACAATAGAAATCTTTATACTGTTACAATTCTTGAATCTAAAATTCATAAAACAGGAAGTTTTTCTTTTGAAGCAGATTCAGCATTTATTTTAACTGACAAAAATACACTATTCATTGGAAAAGACAATAAAATTTCAAAAATTTTAGTTTCGAAAGAATAAAAATAAGGGAGCAAGCTATGTCGAATAAAACAAAATTATTTTTAACAATTTCAATACTTTTTTCAATTTTAATCCCTCTTTTTGCTTTTGAATGGCCGCAGGATAATATTCAATCATCAAAAATTAATACTTACTTTGGACAAAAACGAGCTCAAACAATTTCAAACTCGATTACATTTTCAGAATCTGAAAATGTCAAAGCTACGGATGATGGCAATATTTCAATTATTATCACAGAACATGACGACGGCTTTAACTGGTTTGAATCTCCCCTTGGAACAGCTGTAATAATTTCTCATGAAGATTCACTACAATCAGTTTATGGAAATCTTGATACATATGAAATTAATCCAGATATTCTAAAATCACCAAAAATAAAAAGAGGAACTAGAATATCTACGACAGGAAATTCTGGTTGGCAAGAAGACAATTCATTTTTAGAATTTCAAGTACTTGATTCAAAAAATAATAACTTTGTAAATCCATTAATTTTAATGCCTAGATTAAATTCACAGAACGAACTTACAATTTCAAAAGTTCAGCTTAAAAATAAATTTGGAAAATATTACGACTTATCAACACAAACGCAAATTCCATCTGGGATTTACAAAATATTCAAATCACGACAAAATCTTGCAATTCCATATAAAATCTCAATTGCAGTTAATGGAATCGAATCAGAACAAATTACTTTTGACACTCTAAAAATGGATCAAAATGACTTAGCAATTGAAGGCCAAACTTTTTACACTGTTTCAGATATTTATCCAAATGAAACAAATATGCTAATCGGAGAAATTTATCTTCCAAATGGACAAAACACACTTCGAATAATTCAAACTGACTTTGCTGGAAATAAAACTTCAAAAACTTTCAAAATTTCTACATACTAATTTTAAAATTGGAACAAAAATATGGAAAAACTAGAACACAATATGATTTTATCAGCTTCAGGTTGGAGAAAAGTATTTGCAATCTCTGGTAACGAAAAAGATATTACAACTCAAATCGGAAAAGACAACGAATATATTAGTGCGCTTTCTGCATCAGTATTTGCCGATTACATCAAAAATAAAACAAAAAAAGAAAATCCTATTGTAGTTTTAGGAATGGACACTCGCCCAACTGGAAAAGAGATTGCAAACGCAATGATAAAAGCTCTTTCTCATGAACAAATTCAAATAAACTTTATAGGAATTACTGCCGCCCCAGAAATAATGGCTTATTCAAAAAAATTTGATGGCTTTATCTACATTTCTGCAAGCCATAATCCTATTGGCCATAATGGAATAAAATTTGGACTTTCTGACGGTGGTGTTTTAGAAGCAAAAGAAAATTCGATATTAATCGACGATTTTCTTAATCGTTGCAATTCAAAAGATGAATTACATAAAATTGAGCAAATTGTTAATAATAAAATTCCAAATTATACAGATAAAAATAAAATCGATGCATTAAATTCATACAAAGAATTTTCAAAAGAAGTAATTTCATCAATTACAGATACTAAAGAACAAAATCAATTCTTTGAGATACTAAAAACTAAAAATAAGGAAAATCCAATCGGCATCGTTTGTGATATGAACGGAAGTGCACGTTCAGCATCAATCGATAAAATTTTTTTTGCAGAAAATAATCTTAACTTTTACCCATTTAATGACATTCCGGGAAAAATTATTCATGAAATAATTCCTGAACCTGAAAACCTTGTTCATTGTGCAAAAAAAATGGAAGAATTACAATCTAACGGTGTAAAAGATGCCATTTTAGGATATATGCCAGATTGCGATGGAGACAGAGGAAATATTGTATACTGGGATTCAAAAGAAAAAAAAGCAAAAGTATTAAAAGCGCAAGAAGTTTTTTCTCTGTCTGTTTTGGCAGAACTTGCTTTTTCTTACTGGCTAAATGAATCAAAAAAAGAACAAACTTCAATTCCTCAAAATGAATATAAACCTGCAATTGCAGTAAACTGCCCTACCTCAATGAGAATCGACGAAATTGCATCACATTTCAATGCAAAAGTCTTTAGAGCAGAAGTTGGCGAAGCAAATGTCGTAAATACAGCACGCCTTGCTCGTAATGAAGGATATACAGTTAGAATTTTAGGCGAAGGCTCGAACGGAGGAACAATTACATACCCTTCAAGTGTTCGAGACCCAATCAACACAATTTTTGCCTTTGTAAAACTTCTTACAATTCGAGATGAATCATTAGATAAAACTTCAACTTTAAACAATGGAACTTTAGATAACTCAACTTCTTTAGACAACGCGACTTTTGACAAAAAGCAAACTGATAACTCTAAAACTCAATCAACAACAATAAAACCAGGTCTATTTCATATTTGGTGCAATTTATCAAACCAACTCAATAAATACACTCCTAATTTTACTCTTCAAGACATAATTGATACATTGCCAGTTTACACAACTACCGGTGTTTCTGAGCCAAGGGCAATTTTGAAAGTTGCCACACTAGATCAAGCAAAATTAAAAGGCAACTTTCAAAAAGTTTTCGAAGAATCTTGGAAAAAAGATAGTCAAAATCTCTTGAAAAAATACGGCATTTTATCGTATAAATGTATTATAACAAATGGCACAAAAGAAACTATTGATGTTACTGACTTTTCAACTAGTGGCAAAGGTGGCCTAAAGATTCAATTCTTCGAAAACTCAGAAACACCGACGGCATTTATTTGGATGCGTGGGTCTGGAACAGAACCTGTATTTAGAATAATGTGCGATGTAAAGGGAGATAATTCTATAAAAGAAAAAGAATTATTAGAATGGGAAACTCTTCTTTTACAAGAAGCAGATAAATTAAGTAAATAAAAAGCAGGCACTACTGCAATAAAAATAGGAGAAAACAATGGAACAGGCAGAAATCTTAAAGAGAGCAAAAGATTATATTGCTCAAGAAAAAGATGAACGATTTAGAAAAGAAGTAGAAGATCTTATCGCAAAGGAAGATTGGACTGAATTAGAAGATAGATTCTACCAGACTCTTGAATTTGGAACTGGTGGACTTCGCGGAATTATGGGTGGCGGAACAAACCGAATGAACACTCTTGAAATTAATCAAGCAACACAGGGGCTTGCAAATTATGTAATTAAAGCTTTCCCTGAAAAAGCAAAAGCAGGAACATTAAGTGCAGTTGTTGCATACGACAGCCGACTTAATTCAGATGTTTTTGCAGAAGCTACTGCATTAATTTTTGCTGCAAACGGAATTAAAGCATATCTATTTTCAGGACTTCGTCCAACTCCAGAACTTTCTTATGCAATTCGTGAACTCAAAGCTGACACAGGTGTTGTAGTAACAGCCTCTCATAATCCAAGAATGTACAATGGATACAAAGCATATTGGAATGACGGTGCACAAGTTATTGAACCACATGACGAAGGAATTATTAAAGAAGTAAATGCCGTTACAGAAGTTAAGACCATTTCTAAAGAAGAAGCTCTCAAAAATGGTTCACTCCAAATCATTGACAAAGAAATTGACGAAAAATTCTGGGCAATGTGTAAAGCTCAATTATTCCGCCCTGAATTAATCAAGGAAAAAGCAAGTGAAGTTAAAGTTGTTTATACACCACTTCACGGAACTGGTGCAATGCATGTAGAAAAAGTTCTTGGTGATTTAGGACTTAAAGTGATTACAGTTCCTGAACAACGCGAACCAGATGGCAATTTCCCTACTGTTGAAAAACCTAATCCAGAAGAAGCTCCTGCTTTAAAACTTGCTGTTGAACTTGGTAAAAAAGAAAAAGCTGACTGTGTTATGGCAACTGACCCAGACTCAGACCGCTTTGGAACTGCTTTCCCAGATGAAAATGGTGAATGGGTTTTACTTTCTGGAAATCAAATGGGAGCAATGCTCATTGAATATGTTCTTTTAAGTCGTAAAGAATTAGGAACCATGCCTGCAAATCCTGTTGTAATCCGTTCAATAGTAACAAGTCCATTTGGTGATGCAATTTGTAAAAAATTCGGTGTTAAGATGGTTGAATGTCTTACAGGATTTAAATGGATTGCTGCTGTCGAAGCTCAAATGGAAGCAAATAATACTGGAGACTATGTATTTGGCCTTGAAGAAAGTTACGGTTACAAAGTTGAAAAAGAAGTAATGGACAAAGATGGAATTTCTGCTGCTGCCCTTTGTGCTGAAATGACTTTATACTGGCGTTCAAAAGGAAAAAGTTTACTCGAACATCTTAACGATATGTACAAAGAATACGGATACTTTGAAGACAGAGCAATTAGCCAAAACTTCCCTGGTTCTTCAGGAAAAGAAACTATGGCAAATATCATGACAAAGCTTCGTACAGAAGGTCTTAAATCTCTCGGTGGAAAAACAGTTACATCAATTAGAGATGTTCAAAACTCAATTGTTTTTGATCCTGCAAATCCATCAGATAAAAAGCCATTTGATCTTCCAAAAAGCAATGTTCTCCAGTTCTTCCTTGAAGGTGGAACAATTGTAAGTGCTCGTCCATCTGGAACAGAACCAAAGATTAAGTTCTATATTAACAGCACAATGCCATTAGAAGGAAATTGTGACAAGTGTCTTGCAAGTGCTAAAGAAAAAGCTGGCGCACTTTGTGATGCAATCGCTCAAGAAATCAAATCAATTCTCGATGGCGCAAAATAAAATAATCGATGATTTTAGAAAACTCCAGAGTCTATTAGATTCTGGAGCAACTTTTATAGCCTTTGATACAGAAACAACTGGTTTAAATTCAACTTCAGATCGTGTTATCGAAATCGGAGCTATAAAATTTGATAAATCTGGAGTCATCGATAAATTCGAGACATTAATAAATCCTCAAAGATCAATTCCTACCGAATGTACAGAAATTAATCATATTACCAATGAAATGGTAAAAGATGCACCTTTAGCCGTTGATGCTCTTGTCTCTTTTTCTGAATTTGCGAAAGATTCAATTCTAATCGCTCACAATGTAAATTTTGATTTAAATTTTATTTCTGAAGAATTGGCAAGAACTAAGCTTCCTGCATTAAAAAATAAAGCTTTAGATACTTTAACTTTTGTTCGTTGGGCATATCCTCTTTTGGGAAAATATAATCTACAATTAATGGCCCGTCTTATGAATATTGAAGTTACAGACGCTCACCGTGCGTTTGACGATGCAAGAGTTTGTATGGAAGTATTTTTAAAAACTTTAAGCGATACAAAATCTATTCAAAAACATTAAAATCAAGCTCATTACTGGAATTGTAATTTACGCGCTGCAAATACGACTGACATCAAGTTTGTTTTACAAACTTGAACAGCGCGCAAGAATCGAGCTCATTACTAGAACGGTAATTTACGCGCTGCCACAAACCCTCTACCTACATCAAGTTTGTTTTACAAACTTGAACAGCGCGCAAGAATCGAGCTCATTACTAGAATTGTAATTTACGCGCTGCTAACCTCTAGGCGCCTTTGCAGGATCGATATATTCACCATTTTGAATAACCATCAGTTTAATTCCATTTTTTTTGCTCATAGAATCAATTCCAGCTTTTCCCAGTACATCACCAAAAACAACATAATCGCCTTTTTTCACTTTTGAAGAACTTAACCCTGTATACGCATAAACGAGACCTGTTTTCGATTGAACAAAAACAACTTCTCCAAAACCACGATAAGCACCAGTAAAAACCACAGTACCTGCACGAATATTTGTAACACTTTCTTTAGCCTCTGAAGTCAACTGAACCCCACTAACCTTTCCCTTTACATAGGTAACAGTCGGATTTTTTACAGGCCATTTTAATCCAGGTTCTGTAGTTTTTGAAACATATGTTCGTGGATCTAAATCTTTAATATTTGGTAAATCATCTTCTGAATTTTTTGCAGGAACTTTGATTTTTTGTCCAACTTTCAAAACATCTTTAGAACTCATTCCATTTAACGAAAATAATTCAGCAACCTTAATGTCATATTTTTTCGCAATTCCATACAAAGTGTCGCCTTTTTTTACTGTATAAACTTCAGTTTTTTTGGTGCTAATATTATTTTTTGTATCACTAGCCAAAGTGGCAGCATTTTCAATATCTGCAGATGGAATTACTAATTTTTGACCAACCTTAATTACATCTTTTTCAGACAAATTATTTGCTGCTCTCAATTCAGAAACAGTAATCTGATATTTTTTTCCAATTGAATATAATGTCTCACCTTTTTTTACTTTATGAGATGAATCTGCAAATAAATAAATACTGCTAAATGAAAATAAAATTATAAATAAATGAATTTATCTAAATCTAATCATAC
>JAZUSR010000107.1:0-5887 GCA_045606765.1 Treponema sp.
AGCTGAAGATACTTCAAATGTTTATCTTATAAAAGATGGAACTTTGTTTCTTTTGTACGGCAGAAAAGATTTTGAAAAAATGACAAGCCGAAAATACGAATACATAAAAGGCTTAAACGGGCATTTTGAAATTGCACTTTATGTAGACACTTTTGAAGAAGTAGACAGTGCTTACGAAAAAGCCATTTCAAAAGGTGCAAAATCTGTTTTGCCTCCAGAAACAGAACTTTGGGGGCAGCGAACTTGTTACATCGCCGACCCAGAAAACAACTTGATAGAAATCGGATCATTTAATCGGCCATTTGATGAAAGAAATGGATAAGATAAAAAGAAATTGAATTAAATAAATTTGAATATATGGAGATAAATCATGAATGAATATTGGGATGTATATGATAAGAACAGAAACCCTATAGGGAAAACTATAAAAAGAGGCGATCCTTTTGGAGAAAACGAATTTTATGTATGCTGTGAAGTTTGGATTGTGAATTCAAAAAATCAAATGTTAGTTACACAAAGACATCCAGACAAAAAGGCTGGCGGCCAATGGGAATTCACAGGTGGAGGAGTTCTTACAGGAGAAACAACATTAGTGGCAGCAGCTCGTGAAGTAAAAGAAGAATTAGGAATTTGCTTAAATGAATCAGAATTTGAATTGCACGATGTATATAAACACAAAAATTATTTTATGGACATTTATGTAGTTAAAAAAGATTTTTCAGAAGAAGAAATAATATTAGATAAAAATGAAGTAGTCGACTGGAAATGGATGTCACAAAAAGAAATTGAACATTTTATTGAAACAGAAAAAATGGTTCGCTCTGTTGGAATCAGATATAAAATGTTTGGTATGAATTTATTGAGTAATTAACTAAGAATATTCATTTTTTACGAGGTATCACAATGATTAGAAAAGCAACAAATAGTGATAGTCGTGTTTTGGCGGAAATGGCTGTTCAAATGTGGGATGACAATACTGTTAATGAATTGGAAACAGAGTTTTTGAAAACGTTGAATGACGAACAATCTGCTTTTTTTATTAAAGTTGTTGATGAAATCCCTGTTGGCTTCGCACAGTGTAGTTTGAGAACAGATTACGTTGAAGGAACAGAAAGTTCTCCAGTCGGATATTTGGAAGGAATTTTTGTAAAAGAAGAATATCGAAAGAAAGGATATGCAAAAGAACTTCTTTATGCTTGTGAAATATGGTCAAAAGAAATTGGATGCAAAGAGTTTGCAAGTGATTGTGAACTAGAAAATTTGGCTAGTTTCAAATTTCATATGGCAATGGGGTTTGAAGAAGCTAATCGTATAATTTGTTTTAGAAAAATGTTACAAAATGAGGTTTGAAAATGCAAAATGTAAGAATATATGAAATGCCAGATTGTAAAATGGTTTTGAACGTGATTCATCTCGTCCTGAATTAGGCAATATTATTACTTCCCCAGCGGCACAAAAAATTATGGGCTATGAACAAATGGATTATTATACGCCGATAAAGGAATCTTCTTATAAGTCGTAATTTTGTAGAATACTTTGTGTCAAAATTTGAGAGGAAATTATGAAAGACGTGCACGTACATTTTTTACACGGAAATCCTATAGGATATAATATTGATTTTTTTGAAGGATTTATAAAAGTTGCACAAAATGCGGGGCTTTCTGAAATATATTTACTTGAAAAAATGATTTACAGGTAGTGATGTTGGAAAAATAAAAAAAAAGTTATGTAAATTGTATACCTAGGTATGCAATTTACATAAAATGTAGTATAATAAAAATATGATTATACAAAGAACCATAAAATCAAAACTTGAAAAACTATTACTTTCTTTTCCTGTAGTAACAATAACAGGTTGTCGCCAATGTGGAAAATCAACGTTTTTAAAAAATTTGTTACCGAATTATAAATATGTTTCCCTTGAAGATATTGATATAAGAATGATGGCCAAGGAAGATCCAAGACATTTTATTGCCGTTTATAATGAAAAAGTAATTTTAGATGAAATTCAACAAGTTCCAGAACTTCTTTCATATATACAAACTCATGTTGATTCTGTAAATAAAGCAGGAATGTATGTACTTACAGGAAGTCATAATTTGCTGCTAATGCAATCAATAAGTCAGAGTCTTGCTGGGAGAACAGCCTTGCTAACTTTAGCACCTTTTTCTGTAGAAGAATTGAATTCTTGTAATTTGCTTCCTGCCTCAGTAAATGAAATGCTTTATACGGGAAGTTTTCCTCGAATTTATGATCAACATATTGAACCTTCTGATTTCTACAATTCATATATAAAAACTTATGTTGATAAAGATGTTCGTTTACTTCGTAACATAAGTGATTTTTCGTCTTTCACAAGATTTATAAAACTTTGTGCTGGTCGATGTTCTCAAATATTAAACATTTCGCAACTTGCAGAAGATGCAGGAATTACACGAAAAACAGCCGAAAGTTGGCTTTCTGTTCTTGAAACTAGTTATATTATTTATTTATTAAAACCTTATTATAAAAATTTTGGAAAACGTGTTATTAAAAATCCTAAATTATATTTTTATGATACAGGACTTGTTTCGTCGTTATTGGGAATAACTTCTAGCGAACAAATTGAAAACTTTTATATGCGAGGTGCTTTATTTGAAAATTTCATTGTTTCAGAATTAATTAAAAAACGGATTTTTGCAGGTAAAACTGATGAATTATTTTTCTGGCGAGATAGTAATGGCGTTGAAATAGATATAATAGAAGAAAATGGATTAGAACTTTATGCTTACGAAATTAAAGCAAGTGAAACGATGAATTCTGCGTTTTTTTCAAATATCAAAAAGGCCAAAAATGTTATAGGACTTGATTTTAAAAATACAGCAGTAATTTATGGTGGAACCCGTGAAATCCCTTCGAGTAATGAATGTGGCGCATATATTTCGTGGAAAAAATTATAAGTTGAAGGGATGATAACAAATTTTGTATTAGGAGAAATGATTATGATAAAAGCAGTTTTATTTGATTTTGATGGAGTTTTGACAATAGATAAAACAGGTTCAACATCAATAACAAATTATCTTTCCAATATTTGTGGTATTCCATTAGAAGATGTGAAAGCGTGCTATTATAAATATAATAAACAGTTGTTGTTAGGAGAAACGACACATTTAGAAATATGGCAAGACTTTTGCAAATCCTTAGGACATAATATTGATTATGATATCTTGATTGATTCTTTTAGAGCGACTCGCCTTGATGAAAAGATGATTACTTTGGTAAAAGAATTAAAGGAAAAATATTTTGTTGGAATGATAACAGAGAACAAATCTGATAGAATTAGCACAATCCTTGAATATAGAGGATTAGAGGAATACTTTGATGTTGTTGCAATTTCTGCAAATTTGCATTCGGGTAAGGACAGTGATAGCATATTCAAATATGTTTTAGATGTATTAGATATAAGTGCCAGTGAATGTTTGTTTATTGATAATACAGAGAAAAATTTGATTATCCCTAGAAAAATGGGAATGGCTACAATTTTTTATGATGATGACAATAGAGATTATGATTTATTCGTAAATGACTTGGAAACGATTATTTTAAAATTAAGTTAACGGACTTAATAATGGAACAAAGTATGAGTTCTGATTTTTGACGGAACAGACAGAGAGATGAAAATAATGAAGAATCAAATTATGAAAGACGTGCATGTACATTTTTTACACGGAAATCCTATAGGATATAATATCGATTTTTTTGAAGGATTTATAAAAGTTGCGCAAAATGCGGGGCTTTCTGAAATATATTTACTTGAAAAAATGCTTGATGTTTCTAGGGAACATATTCGGTAGTTTTCATAAAATTGTGTATTTTTTCCACATTTTTTTGTGTTGTAGCAAATGATATTAATAAAAGTTTTAGGAATATATTCCAATCTTTTGTTGATTTTGTAAAAAGTTTGGATTATATTCCGAAAAAAATGCTTTGGAATGGTTGTTAGAAAAATAGAATTTTTAGGAGAGTTATCATATGAAAAAAATCTTATTTATTTTCCTTCAGTGTACGTGGGGATTTTTTCCGAGCCTTGTAGGTTTGTTCTTTTTTCTAAAACTAAAAGCTCATCCTCACAAGATTTATCGTGGCTGTATTGATACTAGGTGGAATTCTCGTAGCGGTTTAAGTTTGGGACTATTTATCTTTACACCAAATGACGAAATTAAAGATTCAGAAAAAATAAGAGTGCATGAATATGGTCATTGTATCCAGTCCATTGTACTTGGCCCGCTGTTTTTAATTTTGGGGATTATTTCACTTGTATGGGGAAGCCATCCTTATTTTGATAAACTTCGCAAAGAAAGAAAACTTCGGTATACTTCTTGTTTTGTAGAAAGTTGGGCAAGCAAATGGGGAGAATTAGCTACAGGTGAAGAAGCAATTTGGGATTAAAAAATTCCAAGTTTGTAAAACAGTTAGAAAAATTTAAATTTGACGGACGAAATAAAAATGATACTTGAAACAGATAGACTTATTTTAAGAGAATATGTTGAAGAAGATTTTGATGCACTTTTTGAGATATTATCTGATACAGAAACTATGCAACATTATCCAGCCCCTTTTGATGAAGATAGAACAAGGAATTGGATTAATTGGAATTTGGATAATTATAAGAAGTATGGTTTTGGACTTTGGGCAGTTGTATTAAAAGAAACGGGAGAATTTATTGGGGATTGTGGTATTACCATTCAGGATATTGATGGAGAACTGCTTCCAGAAATAGGCTATCATATTAATAAAAAATTTTGGAGAAAAGGATTTGCAAAAGAAGCTGCCAAAGCAGTACGAGATTGGGTATTTCTTAATACACAATACGACATAATTTATTCTTACATGAAATATACAAATGTAGGTTCATATTCAACTGCTATAGCAAATGGAATGCAAAAGGTAAAGGAATATCCTGACCCTAAAAATACAATTTCTTATGCTTATGCTATTACGCGTGAAGAGTGGAAAAAAATAAAAGAATCATAAACTAATTTTGCTTGAAAATTTTAGTTTGTCGGAGCGTCAAAATCCTATTTTGAGAGGTATATAATATATGCAAAAAGATTGGTTATTTTCAACAGATGAATATATTTGCGAGTTAAGAACTGTTGCTGTTTTAGTAAAAGATAATAAAATTTTAGTACAAAAAGATAGAAATGGAAATGAATACGCTTTGCCAGGTGGTCATGTAAAAATAGGTGAAACATTAGAAAATGGTTTGATTCGTGAAATAATGGAAGAAATTGGTGTAAAAATCAAATGCAATCGTCTTTTATGGAGCGAAGAATGTTTTTGGGAGTGGAATAAAAAACAAGTTCATAATATTGCCTTTTATTATTTGGTAGAATTATGTGAAAATCAAGAAATTCCTGATACAAGAGATTTTGTTTCTCAAAAAGATAATTGTAATGTAGTTATAGGCTGGTTGCCTATTGAAGAACTGCAAAATGTAATTATTTATCCTGAGTTTTTGAAAAAAGAAATATATAATTTGAATGGACCAATGAAACATTTTGTTTCAAGAGGATAATGTAGATAAAATCTGATTTTTGGAAGTGGTAGGAAAGGAATTAGCAGGATTTATTTGTTCAAAATTTTACACTATCTACGTATAAAGAATCTGTTGATAAATCGATTTTGTTTGACCAATTTTCTTTACTGTCTATATTTGGATTTTTTTCCTAATTTTATTCGAAACTAGTTTGATAAAAATAATTAACTATATCTGTAAAATATGAATGCATACTTTCCCCGGATGCAGTTATTGTATTAGTTTTATAATTAAATTTTAAATCATATCTTTTTGACTTTCTTTCAAAAAATTTCATTTTGATAGTTACATTAGATATTTTACATTGTT
>JAZUSR010000108.1:0-3765 GCA_045606765.1 Treponema sp.
ATTCAAAATAATGAGGACAATTTAATTGATATTAAGAGACTAAAAATTTTTAATAGCAATGATAGAAATAGAATTCAAACAACAATAGTTTTTGATTCTGGAATTGAATTTAAGCAAGATAATAATCAATTTGCTGAATATGTTGATAAAAAAATTGAACTTGATGAAATAGATAAACTTTTTTATAAAACTCCAAGTGTAAAACATACAGTAACAAATAAACCTGTATTAAAAGTAAGCAATATTAAAAAAACAATTCAACCACAAAAGGCAAGTAAATTAAAGAAATTAGCATATATAGGACTTTCAAAAATTCATGGGGATACTATGGTAATGGTAAAAGATAATGAAATGGGAAATATATATAAACTTAAGTTAACAGAATCTGAACTTGATGGGAATTGTTGTATAAAGACAGGAAGTGGTTACACAGCCAAAATTCGTGGGGAATATTATGAGGTGATAAAATGAAATTTTATAAATCAGTTATTACGGGAATTATTTTATTGTTAGTTTTTTGTTTATTTTCATGTGCTAGTACTCCAGAGAATAAAATAGATTCTGTATATGTAATGGTTTATGACTATGAAAATAGTGAGATTATGAATGTTAAAATTTTTATGGATAATAAAGAAATTGGTCAGACAGATGTATATGGTCGATTAACATTTTTTTGTGATAAAGAACAAGAGGTAATGGTTCGAGCAGAAAAAAATGGATATGAAACTGTTGAAACAAAAATGGCAATAAAACCAGGTTTTGTTCTATATGTAAAAATGGGAACAGGTTCATATTATGCAGAGATGGCAGAACAATTTCTTGATGAAAATGATTTGCAAAATGCAAACAAAATGATTTCTAAGGCATTGAAAATAGAAGAAAGAAAAGATTGGGTGTTTTTACGTGATGTAATATTAAAAAAAGGTAAAAAAGATGAATAAAAAATTAATAGTGGTTAGTAGTTTTTGTTTCTTATTAATGATTTCTCATATTGTTTTGATTGATCAAGTAATGAATTTAAAAAATGTAATTGAGAATTTAGGTGAAAAAACACTTAGTTTTGAAAAAAATCTTGAAGATTATAAAGACAAAAATAATACCCTTATAAAAGATATCCACAAAGAACTAGAATTAATGAATGTAAAAACAAACGAACAATTTTTAAAAACAGTGGGAATGAGCAAAACTTATGATGCGATACTCAAAGAACAAAAAAATAAAACTATTGATACTGCAGAAAAAGATAATGCCATTATAGTGGCAAAGAACAATGCACTTGTGTTGTACAAAAAGGGAAAATATTCAGAAGCATACGAAGAATTTAAAAAAATAACACAAATTAATACAGACGATATGGAAAGTAGGTGCTACAAAGCTAAGAGTCGTTATTATCAAAATCGAGCAGATAGTTCTTCTTATCAAGAAATTTTATCAGACATTACAATTCTCAAACAAAATTCTGCTGCAGATGATGAGATTATTAATATCGAAAAATCTATTTTTGCAGAAAAGGAAGGAATAAATGAATAAAAAAAGTCTTTTATTTTTGACAGCTTTTTTCTTATTTTCATATTTTTCTTTTTCATCTGAAATTAAAATAGCTCCAATTTCGGTTTTTGATGGTTCTGGCAATAAAGTAACACCTCCTTTTAATCCTTCAAAGGCAATTCAATCAGAACTAGAAAAACATTGGTTTGAAGGTGTAATAAGTTTTTCTTTATTAAATGAAGAAATGTATGGAATCCCGGTGACAATAATAGATGCAAATAAAATATGTGTTAATGAAAAAGTAGATTATTTAATTTATGGATTTATAAAGAAGAATGAAAAAAACTGGTTTGCAGAAATTAAATTATATGATTCAAATGAAAAAAAGATAAAGCAAGATTTTTTTGCAAGTGACAATATTGAGCATTATGAAAGGCTAATCAATAATTTATGTCAAAATATTTTATTTGAAATCGAAGAAATAACAGGGCTTAATAAAGACGAAATTAAAAAAGAACAAACTCGTGAAATGGAGTTGAATATTCCGGCTGCTCTTTTTTATTGGACACCAATAGATAGTAAGTGGGGAAACAAAATTCTGGGCATTGCAGGATTAAGCACAGGTGTAGAGTTTTATCCTCCACAACCAATCATAATATTTAAAGAAAAACTTTTTGAGTTTTCAATTAGAACAAATCTTTCATGGAATATAGGAATTAATAAAAAGGAAACATATCCTCTTATTCTAAACACAATAGCAGTCAGTTTTCCTGTTCTTTTACATATGCATTTTGATAAAAGAAATTCTTTATATTTGGGCTTTGGACTTGCCTATGAAGCAGAACTTATGAGTATAAGACCTAAATATGAAGATAAACAGTTTTTATATCAGAATATTTTTTCTTTTGAAACAATTGCAGGTTATGAGTTTAATCTTAATGAAAAAATAAATTTATTTGCAGAACTTATTTTTGATTTTCATATGTTAGGAGATGGATTTGTATCTGTAAAGCCGTGCCTTGGAGCGTCATTCAATATTTTTAAGGAGCGAAGATGAAAAAAAATAAAAATGTTTTAAAGTTGATAATTGTTTATGTGTGTATGTTGAATTCCTGTTATAACAATGCATTCAATGAAATTTTGTTTAGGAATATAAATGATCCTTTTGACGATGTACCAAAAGCAGATTCTCTTTCGAAAGAGCATACTGTATATCTTTCTTGGCAGGAAGACGATGCTGCTGATAAATATTATCTTATGAGGTCATTTGATAATACTAGTAATTGGGATTGTATTTACACTGGAAATGAAACTAGTTTTATAGATAAAGAGTTAGAAGATAATACAAATTATATTTATAGATTAGATAAAACTCGTGGAACTGCATATTTTACTGGAAAGGATTATGCATTTGGATGGTCATCTGAAACTATAAGAGATTACTGTGAGCCAAATAATGTTTTAGAAGAAGCAACATTCCTTGAATTTGATCGAATTTGTAATTTACCTTGCGTAACCTATCAAACAAAACAAAAAACATTTTTAGATGAAGATTGGTTTTACGTAACGATACCGCCAACTAGAACGGCTGAAATCATTATAAGCCAAAAAAATCTTATAAACACAACTGAGGGTGCTCCGACAAACCTAAAAATACAGATTTTAGAAGAAAGTAGTAATTCTGTAAAACATCAAAAAGCTCATCAGATAAAAAATCCTAGTAATAAAACTAAGAGTTTTTATTTTAAGATTTTTCCAGAAACAACAGGATTATTTAGTTCTGGAACTGTTAGTACAGTTATAGAATATACAGTTTCTTTAAATCAAATAATTAAATATCAATAGTATGGAGAGTAATATGAAATACGGGAAAATATTAATAGGTTTTATTGTAAGTATAATTTTTGCATCATGTGAGCTTGCTCCATTTGAAACAACAGAATTAGTAGAACCAATCCAACCAGAACATACTTACATAGAAGAACAAAGCACGATGTTTCAACAAGAGGAAGAAAGTAATGCTTTTGTATTTGAAACAAATGATACAAATTATTTAACAGCAAATGGATATACTCTTTGGGCTGTTCCAAATGTAAATGCAAATGAAACTTTTGAAGAAATCTCTGTTGAAGTCACAAAAGAAAGTGGAAGGTCAGAAGCTGGCTTTGGACTTGTGTTTTGTGAACAAAAAATAAAAGAAAAATCTTTTATGTTAACAGTACTAATTAACTCAAATGGATATTATGCAATTGGGAAAGTATACAATGGAGTTTTTAG
>JAZUSR010000109.1:0-2055 GCA_045606765.1 Treponema sp.
TCTGGATAAACCTTTCTAAATTCTTTATATGGTTTTGTTGCTCTTGGCCAGCCAGTTTTAATCATCTTTTTAATTGAATATGTTGCCATTGAAACAGCATTGAAAAATTCTTTGTCATTTCTTTTAACCATTTCAAGAAGAATATCAATAATAATTCTCGTATCATTGAAACAATATTCTTTCTCTTCTTTTGTAATAATGTGATTATGAAGTCGATTTAATGTGTAGTCGATTTCGCCCTTTTGCGTGGGCAAATTAAATGCCTTTGCTACTTTCCCTAAACCTCCACCAAAAATCTTCGCTAAATCACGAAAAACAACTATTCCAGACTTCTTATGAAATTTTATTTGTGCGCACCATACTGATGAACAAGTTTTTGTTGAAACTGAATTATAAACAAATTCATCATCTGCTTCGATTTTCTCTTTAAATTTAAACCCTTTTTGAATAAGAACAGGAAGAATGAAACTCCATTCAAAAGAAAAGTTATAAATCCAAATAGCAACATTTTTAATTGGAATTCTTTCATTGTGTCTTCGTTTCGGAGTGCTTTCTGCCTCTAATCTTTGAAGTAAGTCATCAATCGAGTATAAATATGAATTCTCATCATCTATCTTTGAGTTTTCATCAAGAAAACATCCCAACCACATTGATGTCTTTTTATTAGCAATGCTTTCGCTATCATTATGACTTTCAAGGTCGAAACCAAAACATTTATATTTTTTTCTTCCTAATCTATGGATCATTGAAGTCTCCCCTTACTTCAAAAATTTATAATTAACTAATAATTGCTCGAATTTGTCTTGCGCATTCTTGGTCAGAAATTGCCCCTTTTTCCCAGTCGTAAAGTGCTTGATAACAAGGAGAAATCCATTCTTCTTTAAACATCATCATCTTGCTTTCAATTAAAGAAATGACTTCTTCCATATCAGAAGATGGCTCAACGGATAAATCTAATCTAATTCTCTCGATCAAGTGATTTACATTGTCAATATAAGCAAAACCTTGTGAATATCTATAAGATTTGTCAAGAGATAGCATTGTTGCTTCTTTTCCGTGAGTTTTTAGAAACCAACGGACATTCTTCATTGTTGCTGTGCCTCTAATGTCTGGATGTTTCTTTCTCCAAGAAGTTTGAACTTTTCTCAACATTCTTTTGACATCTTCTGGAACTTCTTCCAATTTCGTTTGTCTTTTGCCTTTTGGAGTTCTAATCCTTGCAAGTTGAATTTCTCTTGCTTGTGAAAGTTTTTGCCCTGTTATTCTTCTTGCAATGACATTTCCAGATTTGCCAGTAAAATGCTGTCCATCAATTTTACGAATGATATAACCACCATCTTTTCTATGTGAAAATTCTACTTCGTGGCCTTGTTCTTCTAATAATCTTATAATTTCTATTAAATTCATAATTAAATCCTTTTTATTTAGTGGAGTTTTTGAGAATTGCACTCAAATGAGACTATTAACTCCATTGAAGTGGGAGATATTGCATTCTCAATTCGGTCGAGTAGTCTTACGACATCCGAGACAATGGTGGCGCAACCTAATGCTCTCTACCCACTCTACTATCATTGTCTTTTGAAAATGTTGTTCAATATCTCCGACAATTTTATTGTATCATAATTTGATTACATTGGAAGTGTGTCATCTTCTGGCCATTCATAATCTTGCTCATCTTCTTCAAGATTTTCTATTGGATCAGATTGTTTTTCTCGCTTGTCAAATAAGAATTCAACACCAGAGACAACAATTTTGATAATGCTTCCCTTTGTCCCATCTTTTCGAGTAAACTTTGCCTGTTCGAGATGACCAGAGATGGCAACTCTATCGCCTTTTCGACAAGTATCATAAATTCTGTCTGCAACAACATCCCAAGCCTCAACATCAATGAAGTAAGTATCTTTCACTCCATCTGTCTTTCTTGTTCGATTGTCCCAAGCAAGCACAAATTTAATGACATTTTTGTTGAATTTAGCAACTGGAAATTTCAAGACATCACTTGCAATTCTTCCAATAATATTGACTGAATTCATCTTGCCTTTTTCCTTTCCAGAA
>JAZUSR010000110.1:0-16698 GCA_045606765.1 Treponema sp.
ATAATATTGTAGAATACGCAGGGGAAACTTATGAAGATATTTATACTAATATTTTCATGTGTTTAAATTATATTCATCTTAATAAAATTGATGATGCCTTTGTTGAAATTCGTCGCTTTGATAATAAAATGAAATTTGTCGGTGTGAAATATCAAGCTTTAATTGATGAAGCAAAGATTCAACTTAAGAATGATTATAATTATTATGATTCAAATCAAATTGATAATAAGATAAAATTTCATAATAGTGCCTTTGCTCGATATTTAAGTATGCTTTTATATCGAACTGAAAATGATTTAAATTCAGCAGAGATTGATTATAATAAAATTATTGAGGCTTTCGATTTTCAAAAGTCAATTTATAATTTTCATATTCCTGATAGTCTTAAAGATGAATTGAATGTTCCAAAGAATATGGCTCGTGTAAATGTTATTTCAATGGTTGGGCGTTCTCCGATAAAACAAGAAGAAGTTTTAAGAATTCCATTTGATGGTGCGTATTATAAACTTGCACTTCCTGTTTTAAAATGTTCTGATACAAAAGTTTCTTGCATCGAAATTATCTTTAAAGATAAAAGTACAAACGATGAATTTGAATGTTATCTTGAGATGATTGAAAGTATTGAAAATATTATGAATGATTTGTTTCAACATCATTATGATGCAATTTATACAAGAACTTTGCTTCGTTCAATTGCAAAGGCAACAGGTTCTTTAGTTTTAGATGCCGTTAGCGAAAATTCCGATGATGCAAATGTTCAATTGTTGTTTGGATTTTTGAATATTATTTCTCAAATTACTACAGAAGCTACAGAACGAGCTGATGTTAGAAGTTCTAGGTATTTTCCAGAGTTGATTTGTATTGGTGGAATTAATTTAGAGCCAAGTATATATGATGTTACAGTAAATTATTATGATAAAAAATTAAAACTAATTTACAGTCATTCAATTGAAAATTTAACTGTTGAAAAAAATAAATTAAATTTAATTGAATCTGTTTATCAGCGATAATATATATTTCTAAAAAGAATTAATTTTGCTATGAAATATAAAATTATATTTTTTTAAAATTTGCGTTAAGGCAATTATTCATTGTGTCGAAAAATCCAGGGAACGAAACATCACAACATTCAGCATCTTTTATTATAACGCTATCATTTTCTAAGAATAAGCCATAGCAAGCAAGACTCATTGCCACTCGATGGTCTAAGAAAGAGTCTACATGTCCACCATGCATTTTAAAGTTTGTATTTATTGACATATCTGAATTAAAAGGCGAGTTGCCGTTGATTTCTAAGGTGTCTCCATTATCACAAATGTCGGCTCCAAGATTTTGTAAAATTTGTGTCATTACTTTGATTCTATCTGTTTCTTTTTTTCTACAAATATCAATGTCAGTAAAAATTGTTTTCCCATTTACAAAGCATGCAATTACACAGAGTGCACAAATTGCATCAGGATATTCTGCCATGCTAATAACTTTTTTATCACCTTTTACATTTAGAACATTATAAAATTTTTTTGTAGAAGTTGAATTATTTTTGTTTTTTGAATTTACTTTAATTATTTTATTTTCTTTGTCCCAAATGATATCTGCTCCATAATCTATTAATAAGTCAACAATTTTTTCATCGCCTTGTGTTTTTGAGTCATCGATATCATTAATTATAATTTCTTCATTTGCGATTAAAGCTGCAATTAGGGGAAATGCAACAGCTTCCCAGTCAGAGGGAATTGTTACATCTTTTGCTTTTAAAGTTAGAGGTCCTGTTACACTGATTTTTTTATAATCATTTGAGATTGAACTTTTTACATTGTATTTATCTAGCCAATATTTTGTCATTGAAAGGTAAGGAGTTTCTTGGGGAGTAGAAAGTTCTATGTTTAAAGTTCCTTCAAGACGAGATGCAGCCATCATAAACCCTGAAATGTATTGAGAAAGTTTTCCATCTGTAGTGAGAGTTTTTTTATTATTGATTGGACCTGTAAATTCAAATGGAGGAGTTGTAGATTTTTCTTTTATACATTTTGATTTTGCACCAAGTTGATTAAGTGAATCTATTAAATGGTCAACCGGTCGTTTTTGAATAGATTCATCACCTGTGATTATACACTTTCCTTGTAATGTCGATAAAATTGGAGATATAAAGTACATAAGAGACCCTGAGTTACCAACATCAATCGGTTCGTTAGGTAAATGGATGTTGTTGCCAGCTCCTGTAACAATCCAATAATTGTCATTATCAAAAAAATCAACTTTTGCACCAATTTTTTCTATTGCTTTTGCTGTGGAAATTGCATCGGCGCTTTTTAACGGATTTGTAATTTTGGTTGTACCTTCGCTCATTGCAGCCAATATTAATGCTCGAATAGTGTGGCTTTTTGAGCCTGGTACACTAATTGATTTTCCTTTTCCGAAGTTTTTTGACTTTGTTGATAATATGTTCATGACGTAAATCCTATTTTTGCAGTTATTTTACAAAGTTAAATGGAGTTTCTTGGTAAACATAATAATTTAACCAATTTGAATAAAATAGATGAGCAATACTTCTCCATGTAGAATTTGGTTCAAGTGAAGGATTGTCATACGGAAAATAATTTTCAGGAATATTAATTTCAAGACCTTTTTCGATATCCCTAAAATATTCTTTTTTTAGAGTGTCTGAATCATATTCTAAGTGTCCTGTCATAAAAATTTCGCGATTATCTTTGGTTTTTACGATTGTTACACCAACATCTTCGCTTTCTGCAAGAATTGTAAGTTCAGAATGTTTTATGATATCTTCCTTATGAATAGTTGTATGTCTTGATTGAGGAATAGGAAAAAAATCGTCAAAACCACGAAGTAGAGGATCTGGTCCTGTAGAACGTTTGTTTTTAAAAATTCCAAACATTTTTTTCTCTAAACTATATTTTGGAATACCAAAATGATGGTATAATCCTGCTTGTGCTCCCCAACAAATATATAATGTTGAATATACATTTGTTCTTGCGTAATCCATAATATCACAGAGTTCTTTCCAATAATCAACTTGTTCAAAATCTAGTTGTTCAACTGGAGCTCCGGTTATAATCATTCCATCAAATTTATGTTTAAATACATCAGTTGAATTTATATAAAACTTTTCAAGATGATCTTGCCCAACATTTTTAGAAATATGATTTGCCATATGTACAAGAGAAATTTCAATTTGAAGTGGGGTATTCCCAAGAAGTCTTAGTAATTGAGTTTCTGTCGTTACCTTTGTTGGCATTAAATTGACAATTGCTATCTTTAACGGACGAATATCTTGAGCAATAGCTCGTTTGTCAGTCATTACGAATATATTTTCATTTTCTAAAACTTTGCATGCAGGTAAATCAGATTTTATTTTAATAGGCATACTCGTAATATAGCACAATTTAAACCTTTTTGCTATACTATAAGTATTATGAACAGTATTCGCGATAGAAAAGCAGCAATTAAAAAGTTAAAAACTCTTGTTTATTCTACAAAACAAGAACTTGAAGATTTTAGAAAAACTCTTGATAAAACATTTTATACGCCGATTCTTCCTAATGGTGTTGAATGTATTGAACATAAACATGCAAATATTCCCTGTGATCTTTTAATGCCTGATGTTTATGCCGCAGAAAAAATAATGATTTATATTCATGGAGGGTCTTTTGTAGGCGGTTCAAAAAAAGCATATCGTTCCTTTTGTGCAAGTCTTGCAACAGCATCTTCTTGTCGTGTTATTATTCCAGAATTTCGATTGGCACCAGCAAATACTTTTCCAAAGGGAATTGAAGATTTACAAATGGTTTTTCGATCTGTATTTACTGAGGAACAAATTGCAAGATCTTTAGATTCTGTTAATCCCAAAAAGCCAGAACAACCTGAAATCATTATTGCAGCCGATGGTTCTGGTGCATCGATGGCAATGGCGCTAATTTTAAGTTTGCGTGAAAGATATCGTGAATGTATCAGTCGAGTAATTTTATTTTCACCTTGGTTAAATTTTACTTCTGATTCACCAATTATTACAAATAAAAAAGCAAAAGATGAAGTTTTAACTGGAGATTCATTGAGACGCTGTTCAGATATTTATACTTATGAAACAAATTTAAGTAATCCTTTAATATCTGCTGTTATGGCAACAACTGAAAATTTAGCAGGTTTTCCTCCTGTGTTTATTCAAATGGGAGAAAAAGAAATACTTTTAGAGGATGCAAAATTATTGAAGCATAATCTTAAGAATGCCGGTTGTGAATGTGAAATTGATGTTTGGCCAAATATGATTCATATGTTTCAGATGGCAGATGAATATATTGAAGAAGCTCATATTGCGATTGAAAAAGTTGGAAAATTAATTGCAATAAAACAAAATAAGTCAGTTGAAAAAAAAGAAGATAAAAATGTTTCAACTGAGCAAAAAAATACATCAGAGGAATAAATTAAATGGAACTTTTGTCTCCTGCAGGAAATGTAGAGAAATTATACTACGCATATGCTTATGGGGCAGATGCTGCATATATTGGATTAAAAAGGTTTTCTTTACGTGTTAAAGCAGATAATTTTTATGAAGATGAATATAAAAAAGTAATTGAATTAAAAAATCAATTTCCTGGAAAGAAGTTACATTGTGCATTAAATATTTGTTTTCACAATAATGATATAGATAATTTTTTGCGAGATATTGATTATTTTAAATCATATCCAATTGACGCATTTATTGTTCAGGATTTGGGAATTGTTCCAATAATTCAAAAGAATTTTCCAAATGCAGAACTTCATTTGAGTACTCAAGCAAGTTGTATTAATCGCGAGGCTTGTAAAATGTATAAATCACTTGGTTTTAATCGCGTTGTGCTTGGTCGTGAAGCAAGTTTAAAAGAAATCCGAGAGATTAAAGATGCAGTTCCTGATATTGAGCTTGAAGCGTTTGTTCATGGGGCAATGTGTATTGCTTATAGTGGACGCTGCTTAATGAGTTCTCTTTTAACAGGTCGAAGTGCTCAAAGTGGTTTTTGTTCTCACACTTGTCGTTGGGATTTTGATTTAAAATATAAAAATGATTGTAAAAAAATAATTACTCCTGAGAGAGCAAAAGAAATTGCTCAAAGTGGAAATCTTTTAATCGAAGAACATTCTCGAAAGGGAGAATATTTTCCAATTTATGAAGGCGATGATTTTACTGCAATTTTATCAAGCAAAGATATTCGTATGATTGAACATTTAAAAGACATGAAGGATGCAGGAATTGATTCTCTTAAGATTGAAGGGCGAATGAAAAGTACATATTATGTTGCTTTAGTTACTCGTGCATATCGAAAAGCTTTAGATGCTTTAGATGGAAAAATTTCTTACGAGGAAGCAAAATTATTTATTGATGAATTAGAAAATGTAAGTCATCGTGAATCAACTACTGGATTTTATTATTCTCGTGCAGATGCTGATAAAACTACCCAAGGTGCTTCTGATAGTGCGTATGATTTAAGTGCTACAATCGGTTCAAAAATTTCTGAAGAAAAAAAACAATCTATATTTGATTCTGCTATAAAAATGAAAAATCAAATTCAACAAGAATTCGATTCTATGCATCCAAAGGCAAAAGAAGCTCGTTTGAAAGATTTTGAAAATAATCCTGATAGAAAAATTGTTCCTCTTGAAATTCAAAAAGATTGGTTTATGTATGAGTATGAACCATTGAATATGGTTGATTATAATTCTCATATTGAATTTATAAGTCCTGATGTCGTTTCAATTGTTGCAGAAAAAGGTAAGTGGCTTTTAGTTGATCCTGAAACAGGTGTAATTCGCAATTGGGTTTGTAACGGTCATAAATGTGTTCTTTATACAGAATATGATTTGCCAAAAGGAACTTTACTTCGTGTAAAAGATGAAACTTATGTAAAAGGATATGTTCGTGATACTGGTCGATAGAATCGCAATTTTTTAGTGGAGTGATTTTAATATGGAAAAAATAATTTTATCAAATGATCCTAAAATTCTAATAGATGAATTTATAAAAAAATATTCATTTTATACTGATGAAGAAAAATCAAAAATTATTTTAGCATGGGATTTTTTAGTTGAACTATCAGAAGGTAAAGAATCGTTTGATGGAAATCCATTTTTTTTACATCCATATCGAGTAGCTTTAATCGTAGCTGATTATCATCTTGATTACGAAGCTGTAATAGCATCTTTTTTTCATAATGTTTTTAAATTGGATAATATTTCTGAACAATTGTTAAAAAATAATTTATCAGATTCTGTTTATAATATAATACTTAATTTAGATCGTATTTCAAAAATTCATGTTAATACAAAAAGTTTAGATCAAGCTGATGCTGTTAGAAAAATGTTTTTTGCAATTGCAAATGATATGCGAGTAATTTTGGTAAAACTAGCAGAAAGAGTTGATCTTATGAGAAATTTAAAATCTTTTGATGAGCAAACTCAAAAACAAATTTCTCAACAAATTTTAGATGTTTGGGCACCACTTGCTGATCGTCTTGGTATTAAACAAGGAAAAAATGAACTTGAAGATTTAAGTTTGAAATATTTAAATAATGATGCTTATTTACAAATAAAATCTATTGTAGCTGCAAAAAAAGATGAGCGATCTGAATATCTTGAAAAAGCAAAACAGTCTATTTATAAAGCTGCTACTAAAGTTGGAATTGAAGTGTCAATTTCTAGTCGTGCAAAACATTTTTATTCTATTTATCAAAAGATGCGAAAGCGAAATAAAGAAGCTGGTGAATTATATGATTTACTTGCTATGAGAATTTTATGTAATACAAATTCAGATTGTTATACTTTACTTGGAATTGTTCATAATTTGTGGAAGCCTTTAGAGGGAAGGTTTAAAGATTACATAGCAATGCCTAAGGCAAATGGATATCAGTCTTTGCATACAACTGTTATGGCTGAGGGGCGACCTTTGGAAATCCAAATTCGTACAAAAGAAATGCATAATATTGCTGAGCACGGAGTTGCAAGTCATTGGCTTTATAAAAAGGGAAGTACTAACGATAAAGTTGATATAAAATCATTGCCTCTTGTTAATCAAATTCAACAATTATGTGAAGAACATATTTCAGATGATGCTTTGTTTAATGAACTTAAGAATAATTTATTAAAAGATAAAATTGTAGTCTTTACACCTAATGGGGATGTTAAACAATTGCCAGTTGGAGCAACTGCGATAGATTTTGCTTACTCAATTCATTCAGATATTGGTCTTAAAATTAGTGGTGCAAAGGCTGATGGTAAAATTATTCCGTTGTCAGAACCTCTTAAGAATACTCAAATTATTGAAATTATTACAAATCCAAATAGTCATCCAACTGAAAATCAGCTTCAACATGTTGTAACTTATAAGGCTCGTCAAAAAATTAATTGGTGGCTTTCGACAAATGGAGAACAATCTAAAGTCGTTTCTAAAGTTGAAGAGGAAGTTAAAGGAAATCGTTCACATAAAAAAGGCTTAAAGAAAAATGAAAAGCCGACTTTACAACATTCTGGAAAAATTCGAATTGGTAATACAACTAATTTTATTATAACAATGTCAAAATGTTGTAATCCGAAATTTCCAGATGATATAATTGGATATGTTTCTAAAGCTCGTGGAATTACAATTCACAAAAAAAGTTGCTATATTTATAACAGAATTCCTGCAAGAGAATTTCGTTCTGTTGAAGTTGAATGGGATGAGAACTAATTGTTATTTAGATTTTAATTTGTAAAAATTATTTAAATATGTTACAAACTTCTTTGATTGCGATAAAAAGTTCATCCATTGCTTCTTTTGTTGTGGAAGGACCAAAACTAAATCTAACAGCGTTTTCTCGTATTTCTGATTTTACATTCATAGCTTCAAGGATTGGGCGTGAATTTTTTCTGCTTGAACACGCACTTCCTGTTGAAATGTAAAATCCTTTTGAATCAAGTGCACGAACCATTACTTGTCCTGGAATTTTATCAAAGGCACATTGAATTACCCATGGTGAATAATTTTCATCGGAGAATTTTTCATCAAGGCGAGCAGTTGGTATAAGATTAAATTTTTCAATTGATGAAAGTTTTTTTATAAAGTCATTGATGTATTTTTTTTGTTGTTCATACCGATTTGTCATTTGTTCGTTTGAATTTGTAATGTTATATTTTTCAATACATTTTGAAAAAGCTATTGCTCCAAAAATATTTTCAGTGCCACTTCTAATATTTTGTTCTTGGCCACCGCCTCGTAAAAAAGGATCAATTGTTTTTGGGTCTTTGATATAAAGTAAACCTATTCCACGAGGTCCACCGATTTTATGTGCGCTAAATGCTGCACTATCTACATTCGATGATTTTAAGTCTATTGGAATTTTCCCAAGAGCTTGAACATAATCTACATGAAATTTTGGTTTTCGTTTTCCTTTTGTTTTTTCTTCGATAGCTTTTGCAATTTGTTCAATTGGTTGAATAGCACCGGTTTCGTTATTAACTGCCATGATTGTAATAAAGAGGGTATCGTCAGTTATCATTGAGGAAACTGTTTCTGGTGAAATTATTCCATTATTGTCAGGATTGATTTTTAAAACATTGTATCCAAGTCGCGAAAGGACATTGCATTGTTCACGAAGAGCAGGGTGTTCTATTGAACTTACTAGTATTGTTCCTTTTTCTGGTCGATTTAAGATTGATAGCAAAGGAATGTGGTCGCTTTCTGTTCCACCTGAAGTAAAATAGAGACTTTTCGAATCAACTTTTAGTTGTTGTGAAATTAGTTCTCTTGCTTCATTTAAAATAGATTTTGATTGTGTTCCAATTTTGTATATGCTAGAAGGATTTCCCCAATTTAAAATTGAAGTGTTTAATGATTCTTCTAGAATTTTTGTGTCAAAAGGAGCTGTTGCAGCCCAGTCAAAATAATGCTTGCTATCAATGTTATTCATTTTAAGATTCCAATGCCTGTTTTATAATTTGATCTGAAACTTCTGTGATGATATTTTTTTCTATATTTTTTTGTAAAATCAATCTGATTGAAGATGAAGAATTTTTTTTGTCATTTTTCATTGTTAGGATAATTTTATTAATATCAGTAAATGCCGGATGAATGTTTGCAGTTTCATATCCGAATGATTTTAAAACTTCACAAATTTCACTATAATATTTTTCAGAACATAATCCTAAAATTTGACTTGTTTTGATAGCGCGTGAAATTCCCCAAGCTACACATTCTCCATGAGTAAGTTTTCCAAGTCCTGCATTACTTTCTAAGGCATGACCAAATGTGTGACCTAAGTTTAAAAGCATTCTAATATTTTTTTCAGATAAATCTTTTTCGACAACTTTTGCTTTTGCTTTTGCACAAAAAGAAATAATTTTAAAAATTACTTCTTTGTCACGATTCAAAATTTTTTCTTTGTTTGTTTTTATATAATCAAATAAGTGTTTATTAAAGAGCATCGCAGTTTTAAGTGCTTCGGCAAATCCTGAGATAAATTCTTTTTGAGAAAGTGTTTGTATGAATTCTGGAAAAATATGTAAAGCTTTTGCAGGAAAAAAAGTTCCAGTGATGTTTTTATAGTTATCAAAGTCACAGCCTGTTTTGCCTCCGATTGCGGCATCGACCATTGCTAAAAGCGTTGTTGGAACAAATTCACAGGATGCTCCTCTTTTAAAAATTGATGCGGCAAATGCAGTGATGTCAGTTAAAACACCTCCTCCAATTGCAGTAAAAATATCTTTTCTAGTTAATGAAAAATCTAATGCAGTTTTTATGATAGATAAAACTGTATCGATTGTTTTATATTCTTCGCCTTGTGGTATTACAATAAGTCCGTGTTTTTCGTTTTTATAAATTGTATAAGGTGTATTTCCTGTATTTGTTGTTTTTAGTTCTGTGAAGTTTTTAAAAAATGTTTGTAATGAATCTAGTTTAAAAATTGTTTGATCTGTTACAAAAAGTTTTTTTTGTTTTGATTTTAGCAAAAACGTTATATCTGGGGTAGAATCGTAAAAGCAAATTTTTGTTTTTTTTGTTCCAACAAAAAGTGGTTTATATTTTATATTTAATTCTTTTAGATTTAAATTGTTGTTTTTCATAGCAACATTTTATTGATTTTGTTCTATATTTTCAATGCTTTTTTTATTCTCGAATTCTTCACTTTTTTCAAGTTCTTCAATTTCGGAGAGAATTTTATTTACTCTTTTTAATTCTCTGTCAAGAATTTTTTTATAATCTAATTCACCTGTTCCTATTCTTTCTCTTTCATCTTCGAAATTTTGTAATTCTTGAATAAAAAGGTATCTAAACTTTCCAATGTTTGCTTTTTCGGCCCAGAGGTTTGCTTCTTTCCAGTAATAATAGCCAGCTTCGTAACATGATTTTGTTTTTAGTAAATTATTTTTATATTCGTCTTTCCATGGTGCATCATAAAAATATAGTGCTTTTTTGTCATAAATTCTGCCAAGGCGTAAATGCTGTTCAATTAGTTTTAAATTTAAATGCATCATAAAAAGGTAGCGATATTTTTCGTATTGATCTTCTGTTGTAATTTTTGCCATTGCATAGAGAGGATTGCAAAAATCTGCACGAACTGCCTGTTCAAGCCAATAGATGTTTTGAATACAATCATCAGGAAATTGCTGGTAATGAATGTGGTACAATTGATAAAATTCCTCTTTAAATTTTAAAACTCGCGCGTTTATATCATCGATTTTTATAAATGAGAAAAGTATGAGTAAAGCGAAGAATCTTATTGAAATTTTATTCATCTTATATATTAAATATCGGAAGTTTTGAAATGTTACTCCATATTATTTTAGAAATTTCTTCTTTCGATTGAGTTGCATCAATCATTACAATTTTCATTTTTTCTGCTGATTTTTCATTTTTAAAATATTCAAGAACTTCTAAATATTGATTTCGTGTTTTTGTTAAATATTCATTTGTTTCGTAGATTTCTTTTGTCTCTCGAGTATTTATTCTTTGAAGCGACTTTTCAGGATCAATATCGAAGAAAAAAAGGATTTCAGGTAATGGAAATTGACTATTTAACATTTGAGGGAGTTCTTTTCCACAAGAAACTCCTTGATATGCAAGACTTGAAAAAAGGTATCTATCAATTACAACTGCTTTTCCATTGTTTATTGAGTGTTCAATTCCATTTTTACCATAAATATGCTCTGCTCGATCTGCTGCAAAAAGGTAAGCCATTGTTTTGGGATGAACTTTTATAGAGCCTCCTAAAATTTGGCGCAAAAATTTACCAGTTTCTGTAGAGGTTGGTTCAGCACTAAAATCAATTTTAGATGCTTCTTTGCGATTTTTTAATAAATTAATCTGTGTAGATGTCCCAGCTCCATCAATTCCTTCAAACACAATAAAATTATTTAATATCATAAAAAGTCCTATAAATTGTACCGATAATTTGATATAATTGTTTAGTTATATGTAACTACAATAAAGATGAAATATCGCATTTTAAGATTAAGTATTTGTATATCAATTTTAGTTTCTCTTGTAGCACTTTCTTTTGCCTTAATTAGACCAATTTATTTGAGTCTTGGCAATGTTATGCGTTCTAAAATTAATGAACTTAACTCTACACTTGATAAGTCTTTTGGCTTAAAAGTGTCATATTCATCTTTGTCACCTTCTATTTTAACCGGAATTAATATAAAAAGTATAGTAGTAAAAGATTCTCAATCAGATGAACCTGTGGTTTTAATTGATAAGTTATCTGCAAATTTTTCTTTGCCTGAAATTTTAAAGGGAAATTTTATTAATTCTATTTCTGAAATCATTATTAAAGATGTAAATGTTAAAATTATTCAAAATAAAAATACTGCTTGGATTAATTATGCTCTAAAAAATCAAGTTGAAAAAAATCAAAAAACAGTGCAGGTCGAAAAAAAATCATTAATAGATTTACTCTGTTCTTCAGAAATTGATATTAATATTCCTTTTGATATTTCTGTTCATAATTTGATTGTTTCATATGAAAATCAAAAGGAAAAAATTTTTTTAGACTTTGATATTCGTAAATCTAATCTTGAACGTCTTGCTTCGTACAAAAAATATAATGTTGAATTATTTGGCCGAATGAATGGAACAATAAAAAATAATTCTATTTCGTCAAATTTATTTTTGCGAAGTTCTTTATTAGGTGAAATAAATAATTCATCTGCTGTAATTCAATTTTATAATACAAAATATAATTCTTATTCTATTTCGCAAATTGGTTTTATTAGTGAATTTGTTGATTCTGTTTTTTTATTTAAAATGTTGCCTACAGTTCAAAATATTTATTTTGAAGTAGTTGCAAATTTATTAAAAAATACGATGAATATTGGACTTGATTGTAATGATTTTATGATTTCAAAATTAGTTAGTGGAATTGACCGAAATTCAACATTAGGAATTTTTTCTAACTTTTTAATCTCTACAAATGTTCAATTTTTTTACAATGAGGAATCTAAGGCTTTAAAATATTCTGCAAATGCTGATATTGATATACCAAGTTCTTTTATTCAGGATGGAGCAAATCTAAAGTTTAAATTGAATGGTAATGAAAATTTTTTAACTCTTTCTAACTTTGAATGTATCGGAAATAAAATTGATTTTAATGCACTTGGTGAATGTAATTTAAAAACAGTTCAACCTACGGGAACTTTGAGCCTTAATAAATTTGAATTAGAAAATGGACAGTCAATTAGTGCAGAATTTTTTATAGAACCTATGAGAAAAGGTTTTATGATTTTTTCTCCAGAGATTTTAATTGGTCAAAAAGTTTTTACTGCTGCTCAGTTAAACTGTGAACCTAGTAATGATAGTTATGATTTTGATTTTGAAGTTTATGATTATTCTCATATTGCTTCTGGTGAGCCTGGGGTTTTAAAATTTAATGGTAATTATTTAACTTTATCAAAGTATCTTCAAGCTAATGTTTCTCTTGAAGGAATGTATATTGATAGTTTATTAGAAACAACTTCGTATTTTTTAGATAAAAATACTGCTGGTTTGATAAATGATATTTCAAAGTTTTTTAAAAGTACTGTTTTTTCTACAGATATATATTTAACATCTTTTGATAAAAATTTTTCCTATAACATTCCTTCTGCAATTATTGCCGATACAAATAGCGACAGTAAAATGCTGATTTTTTCGATGGATGGAAATAAAGAAACAATTCAGCTTAATCGTTTTGAACTTGTTTTTGATGACCAAAAGATTTTTGCTTCGGCTCATGCAGAAAAAATTTATGAACAAGAATTAAAGCAGATTCAAAGGATTTTAACCGGACAAGTTGAAATTAACTCAATTCCATATTCGTTTAATGGTCTTTTAAATAAGGACTGGATTTCGATAACTGGTGACTATGGCTTAGAGTTTTCGATTTTTTCTGATAAAGAAACTGAAAATCTTTTGGGTAATTTTATGCTTAATGAATTTCCTATTAAAATTAGTGACACAATTTTTTCTGTTTCGGCAGATACAAACTTTTTTTATAATGTGTTAGATAAAATTAATATTAATATTTCAAAATTTATTGTTCAGACTAATGATATTTTTGCAACTGAAAATCCGATGTTTGCATTTGTTGGGAATATCAATAAAGAAGGTGCTGTATTTGAAGAAATTGCCTACACAGATTATTCTTCTAATTTAAGTGGTGCAGGAGTTGTAAATATCAATTATCTTGACGAAAATTTCGTTGATGCAAATTACGATTTTTCACTTTCTGATCCTTTGTACAATGAACAAGTTGTCGTTACAGGAACGATTTCAAATCCATTAAAAAAAGCTTTGTCAAAAGAATCTTTGCTTAAAGATTTTTATATTTCTTGCGTAGTAAAATTAAGTAGTTTTAGAACAGGTAGGTTTGTAAATAATACTCATTCAAATTATACCATGGATGGTGAAATTTCTGTTACGGGTGTTTTGTCAAATCCAATGGTAACAATTTCTGTTCCAAGTGGACACGCGTTTGTAAATAATGAAGAACTTTCATTTTCTTTATTTGCGTCAATTGTTGATTTGGAATTTGAATTATCTGATTCATACTTTAAATTGGGTGAAAAAGAAATTTTAAATATTAAATCTAATTTTTCATTTAAAGATTGGAATGGTTTTTTCTCTTGTGATTTTAAAATGGGAATCTTAGATAAAGAAATTTCGTGTCCTTTAAAATTAGAGTTTAAAAATTTGCAAAATGACTCTAAAGAAAAGATAATTCCTTCTGCCTATGAGATTTATTTGTCAAGTTCGAAAGTTGGCGGTTCATTTATAAAATCTCCACAACCGATTTTTATTAAAATGCGAAAAGAAAATGGTATTACTAATTTTTCTTCAAGTAACAATATTGGTCTGACAGGTTCGATTTTGGAAAATGGATTGATGTCTCTTGCTATTGATAATAAAGTTCCTTTTAAATTAAAAGTTGATGAGAATTTAAATAAGAAAAATTCTGATATTAAATTTAATGATATTGAAGTTGATCTTAAAAAAGCATTTGATGTAATTGATTATTCATTTATAAAAATTTATGAAGGAAAATTAATTGGGAATTTTAAGATTACAGGAGCCAAAGGTGATCGTGGTTTTGATGGAGAACTTCAAATTATTCCTGCAGAATTTTCTATTCCAACATATTTTAAAAAACATGCCTATACGGATGTAATTTATATTAACATGTCAAAGAATAAAATTGCTACATCAAAAACTAGATGTGTTTTGCGTCGAGCACTTGTCGATGTTACTCTTACTGCAGAGTTTAATAATTTAGTTTATGATGGAATAAATGTTCTTGTAAAAACGGTAGATGATTATTATGCTCCAGTAGATGTAAATATGAATTATATTCATGTAAAAGGAAATGCTCAAGTTGACTTAGATATTAGCGTTGGTGTTGATTCTACTACTGTTTTAGGTTCTGTTGTTGCAAAAGACACAACTGCTGAATTTGGTACTACGACTATTGAAGATGTGGTTCTTAATTTTAATCAACAAGAATCTAATGAGGGAAATGATGTTGAGTTAAAACTTGATGTAACGATGAAAAGTCGTGTTCAAGTTTTTTATAGTTCTTTTTTGCGTGGTCTTGTTGTTCCTGATTCAAAAGTTGTTGTAACGCATACTTCAGAGGATGAAAAAACTACTTTAGATGGAACTGTTCCATTAAGAAGTGGTGAAATTATTTATTTAAATTCAAGTTTCTACATAAAAGAAGGTTTAATTGAATTTTCTGAAAATGACGAAGGAATTAATCCTTTTGTTTCATTAAGAGCTGAAATTCGTGAACGTGATGAATCTGATAATGACGTTACAATTTCTCTTGCGGTTGATCATCAACGAATTTCTGAATTGTCACCAAAGCTCTCTTCTTCTCCTGCAAAAAGTGAAAAAGAAATTATGGAACTTTTGGGTAATATTGTTACTGCAAATTCGTCAGATATGTCATCTTTTATGCTTGCAACTGGAGATTATGCTTTGCAAACAATGGTTATGCGTAAAGTTGAGAATGCATTGCGTGATTTACTTAATTTTGATATACTTTCAATTCGAACGATGGTTGTACAAAATGCTTTGAAATATAGTGTTTCAAAAGATTCTGATCGGCAAGGTATAAATATTAGTAACTTTTTTGATAATACAACTGTTTATATAGGTAAGTATTTGGGAAGTGATTTGTATGCTGATGCAATGTTCCGGCTTGCTTACGATAAAAGTAGAAAAAATGATGGTTCTACTTTGCAAGGTTTGGTATTAAAACCTGAAATAGGTTTAGAAATGGAATCTCCTATTGCCAATATTAGATGGAGTGTGGCTCCGGATTTATCTGATTTGTCAAGACAAAAGATAATGTTTGTTCCATCGCTGACATTATCGTGGAGTTTTAATTATTAAATTTAAATTATTTAAAATGTTCTTTTTGGAGAAATTTTATGAAGTTTTTTAATAAAAATATTGTTTTGTTTATTTTATCATTTTTTCTTGTGGCAAATTTTAATTTGTTTGCACAAGAGTCTGAAGATTGGTATTTAGATAAAACAATTACTCAAATTACCTTTGATGGGCTTGAGACTGTAAAAAAATCTGAATTAAGTGGTCTTGTATCGTCTTACATTGGAAAAAAAGTTGAAGACTCTATCAATGAATTATTAAATCGTTTAGATGCTTTAGAACTTTTTGATGAAATTATTCCACTTGCATCTCATGATAAAGGTGACGGAGCAATTATTACTTTTTCAGTTGTAGAAAAACCTATTGTTACTTCTGTTTCCTTTAAAGGAAATTCAAAAATACGAAATTCTCCAATTCGTGAAGTTGTTCAATCGAAAGTTGGTGATATATATTTATATTCTAAAGCTGTTTCTGATGAGCGAGAAATTAGAAATCTTTACTTAGAAAAAGGTTATTCTGATGTAACAGTTTCTTTTGATACAACTAAAACTGAATCAGGAGTTGCTTTAACTTTTTATATAAAAGAAGGTCGAAATACTGTTATTTCCTCTATTGATTTTTCTGGAAATACTGTCTTTAAAACTAAAGTTCTTAAAAAGCAATTAAAGTTAAAAGAAGTTGGAATTATTAATAAGGGTGCTTTTCAGGAAGCTGTTCTTGAAAATGATAAACAAGCATTATTAAAATATTATGCTGATCGTGGTTACATTGATATTCAAATTATTGATGTTGCTAAAGAGATTGTTCCAAAT